>DYLA01000047.1:5860-14159 GCA_020722265.1 Anaerolinea sp.
AGGTGGAAACTCGATGAATCGAGTTGGCGTCAATCGGTTTCCAACCGATTTCCACCTCGCTGAGACGCCGAATTCATTCGGCGGCGTTCGTGCAATCGCGTTTTCCGCGCTTGCCAAAATGTGATATAATCTTGCCATGAATGAAGATACGCGCGCGACGGCACAAGTAAAAGTTTACTACGATCAAGCAGGCAACACACTCACGGTTTGGTTCGGCAATCCGCAAGACGAGTACGTCTGCGAAGAAACGGGCGACGAAGTGATTTTGATGAAAGACAAATCGGGTCACGTTATTGGGTTTGAGAAACTGAACTATGCCGTTCCCAAGCCCGCGCATCAAGTCGCGTTTGAAACCGTTGCCGCGTGATTGCGTGTATTACGATCTGACGGAGTTCTGCTATGCTTCCACAAACGGCTCTCAAGTACGATACTCAAGTGAAATCGGGCGGACATCTTGAACTGGATGTTCCGTTTCCTGCGGGTGCGCGCGTGACCGTGTTCGTCATTCAATCTGGCGATGCCTTCAACGATTTGCTGATGGCGGCGCAAAGCAGTACCGAGTTCTGGAATAATCCTTTGGACGACGAGGACTGGAACAATGCCTGAGCAAGGTGACATCGTACTCATTCCGATTCCGTGCACCGATCTCTCATCGCAAAAGCGGCGACCTGTCGTCGTCATTTCCAACGACACCTACAACCGCAACACTGCCGACGTAATCGTCGTCGCGCTGACCTCGAATCCCGAACCTGTGAATTACAGTTTCGCGATCACCTCATCCGACCTGGAAAAGGGCGGCTTGAATCGTCCATCCAGAATCCGCGTAGACAAAATCTACGCGCTGTCGCAATCCATCGTGGTCAAAACGTTCGGGCGAGTGAACGCGACAACACTTGACCGCATCCGACAGACATTGCAAGACCTCGTTGAGAAGAAATCGTAACCACGCCATGTCATTGCGAGCGGTTCGTGCGAAGCAATCTCCATTCCGCGAGTTGGGGATTGCTTCGTCGGCAAAGGCCGCCTCCTCGCAATGACAGCCCCCGCACGCGCAAATCTGCAATCTGCAATCTGAAATTATTCGACCGCAATCCTCAGCCGTTTGTTGATCTTCCCCTTGCTCTCGTGCCCCACGACCTTGATGCGTCCCACCTCGCGCGTGTTCGCGACGTGCGTGCCGCCGTCCGCCTGCAAATCCAAGCCAACGATTTCGACGGTGCGGACTTGCAAAATATCGGGCGGGAGCAAGTTGATCTTCGTGCGAATCAAATCGGGAATCTGGAACGCTTGCTCGCGCGGCAACACCTTGACACGAATCTCGCGCGCCGCCGCGATTTCGGCGTTCACTTTCTCTTCGACTTGGCGCGCGAAATCCGCGCTCAGATGTTCCAACTCGAAATCCATCCGCGCGGCAAGTGGCTCCATATCGCCACCGGTGACGCTGACGTGATAATCGCGCCACATCACGCCGCAAAGAATGTGCAGCGCGGTGTGCGTCCGCATCAACTTGTAACGGCGTTCCCAGTCAATCAGTCCGCGCACGTGCGCGCCTACCGCGAACGCTGCCGCACGGTCCAACTTGTGCCACGTCTCGCCGCCTTGTCTCTTCACTTCGAGCACGCGGTACTCGGCGCTGTCCGCCCATAACGTGCCATGATCGCTCGGCTGACCACCGCCGCGCGGATAAAACGCGGTGCGATCCAGCACAACCTGATCCGCATTGACGGCGACAACCGTCGCGTCGAATTCTTTCAAGTACGCATCGGATTGGCAAAGGAGTTCGGTCATCTCAACCTCATTTCAGATTCCAGATCGCAGATTTCCTCGTAAAACATCTGCCATCCGAAATCGTAAATCAAAAACTCCCGCCCAAAGGGACGAGAGTTTCTCGCGGTACCACCCTTTTTAGTTTGTTAGTTTAATCGTCGGATCGTTTGTTCGTTCACTTTTCCAACGCTCGAACGATTCAACGATCCAACGATGCAACGATTCAACGACCTAACGATCCAACTAACAAACTCACTTTTCCGAGGACAATCATCCCCGCGTTTTGCTAACGAAGCACGACTCCGTCGCGATCTACTGGTCAATGAGCCAATGAACCAAATCGCTTGCCATATTTTGGCTCATTGGTTCATTGGGCAATTGGCTCATTGATTTTCAACGCGCCGCTTCGGAAGGATTTTCCGCGAGGTTCACGCGTTCGGCTTGCACCCTCCCGAACTCGCTGGAGCGATTCGCTCGCGTACTCGTTTCCATCATTGCGTTTGTTAATGCAAGTATAATCGAATTAGCCCGCGTTGTCAAAATACGCGCGCGCGTTTTCTGTGCCGAGTGCTGCCATCAACTTGACCCGTGCCTTTTGCCCGCTCAAGCCTTCGGCGAACCAACAACCCGCGTTGACCAGATCGCGATGCGCACCCGCATAGCCATAGTGATCCACCGTGCGCCCCGCGCCGACGCGCGAGGTGATGACGATTGCCACCCCCACTTGCACCGCGCGTTCGATTGCCGGCAGCCACCAGGGCGGCACGCGTCCGCCGCCGAGCGTCTCCAAGACGATGCCGCGCGCGCCGACGACATCCACAAGATACTCGAACAAGCCCTCGCTCATTCCCACTGCGAGTTTGAGCAGATGTACGTTCGGTTCGAGCCGCGTGGCGGGAATGACCTCGCGGCGCGTCGGTCGGCGCGCGATGACGACGCGATCCGCGTACACGCGCCCCAGCGGTCCCCACTCGGTCGAGAGGAACGTTTCGAGTGCGGTCGTGTGCGTCTTGGTCACCTCGCGCGCGGCGTGAATTTCGTCGTTGAAGACGGCGAGCGTTCCGAGCGCGAGCGCGTCATCGGACGCGGCGACGCGAATCGCGGCGACGAGATTCGCGATGCCATCGTACCCGGCGTCGGACGCGGCGCGCATCGCACCCGTGAAGACAATCGGCTTGCGTGTGTCAATCGTCACATCGCACAAGTACGCCGATTCGTCGAGTGTATCGGTGCCGTGCGTGACGACAACGCCGTCCACATCGTCGCGCGCGACGAGCGCGGCCGCGCGCCGCGACAAATTCCAGAGATGCTCAAGCGTAAAATGCGCGCTCGGCAGATTGCCCACTTCCTCCACGCGCACATCGGCAAGGTCGCGCGGCACATTCGCGAGAAAATCTGCACCAGTGAGAAGCGGCACCGCACCACGCGCCGCGTCCACATGCGTCATCGCCATCGTGCCGCCGGTGGTGAGAATGGTTACATGTTTCATGTTTCAGGTTGCAGGTTGGTGGTTGCAGGTTTCACGTTATCAACCCCAAACTCCCTCATTCGCCAACCGAAATCACCGGAATATCCATCATCGTCACCAAGCCGGGCGGCGCGGCAACGACACGCTGGATGGAATTCACCGCGACTGCAGCCGTCGAGAGGTCGCCATGCACGCCACGAATGATCGAGTGAATCGGTGGGGTGCCTTCGATCCAAATCTGGTCTACCGATTCGCCTGCATCCACACACATTCGCAAATGCAGTTCGACGACCCTCTCCCCATTCTTGATGCCAAAACCGTACTGTTCGACGCCGGTGACAAAGCCAGGCTGCACCTCAAAGTAATCGGTCTTGACTGACGATTGTGCGATCACCGGCGCAATCGTCTCTTCGATACGATCGAGTTTCCAGCCGAGGGCACGCGCGATGAGCGCGACCGATTCGGTCAAACCGACGTGACGAATCTCTTTGCCAGCTTTCGCCCTGAACTGCTCGATCGTCAACCCCGTACCGATCTTCGCCTGCAACGGCTGGCGACGTTTCGACGCATCCACCACGCGCTCGACGCGCACGCGCTCGACGCGCTGACAAACGCCGGTCAGCACAATCGGCAAGGTGTCCATCATAAAGCCAGGGTTGATGCCCGTGCCGAGCACCGTGACCTTGTACCGACGCGCCAGCGCGTCCAAGCGCTTGGCGATGCGCGCCTGTCCCCAAGGCATCGCGAGTTCCTCACACGTCGAAACGATGTTCTTGCGCGCGCGAATGATCTGCGCGAGTTGCGGCTCGACCGACTGGAGCGACGAACTGGTGCAATGCATCACGACATCCGCTTTCTTCGCCAACGTTTTTGCCGCCTCGCGCGATACTTTCACGCCCAGATCACGCTCCAAGCCGATGATGCGCCCGACATCATGGCCGACTTTGGCTGGGTCAATGTCCACCGCGCCGACAATCTGAAAATCGGAACGCGCGGCGACGACACGCGCTACACCCGCGCCAATGGGTCCCAAGCCGAATTGAATCACCCGAATCTTTGCCATTTCTTTTCTCCATTGTAGTGTGTGCGGACGTTGACATCCACGCTAACACTGATTATACCGACACGGCACATACTGTCAAAATTCCTCGCGCCCGAAAAGCAAAAAGAGAGCATCTCTGCTCTCTCTTGCCAACGGATGAACAACCCAACCTTCGCCCTATCGGCTTTTCGCCGTCAGAGTTTGATACACTCGCAACAGGTTACTGCGATGCAACTGCTTGACCAGCCCATCCAGTGCAATCGGCGACCCGCCACACGATTCCAATGTAATCTCGTTGACCAATCGCTCTTTCGATGTGCGCGCGGCGAGTTTTGCTTTCACTTTGTCGTAGATAGTATCGAGGTAGGCAATGGAGGCGTCGAGGGTCTCGCCAATCTCGCCCTTCAACAGCACTTCGCCATGTCCCTGCACGATGCTTTCGAGATTCATCTCTTTAATGGCTCGCAGCGTCTCTTGCAGCATCACGCGGTCGCCCCAAAAGATATAAGGCAGCGGCATCACCGCATCGCCGGCAAAAAGAATCTTGTCGCCCTCCAGATAGACACCGATACCATCGAGGGTGTGTCCGGGAAGCGGCATCAGGCGCATCACGCGCTCGCCGAGATGCAGAGTCATCTTGTCCGGAAAAGTGAGATTAGGTAACCGCAGCGATACCTCCGCCAGCTCCGGGGTCTGTGCCTTTGCCTCCGCCAGATTCTTTTCGCCCGACTTGCGCATGACCTCGCGACAACGCTCGCTCGAAATAATGTCCGCTTCTTCGAACAGATAGTTGCCGTAGACGTGATCCGCGTGATGGTGGGTGTTGATGACGTAGCGAATCCCACGCTTGGACTCGGCGCGCAAGAAATCGAGCATCTCGCGCGTCTCGCGTGGAAAGGGCAACGTGTCAATGACCACCGTGCCTTCGCTCGTGACGATAGCGCCGGCAGTCACTTGGGCATACACCGTGCTCGTGAAAACATACACATCGTCGGTAACGCGTTCTTTGCGCATCGCGCGCCTGCTCTCTTTCCAAACTTGCGGGGCGAAGGATAACACATTGCCGGTACGCTGTCAAGCCCCCTCGCGAAAAAACCTTGCGAAGGACTTGCCTCGCAAGGCTCACTCACGCAAAAAAAGGCGCAATCCCACTGTGCCGTGTGCTACCAGAGTTATGAACCTGCTTGCGCAGGGGGGAAACTCCTCTTCGAGTGGTTCTCTCTCCCGTAGGAGCGAACACGCTCTCCGCAGAAACCGTCTCCCATTACACGAGTGTTGGCTCAAACACCAAGGGCGCATCACGCACACAGTAGGGTTGCGGCTAGATGCTAACACTTTACGAAAGAAAAGTCAAATCCGCGCCAAAGGCAAATCCAGCCTTTTCATTGGTCATCCGTGATCGCCAAATGCAACTCTGCCAACTGCTCCGCAGTGATCTCGGCAGGCGCGTCCATCATCAAGTCAGTCGCCTGCGCGGTCTTGGGGAACGCCATCACATCGCGCATGCTCGCCTCGTCACACATCAGCGCGACCAAACGATCAATGCCGGGCGCGATGCCACCGTGCGGCGGCGCGCCATACTCGAACGCGGTGAGCATATGCCCAAAACGCGCGAACGCGTCTTCACGCGAATACTGGAGAATCGCGAGAATTTTCTCCTGAAGATCACGGCGGTGGATGCGAATGCTGCCGCTCGCCAGTTCGGAGCCGTTACACACCAAATCGTAGCAATCTGCCAGCACGCGACCTGGGTCGGTGTCGAGCAGTGGTAGATCGCGCGGCTTGGGTGACGTGAAGAGGTGATGCGTCGCGTCCCACCGCTGCGTCTCCGCGTTCCACTCGAACAGCGGAAAGTCCACCACCCACACGAACGCCAGCAAATCTTTCGGCGCGAGATTTAGACGACGCCCCAGTTCCAGGCGCAACGCGCCCAGCGCGTCCGCGACGACCTTGGGCTGATCGGCGACGAACAACAGCAAGTCGCCCGGCTCCCCTCGCAAGCGTTCGATGAGCGCGCGCATTTCCGCTTCGCTCAGAAATTTCGTCAAGGGCGATTTGATTCCATCGGCGGCAAGGGCGATGGTGGCAAGTCCGCGCGCGCCTTTGGCTTTTGCCATTTCGACGAGTTCGTCAATTTGCTTACGCGTGTAGGAGGCGCAACCCGGCGCACGGATTCCCTTGACTTGCCCACCCGTTTGCAGAGCGGAGGCGAAAATCTGAAAATCGCTTCCAGCCACCACATCCCCCACCTCCACCAATTCCATTCCAAAACGCACATCCGGCTTGTCGCTGCCATAGCGCGCGATTGCCTCCGCGTAGGTAAGTCGCGGGAAAGGCGAAAGGACGCGTTTGTGTGGCGTCACGGTTTTCACCATCTCGGTGAAACACCCTTCGACCAGATTCAGGACATCGTCCTGCTCAACGAACGCCATTTCAATGTCAAGCTGCGTAAACTCCGGTCCCCGGTCGGCGCGCAGATCTTCGTCGCGAAAGCAGCGCGCGATCTGATAATAGCGATCGAACCCGGCGACCATCAACAACTGCTTGAGTTGCTGCGGCGATTGCGGCAGGGCGTAGAATTTGCCGGGATGGATGCGACTTGGCACGACGTAATCGCGCGCACCCTCCGGCGTACTCTTGATGAGAATCGGCGTTTCGATTTCGATGAAACCGCGCGCGTCCAGATAATCGCGGATGAACTTGATGGCGCGGTGCCGAATCGTCAGATTGCGTTGCAAGCGTTCGCGCCGTAAATCCAGGTAGCGATATTTCAAGCGCAGCGACTCGTCCACGTTTTCTTCGACGTTGATGAGAAACGGGGGGAGTTTCGCTTCGTTCAGAACTTCGGCGCGCTCGACGAGCAGTTCCACGTCGCCGGTAGCGAGCGCGGGGTTCTCCTGTCCCGTCGGACGCGCGGCGACGCGCCCGGTCACGCGAATCACAAACTCCATTCGCAGATTCGTCGCCAAGCCGTGTGCCTCTGACGATATCGCCGGGTTGAAAACGATTTGCGTCAGACCGTCACGGTCGCGCAGGTCAATGAAAACAAGTCCGCCGTGATCGCGTCGGCGATGCACCCAGCCCGCCAGCGTTACCGTTTGTCCAACGTGTTGTTTTCGCAATTCGCCGCACGTGTGTGTCTTCAGCATCCATCCTTCCTCGCAAAGTGGCTTTTAGAATCGAATGGGCGGCGTCATACCGGTCAGCGCGCGCCACAGAAATTCGACCGGCGGGAAAATGACGCCGGCGATGATGTTCGTTCCCAGGAACCGATCCGCCAAGATCAAACCGATCATGAAAAACAGTCCGACGATCTCAACGCGGGCAATGCGATAGTACCACTCCGTCGGCAAAATGATTTGCCAAAGGCGCGAGCCGTCGAGCGGATTCATCGGAATCAGATTGAACACCGCGAGCGCGAGAGAGAGCCACACGATCCACTGCACGAACGGACCGAGGCCAATGTATCCAATCGCCGGCAGATCGGTCAAGAATTCCGGCGGGACGCGAATGTCGCCGTAAAGCCGCAGCCAGTGCAGCCGCAGTGGAATGCTCAACGCAACCGCCAGCAGGATGTTCGAGAGAGGTCCTGCCGCTGCGACGAGCGCCATTCCGATTTTGGGACCGGGTTTCAGTTTTTCCGCGTCAATCTGCACCGGCTTGCCCCAGCCCAAGCCGACAAGCAGAATCATCACCACGCCCAGCGGCTCGAGATGCGCCATCGGATTGAGCGAGAGGCGTCCCGCGTTTTTCGGCGTCGGATCGCCGAGCCAGTACGCCGCGAGCGCGTGGCTTGCCTCGTGCACGCTCAGCGAAATCAAGAGCGCGCCGAAGAGATAGAGAAAGAGAGTGAAATCTACCGTACCGATCAGAAGCATAGCGACCTTGTGTTCAACTTGTTGATGAATGTGTTCCAGCGATTCAGCGTCTCGGGCGACATCCCGGCTGTCGCCGTGAGCGCGGGCAGCGTCATCGTCATCGCCAGCGTCACGCTGCCGCTTTCGACTTGGCATCCGCGCGCC
>DYLA01000047.1:14259-15959 GCA_020722265.1 Anaerolinea sp.
CATTATCACGCTCCTTCGACGATGCGCCCATCGCGCACGCGCACGATGCGCTGCGCCGCGCGCGCGAGCACCTCTTCGTGTGTGACGAGTACAATCGTCTTGCCGGCGCGATGCAAATCGGTGAGCAGGGCGACGATGCGCGCGCCCGTCTCGCTATCCAAGTTGCCCGTCGGTTCGTCCGCGAGCAAGATGGGCGGATCGTTGACGAGGGCGCGCGCGATCGCGACACGTTGCTGCTCGCCTCCCGATAACTCCGCCGGGAGTTGCGCGGCGCGATCCGCCAAGCCAACGCGTTCGAGCGCGGCGCGCGCGCGCTCCCGACGATGGCTGGCAAACGTGTTGCGCAATTCCATCGGCAGCAACACGTTTTCGAGCGCGGTCAGCGTTGGCAAGAGTTGAAAGAATTGAAACACGATGCCGATGGTGTGACCGCGCCATTGGGCCAGCGCGTTTTCGCCCATCGCGCTCACGAGCGTACCGCCTACCCACACGCGCCCTGCGTCCGGTTTGTCAATCCCGCCAATGAGATTCAGCAGCGTGGACTTGCCGCTGCCGGAGGGTCCAACGATAGCAATGAATTCGCCCGCGCGAATCGTCAGCGACACCTCCCGCAGCGCGAAGATTTGGCGCGCTCCCATCCCGTACGCGCGCGTCACATGGTCGAGTTGAATCAACGCGTCTTGCGCCATTGTCGAAATCACGTATAATCACCCAACGGGCAATCGAAAATGCATGCGTTCCATCTTCCGGAATTCCAAGGTCCGCTCGACCTGCTTTTGCATCTCATCGAGCATCGCGAGATGGACATTACGCGCGTCTCGCTTGCCGCTGTCACCGATCAGTACCTCGAACTGATCAGCCAGCCCGGTAACATCGAACTGGCACAGTTGGCGGACTATCTCATTATCGCCGCAAAACTGATTCTTATCAAATCGCGCCTGTTGCTGCCACAACCAGAACAGACGGCGCCAGAGGAGGAGGAAGATGCCGCCGACGCGCTGGTACGGCAGTTGCGCGAGTACAAACTGTTCAAGCGCGCCGCCGCGTTCCTGCGCAAGCGGCAACAGAAAGGGTTGCGCGCGTATCCACGCCTTGCCCCGCCCCCGCGTCCTCGACCAACTTTCTGGCGACTCGAAGGCGTCACCCCCGCAGACCTGGTCAACGCGCTGCAACGCGCTCTGCGAATTCGCCCGACCTTGCCGCAAGGCACGCTCACCATCCCCCTCGCGGTCTCCATCGAGCAGGAAATCATGCGCATTGCCGCGCTGACCGAGCAACAACCCAACGTGCGATTCACTCAACTGCTCGACCGCGCGCAAACACGCATCGAAATCATCGTCACGTTTCTCGCCATCCTCGAACTGATCAAGCGGCAACAGATTCGCGCGGAGCAAGACCGCCTGTTCGGCGAAATCATTCTCATCCGCCGAACGGAAGCCGCGCGAGCGACAGAAAAACAAAGCCCACTCTGATTCAGAGCAGGCATCTTTGCAACCCATCCTCGCTCCGATTATACAGACGCTTGGCGCTTTTGGCAACCGGCGCGCTGCACGTTGCTCGACGGCAGCGATCGGCCGCGTAGGGGCGCGCCCCTACGCGGCACCCGCCGTGAAGATGCCACGGCATGTGCAAAGTCTATTGACAGCCACCTTTTTGTCATTTCGAGGCGTGGTTTTCGCGCCGAGAAATCTCGTTTTGAC
>DYLA01000048.1:0-10532 GCA_020722265.1 Anaerolinea sp.
ACGCCTCGAAATGACAAAAAGGTGGTTGTCAATAGACTTTGCACATGCCGTGCCCCTTTTCGCACGGTGGGTGCAAAGAGACGCCCCGCCGGAGCGTCTGTCAATGGACTCGCAACAGCCGCGGGGTGCGGGGACTTTGAAATTATCCCAGGGGCAACTTGACCAAACGATGAACGGTCGCGCCTACGAATTGTATTTGCGCGTGTCCCAAAATGTGCTATACTCTCGTTGTAAGTTTTGCGTCGAGGTGTTGGACGCTGTCGGAAAGAAGAATGATGACGCCGTCGTTTCTTGTCTCCAGAGATTTGCGTGTGCGACTCGGCTGGCTGCGGCGTGTCTTGCCGTTCGCGGTCTTTGCGGCGGTTTTGTTGTACGAGGTGATCTGCTTTGCCGTGCCGAGCGATATGCCGCAGGTTTTGCGCTTCATCGGCGACCTCGTCGTGTACGGCTCGATCGGTCCGGTGGTGATTTGGTTCACGCTCAACTGGATCGAGCAACGCGTCGAGGAGAGTGAGCGCGCGCTGGCAGCAAAAGCCGAAGCCGAGCGCGAGCAAGCGATTGCCGTCCAAGCCGCGCGCGAGCGAGAACGCGTTCTGGCAGCGGTCTGTGCCAACTCGGCGGATGCTATTGTCACTTTCGATAACGCGGGTATCATTCGCACGTGGAATCAAGGCGCGGCGATGATCTTTGGCTATTCGGCGGAAGAGATGGTGGGGCAGCCGTTCGCGCGGCTGGTGCCTCCCGAACTGTTGGCGCGCGGCGAACTCGAATGGCTGGCGGAGCAGATGCGCCAGCACGACTATGTGCGGAACTATCGCACCGAACGCGTCACCAAAGACGGGCGCCGCGTCATCATAGACCTCACGCGCACCGCGCTGCGGAACGAGCAAGGGGAAATCATCGGCACCTCCGCGATCGCGCGCGACATTACCGAGCAAGTGCGCGCCGAGCAGGCGATTCAGCAACTCAACCTCGAACTCGAAACCAAAGTTGCCGAGCGGACACGGCAGTTGGCTGCGGCGACCGAAGAGTTGCGTCACCGCAACGCCGAACTGGAGCAGGCGAACCAAGAATTGCAGAAACTGGACGAATTGAAATCCGAATTCGTCTCGATGGTGTCGCACGAATTGCGCGCGCCTCTCACCAACATCACCGGCTCGCTCGAATTGCTGTTGGAAGGGGACGCGCCTTGCTACGACCGCAGCCATCGCGAGATGCTACAAATCGTGCAGGAGCAGACGCGACGGCTCACGCGTCTGGTGCAAGGGATTCTCAACGTCAGCCGCATCGAAGCCGGACAACTCATTCTACAGCCGCAAGCGTTCGACATCGTTGCGCTCATCGAAAAAGTGATTGGGGTCTGGGAATCGCGCGGCGTGGTGAATCGGTTCGAACGTCCCAAGACAGTGAACCTCCCCTCCGTCTGGGCGGATCGCGATCGCACGGAGGAAATCCTGTTCAATCTGATTGACAACGCCATCAAGTATTCGCCCGAAGGTGCAGCGATTCGTCTGGAGGCGGAGAGCGACGGGGAGTTCGTCATCGTCTCCGTGTCCGATCGCGGCATTGGGATTCCCGCCGAAGAAATCGAACGGATCTTCACCAAGTTCCATCGGGTCGAGCGCGGTGACACGATGGAGAATTACGGCCACGGCTTGGGTTTGTATATCTGCCGACGTCTGGTCGAAGCGCAAGGGGGGCGAATTTGGGTCGAGAGCATGTTGGGCGAGGGCTCGACCTTTCGAGTCTCGCTACCGCTTGCCGGGCGCGGCGATCTCACAGCCGCCGGTTCGAAACGCGCGGTGAGCGGGCGCGCGGCAGCATCTTCGGAAGCCGGTGCCGGCGTCGAGGAGAGGAGGCGAGGAGGACGGCATGAGCAAAGGACGCGTGCTCGTCGTAGATGATGATAAGACGTTGGTGCGCTTGATGCGCGAGGCGTTAACTAAAGCGGATTACGAGGTGTTCGTCGCATCGAACGGGATTGATGGTCTGCAGGAGTTGTATGCCAAGCAGCCAGATCTAGTGCTCTTGGATGTGATGATGCCGCGTATGGATGGTTGGGAAACGGCCCAGCGTATCCGCCAGATGAGCCAGATTCCGATTATCATGCTGACGGCGAAGGATGAGGAGAGCGACAAACTCAAGGGCTTTGCCGTCGGCGTAGACGATTACGTGACCAAGCCATTCAGTTTTGCAGAGATTATCGCGCGGGTGGCGGCGGTGCTCCATCGCGCGCGGCAGTCGCCGCCGGCGCATAAACCCAAACGTTACGCGAGCGGCGACCTCGTGGTGGATACGGACGCGCGCCGGGTGACCAAAGGAGGCCGAGTCGTCGAACTGACGCCGACCGAGTATCGGTTGCTGGCGACGCTGGCGGAGAACGCCGGGCATGTGTTATCGCATGAGCAATTGTTGAACAAGGTGTGGGGCTATGAATTCGGCGAAGATACCGGCTATGTCAAGCGATACATCTGGTATCTTCGCCGCAAAGTCGAAGATGACCCGCGCAAGCCGGAGCACATCCTGACCGAGCGTGGCTTTGGCTATGTGTTTCAGGGAGATTGAGTTTTGAGGATGTGTCCGCCGCGCTCGCGCCCAAGCGATAAGAGGGGGAATGATAGGAGCAGTTTGGCTACTCCATTTGGCTTATCCGAGACGCAGGTGCGAAATCTAGGCTTTGTTTTCGGCGGAAAATGTGTGGCGGGTAGCCAGTCCGTGAGACGGCTATCCGCTCTTTCTTGTACCCCCCCCTTCGCCAGCAGGCGACTTGGACATTTTCACGACTCCATTTTGACCGTTTTGGGTACTTGGTCGTGCTATGATGCCAGCGTTGGTATTCTCCTCCTGTTTGATGAGGAGGGACGCGAGGCATTCGTGAGCCACGTGGGGGGGCAAGTCGGGTCGCCCTCGACAAGATGCGGATTCCTACGTGCGGAGATGGACGAGTGCCGCGCCCTTTGGACGGAGCAGTCTTATGGGACAATGTGGCGCGCGCAGCAGTGCGGCTGCCGCGCGAAAGAATCATCATACCGCGAGCCGGCGCTCATCCCGCCCATCGGCACGCGAGCCGGCGATCACTCTCGAACGTGGAGAGAGTTCGGGCAGTAACGTCAACGATCTCGTCTACCTCTATTTGCGCGAAATCAGCCGTACCCCTTTGCTCGACTCTCGGCAAGAAGTCCAACTCGCTAGGACAATGCGGCGTGGACGCCACGCCGAGCGACTCTTGCGGAGCAATGGACACGATGGCGCGCTCAAGGCGCAGTTGGAAGAGCAAATTCGCGCCGGCGTAGTGGCGCGACGCACTCTCGTGCATGCGAACTTGCGCCTCGTCGTCAATATCGCCAAGCGCTATATCGGACGCGGCTTGACCCTCCTCGATTTGATCCAGGAAGGCAATCTCGGCTTGATGCGCGCGGCCGATAAATTCGACCCTCGACGTGGGCACAAGTTCTCGACCCACGCGACCTGGTGGATTCGTCAGGCCATCACGCGCGCCATCGGAAATCATGGCACTTGTCCTCGCCTGCCCGCGCATACCGGGCAGTGGCTTCGCACTCTCGATCAAACGACGCATCTTTTGACGCAGGAGTTGGGGCGCACGCCCAACGAGGTTGAAATTGCCAAACGGATGAGTCTCCCGGCTCAAAAAGTGCGTCGTTTGGCGCAAATACGAGGAGGAACTCTCTCATTGGAGATGGAGTTGGGAGACAATTCGGAAACAGTGCTGGGAGACTTGGTCGAAGATGTCCAGACGCCCTCTCCCTGGGCGGTTGCGTTGCAATCTCTGTTGAGCGACGATATGGCAGACGCCCTTGGGGGGCTGACGCCGCGCGAGGAACGTGTGCTCGTGCTGCGCTTTGGTCTACGCGATGGCTGTGATATGACGCTGGAGGAGGTGGGTGCCAAGTTCGGGCTGACGCGCGAGCGGGTGCGCCAAATCGAGCAGGGCGCACTGGCCAAGTTGCGTAGTCAAGCGAACGCCACGCGGTTGCGCAGTTATCTCGATCCCTCCGCACAATAAATTCTACCTCCCGCAGAGCCGTGGGTGCCTGCGGGAGGTTTTTGCTTTAGGCGGCTTGTGGTATAATTGCGCTAGCGCAACGATTGGTTGCCTACCAGCCACGCGCAAAAAGCGCCGATGATGGCGAGCCAATTCAAAGAGCGATCTCGCGCTTTCGATTTGATGCGCTGCAATAGGTGCAGATGGAACAGGCAGAGTGGGCTTGGGCGGAAAATGCGATTCGTGATTTGGTGGTTGGGCTAGCACTGTTCGATGCCGAGTCGCGCGCGGTGATCTGGAATCCGCGTGCCCAGACGCTGACCGGTTGGTCAGCCGGTCAAGCGTTGGGTGAATCGGCAGAGACGCTGCTCGCGCGCCTCGCCACACAGTCGCCGACGCCGGACTCGGTAGCGGCGCGTCTGCGCGCGGCATTTGCCGAGCCTGCCGATTGCCCCATCGAAGTCGAACTCGCTACCGGCGATCATCCTGCGCGCGTCCTTTCGTTCGAGTTCTTCCCGCTGCGCGGCGAAAATGCCAATCGCATCGGCACGGGGCTTGTGCTGCGCGATGTGACGCAAGAACGTAACGCGGACGCGATGAAATCGCAATTGCTCTCCACCGTTTCGCACGAGTTGCGGACACCCCTTGCCTCCATCAAGGGATTTGCGACGACGTTACTGCGGCAGGATGTCAAGTGGGATGAGAAAACGCAGCGCGAGTTTCTCAAGATTATCGAAGACGAAACAGACCGCCTGACCGAAATCATTGACAATCTTCTCGATATGTCACAGATCGAGGCAGGCGCGTTGCGTGTGGCGCGCGAGCCGCTTCAACTGCGTTCGCTCATCCGCGAGGTAGTGGACGAGATGCGAATGCGAACCGAAGCGCATTATTTTGTCGTGGACCTCCCCGCCGAGTTGCCCCTGGTGCTGGCGGACTCGCGGCGAATTCGTCAGGTATTGCAAAATCTCATCGGCAACGCCATCAAGTACTCGCCGCGCGGACAAATCACTATCGCGTGCCAAGTCGCCGATCATCACGTGATCGTGAGCGTGGCAGATCAAGGGGAGGGGATTCCGGCGCGGTACCTCACCAAAATCTTCGAGCGATTCTTTCAGGTGGACGGCGCCACCACACGGCGCGTTGGAGGCAGCGGTTTGGGTCTGGCGATTGCGCGCAGTATCGTTGAGGCGCACAATGGCAAGATTTGGGCGCAAAGCGAGGCAGGGCAAGGGAGTACGTTCTATTTCACCTTGCCACTGGTTGAAAATGACGAGGCGGCGAAATGAGTGATTCCATTTCGATCACTTTTTGGGGCGTACGGGGCAGTTATCCCGCGCCGGGGCAAACCACTGTTGGCGTCGGTGGAAACACGGCGTGCGTTCAGGTGCGCGTGCCCGATCACTTGATTGTCTTGGACGCAGGCACCGGCATCATCGCCCTGGGGCGAGCGCTCGTCGAGCAGCAGCGCACGAACCAAAATCCCATCACAGCGACGCTCCTGTTCACGCATACGCATCACGACCATACACAGGGGTTTCCCTTTTTCAATCCGCTGTACTATTCATCCACGACACTCTACGTGTTCGGGCCCCGTACGCTGCATCAGGATTTGGAAAAAGTGTTGGCGAGCGCGATGCTCCCACCGGTCTTTCCGATCACTTTCGACCAACTGCCATGCGTGCGCGTGATGCGAAACCTGAACGAAGGCGAAGTGATTGTCCTCGACCACGCGCGCCGCGAGCCGCGCGTCGTCGGCGATTCCAACGCGGCGCGGCAGGGCGGTGCCGAGTCGGTGCGAATCTTTGCGCAGCGCTCGTACGCCCATCCGCAAGGAGTGTTCATCTATCGCATCGAGTACGCCGGCAAGTCGGTGGTGTACGCAACGGACACGGAAGGATACGCCCGCGGCGATCAGCGTTTGATCCGCTTTGCGCGCGGTGCGACGTTGCTGATCCACGATGCGCAGTATACGGAGACGGAGTACGCCGATCCGGCTTCGCCGAAGCAGGGGTGGGGGCACAGCACGTGGCAGATGGCTGTCGGCGTGGCGCAGGCTGCCCAAGCGCAGCGGCTTGTGCTCTTTCACCACGATCCGGAGCATACGGACGCGATGTTGGAGCAGTTGGAACGCGACGCGCAGGCAGTCTTTCCCAACACCCTTTTGGCGCGCGAGGGCATGACCATAGACTTGTGATTGTATTCTGGGTTGAAAATTGTGAAACGACTCTGGCTTGATCTCGGAGACCTCGGCGTGTTCATTCGTCCCGCCGGCGCGCACGATCGCTGGCAGGATCACGGCTTGGGGCTGCTCCGCACGATTCTGAAAAATAACAACGTCGAAACGGATCTGTTCTCGACGCGCGCGCTGCGTTCGTTCAAAGAACTCGGCAAATACGTCGCGGGCTACGATGTGCTGGTGATGAACGTACGCAGTTACACATACCCCTTTGCCTACCAAGCCGCGAAAATCTTCAAGCGCGTCAACCCGCGTGGCATCGTCGTCACCGGGGGAATGCACGCTACCGTCGCGCGCGATGAGATGGAAAGCGTCGAAGCCTTCGACATCATTTGCCAAGGTCCTGGCGAAAACCTCATTGTGGATTTGCTGCGCGATCCGCGCGCGTTTCCGCGCCTCGTCACGGGCATCGGCGCGAAATCTATGGCGGACTGGCCCCCCCTAGATCGCACACTGTGGCCCAATCCCCACCGGTCCGATTTTCCGTGGCCGCTCGAGCCCGAGTGCGGTTGGGGGCCTGGCCCTGTCGCGACGATTCTCACAAGTCGCGTTTGCCCGTGGCAATGCGTCTTTTGCAACGAGTCGTCATACATCGCGAATATGGGACGCAAGTCGGTGGACCAAGTGATTGACGAACTCAATTTTCTCGACGACAAGTACGGTCCCCTCGGCTCGGTCGTCATTCACGATTCGATGTTCTTTCAGCAGCCCGCGTGGCTGAAAGAGTGGCTGGAAAAATATCCGCGCCAGGCGCACAAACGCTGGGGCTATTGGGCGGCGGGACGCGCCGACACCGTGCGGCAGTGGCCCGATTTGTTCGAAGCGCTCGTGCGCGAAACGAATTGGAATTACGTCTCGCTCGGCTTTGAATCGGGGAGCGACCGCGTGCTGAAGATTTTGAACAAGGAGTGTACCGCCGAAGACAACTATTTTGCGATTGATTTGCTGAATCGCATCGGCGATGATTTGGAAGCGCGCGGCTACATCCCTCCCAAGTTCTGGGCGAACATTATGCTAGGCATTCCGGGCGAGACGCGCGAGGACGCGTTCGATACGATTCGAATGCTGAAACGAATGAAGCGCGTGCTGCCTTCGATTTCGTACTATGCGCCATACCCTGGCTCCGCGCTCGGCTATCAACTCATCGCCGAAGGCAAGAGTCGTATGTCGAAAGAAAATTATCATCGCTATCCCGACGACAAAAAAGTCAAAGGGATTGATTACGGCTTTTACAAAAAATTGCTGCAAGGCAAATTCGACCGCGAGGTGAACGCCGGGCTGCCACAATTCCTGCGCGGCAAATCGGGCGTGTTCGCGGACGCGCTGATCAAAGCCTAGTCCGCGTTTGTCGGCAATGATATGGGCAGTTTCAACAACCCCCACCACTTTTTCCTGTTCGCGATGAAAAACGGCAAAAAGAAACTCGCGTACGGCACGACAGCGGAGGACGCGTACGAGAGTCTCAAACTGCGCCTCACCCCCCAAGAGATGGAACTCGTCATCAAAGAGCAGTTCATTCGTTTTCCGCAGCGCGAACTGCAAAAACACATTCATGAACTTGGCTAGACGCGCGCAACGAAGGGGGAGCGAGGCGAGAGGCTTTCGCCTTTTTTGTTGACCGTTGCCAGAGCGCGGTGTATAATCGGCTTGGTGAAATATGAGAATCCTGCTCGTTTCCCCTGATTCCCAAGTGTGGAACTCGCGCGCCCACATCCACAACGGCTTGGGCTATCTCGCCGGTTCGCTCTTGGCGAACGGTTATACAGACGTCACCTTGCACGACGGCGCCGTCGAAGACGAATCGGTCGCCGCGGTGCTCGACCGCGCGCGCGCGGAAAATCGCGCGTACCAAGTCGTTGGCATCTCCGCGCCGACAGTGTTGATCGAACGTGCCTGGAGCATCGCGCGCGACGCGCGCGCGCGCGGCGCGATCACGATTCTGGGTGGTCCGCATCTCACGCTCCAACCCGACGAGTCCATGCAAAAACCCGAAGTGGATTTGGTGGTGCGCGGCGAAGGCGAAGACGCGCTCATCGAAATTTTGCGGGTGTTGGAAACATCAGCGATCAGCGGTCAGCGGTCAGCGGTCAACGATGCGCGCCTCGCCAATATCTTGGGTCTCTCGTGGCGCGACGCCAACGGCCAAGTTCGGCATAACCCGGATCGCCCCCTGCGTTCCGATCTCGATAACATCCCATTGCCCGCGTATCAACTTTTCAAGATCGAACGCTACACCAATTTGAATCCACTCACCGATGGCTTGGATCCGCACGCGCGCGCGTACACCATCGTCACCTCGCGCGGCTGCCCGTACAAATGCATCTACTGCTCCAAGCCGATCACGGGCGATACGTGGCGCGGGCGCTCGGTGGCGAACGTCATCCAAGAGTGGCGGATGCTCGTCAAAGATTTTCGCGCCACCGAAATCGGCATCACGGACGATATCTGGAATCTCGACCTCAAACGCGCCAAGGAGTTGTGCCGCGCCATCATTGACGAAGGACTGAACACGGTGCCGTGGGTGACGATTCATGGGATGAAAGTGAATCACACCGACTTGGAGTTGTTCCAATTGATGAAGCGCGCGGGATGCAAACGCGTGGGGTTCGGCGTGGAGAGCGGCGACGAGTATATCTTGAAACGCGTCATCAAGAAATCGCAGACGCTCGATCAAGTGCGCGCCGCGTTCAGGAACGCCAAGGCGGCCGGCTTGCAAACAATGGGCTTTTTCATCTACGGAATGCCCGGCGAAACGGAAGCGACGATGGAAAAGACCACGCGCCTCGCGCTCGAACTCGACCCTGATCTAGCGAACTTTATGATCGCGGCGCCGTTCCCTGGCACCGAATTGTGGAAACTCGTCGAGAAGGAAGGAATTCTTTTTTCGCACACCTGGGACGATTACGCGATTCATTCGGATCGCGCGCATTTCCAAATCGGCGATCTCACCGCCGAACTCGTCGAACGCAAGTGGCACGAAGCATACCGCCGATTCTACTTTCGCCCCCAGCGCCTCGCGCGCCGCTTGCTGATGCGCGACACGTGGCAGAACGCGCCGCAGCGCGCGCGCGACGCGATGCGATTCTTCCTCGGCGCGAAGGCGCGCGCGGGTTCTTTAACCTAAAACTCGACAAGGAACTGTCCGACATCATCTTGGACGCATGATTGCCTCTCTCCTCCCCCAAATTCCCCTCTACTGGTCCTTCTACCGCTTCGGGGCGCCGAAACTCTTGCCGTTCAGCCTCGTGATCAGCGTGTCGTACCGGTGCAACTCGCGCTGCCGCACGTGCAACGTGTGGCGCAAGCCGAACGACGACCTGACGCTCGACGAATGGACGCGCGTCTTTCGTAACCTCGGACGCGCGCCGATCTACCTCACCTTTACCGGCGGCGAACCTTTCCTCCGCCCAGACCTGCCTGACATCGTTCTCGCCGCGTACGAACATTGCCGCCCAGCCTACATCACCATTCCGACGAATGGCATCCTCACCCAACGCGTCGCGGATGGCATCGCGCGCATCTGCGCGGGCGCGCCCACATCGCGCATCGGCCTCAACCTCTCGCTCGATGGCATCGGCGCCGAGCACGATGACATTCGCGGCATCCCCGGCAACTGGGACAAGGCGATGACGACATGGGCGGTCCTCAAGGGCTTGCAGAAAAAGTACCCCAACCTCGTACTCAGCGTTCACACGGTCATTTCCAAGTTCAACATTCAGCATTTCCGCGAAATCTACGCCGGCTTGCAGTCACTCGCGCCCGATGCGTACATCACCGAAGTTGCGGAAGAACGCGTCGAACTCGATACCATTGGACTCGACATCACGCCGACGGCACACGAGTACGCCCCCATCGCCGATTTCCTGAGCGAACGCGCGCACGCGACCCCTGCGCGTGGTTTCGCGCGCATCACCCAATCGTTTCGCGCGGCGTACTATCAAATCGCCAAGCGCATGCTGATCGAGCAGCGCCAAATCGTGCCGTGTTTTGCCGGCTGGGCGAGTGGACACCTCGCGCCAAACGGCGACGTGTGGTCGTGCTGCATCCGCGCCGAGCCCATCGGCAATCTGCGCGAGACGCAGTACGATTTACGCCCGATTTGGTTCGAGCAAGTCGGCGCGCTGCGCGCCTTGCGCCGTAGCATTGCCGCGGGCGAGTGCGCGTGCCCGATGGCGAACGCGAGTTACGCGAATATGCTGCTGCACCCGCCCACCTTGGGGCAGGTGGCGCGCGAATGGCTGACGCGGACGAACGTGTCGTCATGAGGGTGGGCGTCGCGTTCTTGCGTGA
>DYLA01000048.1:10632-15642 GCA_020722265.1 Anaerolinea sp.
GTCTGCCCTGCTGTATGGGCAGGCCTGTGTGTCTGCCCTGCCGGGCGCTCGCCGCGCTGACCCGGCGTTTTGACGCGCCCATCTCAATATCGTCGTGATCGCGATTTTGCGTTGCGCCGCGCGGTGTGATATAATGAAATAAATCAGTAGACAGGCAAGTCACCCCATCTGTTTACCTGTCTACCTGTATATGCCTACGCCAAGGAGCCACAGCCGATGAATGTTCATACGCCAACGCCGAACGAAAACCTTGCGACTACTGCTCCGCCCGCCGCGAAGACAGGACAGCCCGGCATCGTCTTCGCCAAACTGGACGATATCGTGCGCTGGGGACGCGTGGGCTCGATGTGGCCCCTCCTCTTTGGTCTCGCGTGCTGCGCCATCGAAATGATGGCGGTGTATATGCCGCGCTTTGATCTCTCGCGCTTTGGGATGGAAGTGTATCGCGCCTCGCCGCGCCAAGCCGATTTGATGATCGTCGCCGGGCGTGTCTCGCGCAAGATGGCGCCCGTCGTCCGCCAACTCTACGAGCAGATGCTCGACCCCAAGTGGGTGATCGCGATGGGCGATTGCGCGGCGTGCGGTGGCATTTACAACAACTATGCCATTCTGCAAGGCGTGGATGAAATCCTCCCAGTAGATGTCTACGTGGCTGGTTGTCCCCCATGCCCCGAAGCGCTGATAGATGGCATCCTCAAACTGCATGCAAAAATCAAGACCGCCGAGCCCAGGGGACAGATTCGGATCACGGATTGGGGGCTGCGCGGGTAAAAGCAGTCAACAGTAGACAGTATAGGATTGGGCAATGACGACCATCGAGACCACCCTCGCCAAATTACGTGAACGATTTCCCAACACCATCCGCGCGGTCAAGGAATTTCGCGGCGACACCACCATCACCATTCCGCGGGAAGCACTTTTGGACGTGGCGCGCTTTTTGCGCGACGAGCCCGCCCTGCGTTACCAACTGCTCAGCGATATAACCGCGCTCGATTGGTATCCTCACCAACCGCGCTTTGACGCGCTCTACGCGTTCCGCTCGCTCGAGCACAAAACGCGCGTCTGTCTGCGTGTGCAACTCGACGAGCAGGACGCTAACATTCCTTCGCTCACACCACTTTTCCCCGGCGCGAATTTCTACGAGCGCGAGGTGTACGATCTCTTCGGTATTACCTTCACCGGGCATCCGTTTCTGCATCGCCTCATCCTGCCCGATTACGCTACCGGGCATCCGCTGCGTAAAGACCATCCGCTCGGCTACGAGCCAGTCGAGTTTACGCATACGTACGACGAAATCCAACCCGAAAAGCCAAACGCCGTTCAGCCGCCCAAGCCGCGTCAGGTTGTCGGCAGTGTGCGCGGCTCGCCGACTGCCATTCCGATTGGCTTGCCCGATCCCCAGACCCCTTGGTCGGCGACAGAGGCGGAGACGCTGCTGATCAATATGGGACCGCATCATCCGTCCACGCACGGCGTTTTGCGCGTCGCACTGGAAGTGGACGGCGAAAGAATCGTCAACGCGATGCCGGATATTGGCTATCTGCACACCGGCATCGAAAAGACAGCAGAACACAAAACCTATCTCAAGGCGATTCCACTCTTCGACCGAATGGATTACACGTCGGCGTTCTTCAACAATCTGGCGTACGTTCTTGCCGTCGAAAAGTTGATGGATGTGGATGTGCCGGAGCGCGCGCAAATCGCGCGGGTGATCCTGTGCGAAGTGAACCGTATTGCGTCGCATCTCATCGCCGTCGGTTCGCAGGCTATGGACATCGGAGCGGTGTCGGTGATGACGTACGCGTTCCGCGAGCGCGAGGCTGCGCTCGATATTTTCGAGATGGTAAGCGGTGCGCGGATGATGCCTTCCTATTTTCGTTTTGGCGGGCTGGCGCAAGATTTGCCCATAGGGTTCTCCGACGCGGTGCGCGCGTTTGTCAAGATGATTCCGCCGCGCCTCAAAGAGTACGAAGACCTGCTCAACAAGAATCCGATTTGGTTGATGCGTACGCGCGGCATTGCCGAGTACACGGCGGAGCAAGCCCTCGCCCACAGCGTCACGGGGCCTATGCTGCGCGCCGCGGGCGTGAACTGGGATTTGCGCAAGGCGGCGCCGTACTGCGGCTACGAGCAGTACGACTTTGACGTGCCCGTCAGCACGCGCACCAAGGCGGATGTGTTGGAATGTTACTACATCCGTATGGAAGAGATGCGCCAATCGCTTCGCATCATCGAGCAAGCGTTGAACAAATTGGCAAAGACCAAGGGTCAACCGTACGTGACGAACAACCGCAAAGTTGCGCCGCCGCCCAAACAGGAATTGCAGAATTCGATGGAGGCGCTCATCCATCACTTCAAGTTGTGGACGGAGGGCTTCAAGCCGCCGGTCGGCTATGCGTACGGCTGCGTCGAATCGCCACGGGGCGAACTGGGCTTTCTCGTTTCCAGTGACGGGACGAGCAAGCCGCATCGCGTCCGCGTGCGCACGCCATCGTTCGCGAATCTCCAATTGCTGCCGCTCATCTCCAAAGGGTACTACATCGCCGACCTCGTCGGGATTATCGCGATGATTGATATTGTGCTGGGGGATGTGGATCGGTAGACGCGCCGCGCCAGGGATGGGAGAATGAACAAAAGATCGCGAACGAGCACGTTCGGCACTCGCGCGCGCATCAGCCACGACTCGTCTGCGTACTACCGTTCGCGATTGTATGCCGAGTTGCCGGCGCGCGCCGAGCCAGCGCGGCCAGCCAATCCATTTCCCGCCGAATTCGAGAATCGCATCCTGTTGGGTAGTTCGGAGCATATGAGAGAACTGCCCGATAACTCGCTGCACCTGATGGTCACATCGCCACCCTACAATGTGACCAAAGAGTACGACGCGGATTTGTCACTCGACGAATACTTGGCATTGCTGGGTAGAGTTTTTGCGGAAACGTATCGGGTGCTGGTGGATGGTGGACGCGCCTGTGTCAACGTCGCGAATCTTGGACGCAAGCCGTACATTCCGCTTTCCGATTACATCTCGCGGGTGATGATCGAAATCGGCTTTCAGATGCGCGGCGAAATCATTTGGCACAAGCGCGCGGGCGCGGGCGTTTCGATGGCTTGGGGCAGTTGGCAATCGGCAACGAATCCGGTCCTGCGCGATGTGCACGAATACATTCTGGTTTTTTCCAAAGGATCGTTCCATCGCAACAAGACCGGCAAGGTGGACACCATCACCAAAGAACAGTTCATCCAATGGACCAAATCGGTTTGGACGCTGAATCCCGAATCGGCAAGAAAAGTTGGACACCCGGCGCCCTTTCCGATCGAATTGCCTTATCGGTTGATTCAACTCTACACTTTCAAAGATGACATTGTGCTAGACCCGTTTATGGGTAGCGGCACGACGGCGCTCGCGGCGTTGGATGCCAAACGCAAGTATGTGGGTTACGAAACGAATCCCAAGTATGTGAAACTCGCCGAGCGACGTATCGCACTCTACGCGCACAAACGTTGAGGACTTATGGAACATTTGATTCTTCGCGATCTCGATATTCCCGACATCGCCGACCTTGCCGTCTATGAAAAGCACGGCGGCTATGGCGCGTTCCGCAAGGCGTTGAAAGAAATGACGCCGGATCAGGTGATCGAGGCAGTCAAAGTATCGGGCTTGCGCGGGCGCGGCGGCGCGGGCTTTCCTGCGGGCCTCAAGTGGAGTTTCCTGCCAAAAGGCGTTTTCCCACGCTATCTCGTTGCCAACGCCGACGAATCGGAACCCGGCACGTTCAAAGATCGCCAAATTATGGAGCGCAATCCGCACCAGTTCATCGAAGGGATCGCGCTGGCGTCGTACGCCATTCAAAGCCATCACGCGTTCATCTACATTCGCGGCGAATTTCCGTACGCCGCGGAGTGTTTGGAGCGCGCGATCGCGGCGGCGGAGGCGCGCGGCTATTTGGGCGAGAAGATTCTGGGGACGGATTACGCGCTACGCATCACCGTTCATCGCGGCGCAGGGGCGTACATCTGCGGCGAAGAGACCGCGCTGCTCGAAAGTATGGAAGGCAAACTGGGGCAGCCGCGCGTCAAACCGCCCTTCCCCGCGAGCGTTGGACTCTACAACAAACCCACCGTCATCAACAACGTCGAGACGCTGACGAACGTACCGCTCATCATCGAACGCGGCGCGACGTGGTACGCGAGCATCGGCACCCCCAAGTCAACGGGTCCCAAAGTGTTTTGCCTCAGTGGTCACGTGAATCGTCCCGGCAATTACGAAGCCGCGTTCGGGTCGCTGTCGTTCCGCGATTTGATTGACGACTTGGGCGGCGGGATGCGCGACGGCAAAAAGTTGAAAGCGATTATGCCCGCGGGCGCGAGCAGTTTCGTCATCAACCCCGCACTCACTCCCGCCGTCCTCGATGTGAAACTCGATTTCGATTCGCTCGCGCCGTTCGGCTCCGCGCTCGGTTCCGCGTCGGTCATCGTGATGGACGAGACGACGTGTATGGTGTGGGTGGCGAAAAAGACAGCGCACTTTTTCGAGCACGAATCGTGTGGCAAGTGTACACCCTGCCGCGAGGGAACGTACTGGATGGCGCGCTTGCTCGATCGGCTCGACGCGGGCGCAGGCACCCTCGCCGATGTGGATGTGCTCGTGAGCGTCGCGACGCAAATGCAGGGGCGCACGCTGTGTCCGCTCGGCGATTTTTCGACCGCGCCTGTTCTCAGCAGCATCAAAGCATTTCGCGACGAGTATGAGCGGCATATCAAAGAACACGGATGTTGGGCAAAACGGTAAAGCACAGGTCGAGGAACGCCTAAATCATGCCGAAACTGCCGCCAATCCAGAATTACCTTTTGACTGAACATGCCCAATTTGAAATGGCGCGTCGTCAAATCAGCGAGACCGATATCGCAAGTTCTCAGCGCGCCAGAGTACACGGAATTTGTTCGCCCTGGTCGAGGGCGGTAGCACCACAGTAAATCGTGGACATGGGGGTTCAGGGGGCTTTGCCCCCT
>DYLA01000049.1:0-4177 GCA_020722265.1 Anaerolinea sp.
TTGAAGAAGAGCATCATAAATCCTGCGAACACGAGGAACGCGGCAAAGAGCGCGAGCAACAGACGCTTGTCCACGAGCGGCGTCACGCGCGCGCCAATCGGCGAGAGAATGACGGCGACAATCAGCACGGGCAACGCCATGCGCATGTTCACTACGCGCTCGCGCCAATACACGACCGACGCGAACGAAAGACTGATCGCATTCAGGAAAAGTCCTGCTGCAGTTGCCTCACTTAACGGCACGCCGAGATAGTAAAAGAACGGGACAAACAGGAACGCCGCGCCCAAGCCCGCCATCGCGAGCAAACCCGAAAAAACAAACACGACGAATGCGCTAATCAGATACAAAGTCATATCTCCTCTCACCAATCCGCGCCATCAAACGGCGGCAATCTCCCTTCCTGCACCGCGCGATACGCATACACGTACATCCCCGCCGACCACGCTTGATGCGGATAACCCATCGGTCGCCCCGTCTGCCCGTGACACCACTCGTTGAATTCCCATTCTTCGTCCACCCCCAAGCGATTCACTTCCGCCAGTTTTTCCAACTGGCGCGCGGCTTGTTTCATTCGCCCCGCTTTGACGAGGGCGGCGATGTAGAACCCGCCGACGAAGGGCCAGATCCCACCGTTGTGATACTGGTCGGGCAGATTCAGATTGTTGTTGCGATAGTACTCGCGCCAATCCTTGTTGCCTGGATGAATGATCGGATGCAGCACGCGCACGGGGTACGGCTCGGCGATGCCGACCTGATGCAGGTAATCGAGAATGCGTTTCTCCTGCGCGGGATTCGCCACGCCGAAGAGAATGGCGAGCAAGTTGCCGAACACGTCGCAGTAATCGCCGAAATCGCGAAACGCGACGTACGGCAAAAAGAACGGTCGCTTGACGAGCACGGGGTCTACCTGACTCAAGGTGTGTTTCCATTCGGTGTGTCCTGGGCAACTGGGACCCCACTCGCTTGCATTCTCGGTCCCCACCCACAGCACGATGCGAATCTTGTGACGCACGTCGTCTGCGAGCGCATCGTAGCGCGCGCCATCCACAGCGAGCGCGCGCGCCATTGCCGCCATCGCGCGGAGCGACGCGTACCACAGCACGTTGTCGTAAAGAATGTTGAAACGATTTGCGAGTAAATCTGCCCAATCCGCCGCCTCATGCACCTCAAGCAATCCGCAGCCGTTCGAATCTTGATAGCGCAGCCAGAGCAATGCTCTTTCAAGCGCTGCCCAGTGCGCGCGCAAAAAATCTGCGTCCCCAAACGTTTTGAATTGGACGTAATGACCGAGAATGAACCACAGGTTCGAATCCACTGAACCTGCATTCGTGTGATCGAGGCGTCCCGTCGCCACGCTCACGTTGTTCGGAATCGCGCCGAGTTCGGACTGCTGGCTGCCGAGTGTTTCGAGACTGCGCCGCAAGCAATCCGAATGTTCGGGCAGCAGGACCGTGCCCAGCGAAGTGATGACGCTGTCGCGTGCCCACACGTGCGGATACCCTTCGGGCGATGCCATCAAGCCAATCGGACTACACTCGCGCGTCAGTATCGCGCGCGCTTGATCAAAAGCCGTTTCAGTCATCGCCGACATCTTGCGCTACCTTTCTAGCACGCCCGGCTAGGAACCATTCTGGCACACCACGGTACCTTGCCCACAATTCGTCGTTTCGAACTGAATCGTCGTGTGCTCGATGCCGAAACGTTCCGCGAGCGTTTGTTTGAGCGACGCCATCTGCGCGGCTGTCGCCTCACACGACGAATCGGCAACCAAGATATGCGCGCTCAGGGCGGGATAACCCGAGCAAATGCTCCACAGATGCAAGTCGTGCACATCTTGCACGCCGGCTACGTCACCCATCGCGCGCGCCACATCGCCGATGGCGATTCCTTCGGGTGTGCCTTCAAACAAAATGTGTAACGACGAGCGCAGGACGCGCCACGACCCGATGAGGATGATCACGCCGATGAACGCGCTGATGAGTGGGTCTATCACGTACCAGCCCGTCGCCAGCATCACGATCCCAGCGACGATTACGCCGAACGACGCCAGCGCATCGCCGACGACATGCAAGAACGCGCTACGCGTGTTCAAGTCCTCGTCGTGGTGATCGTGCAACAAGCGTGCGACACCCAGGTTGGCAACCAAACCGATCACGGCAACCACTAACATCTCGGCGCTGTGAATCGGCGCGGGGTTTTGGAGACGCTCCCACGCTTCATAGAAAATGGCAAGGGTGATGCCCAGCAGCGTAATGCCATTCGCCAGCGCGGCAAAGACTTCGAGACGATGCCAGCCGTAGGTGTGACGGTCGTCGGCGGGGAGCGCGGCGGCGCGCAGGGCGATGTAACTGAGCGCGAGCGCGAACACATCGAGAAAGACATGCGCGGAATCGCTCAACAGCGCGAGACTGTTTGTCCACCATCCGCCGACGAGTTCGGCGAGAAAGACGAGCAGCGAAATGCCGAGCGCAAGAACAAAGCGGCGTTCGAGTTGTGGGTTGGTGTGGTGCATCTTCACTCCACCCACTGCATCATCACGCGTGTCGCGAGCGCGAACAAGACGACGGCAAACGCTGCCAACACCGTCAGGTCAAGGACCGCGTCCGTCCACGCGCCGCCGATCAGCGCCGCGCGCAATGCCTCGACCGCGTAGGTCAGCGGCAGAACGCGCGCGGCCACTTGGAGCGCGAACGGCATCGAGTCCACAGGCACGAACACACCGCCGAGAAACATCATCGGAAAGCGAATAAAGTTGGCAAGCGTCTGCGCTTCGAACACTTCGCGCACGGCGACCGAGACGAACGCGCCGAGCGCGGAAAACGCCGCCGCCGAAAGCAGAATCGCGAGAGCAAGCACCAGCCAGTTGACGTTCGCCGCGCCAAAGGCGACGAGTGTGATCATCAACACGATCAGTGTAATCGTCAATCCGAACACCATCCCGCCAAGCAACTTGCCTGCCAACAGGGCGGGCAAACTGAGCGGCGCGAGCAACAAGCGTTCCAGCGCACCAATGCGCCGCTCGAACACGATGACGATGGCTTCCATTGAACTCGTGCCAAAGAGGAGCGTGAGCGCAAGCAACCCTGGCACCAGCGCGCGCAAATCGCCTGGGTTGCGAATCGCGAACGCGAGAATGAACGCGAACGGGAACAGAATGCCCCAACTGATGTTGGGCGGCTTGAAGTAGTACGCACGCAAATCTTTCAGCCCAATGTAAAACATTCCGCGCAGGTCATCCGCCAGCATTGCTACCTCCTCTTCCGCCTTTTTCGGCGAGCATCACATCCGCACTCAAGCCCGTCAATTTGACGAACACATCTTCGAGTGTTGGGCGGAGGGTGTCGATGGCGAGCACGCGCCGCCCATCCGTTTGCGCGAGCGCAGCACGCGCCGCCATTTCGACGCTCTCGCCTTCGAATCGTCGCGTCTCGATGCGGTCGTTCGCATCGGCGAGCATCACCTCGACCATTGTTTTGCCTTGCGCGGCGGACTTTAATTCCTCCACCGTACCCAACGCGACGATGCGCCCCTTGACGATGATGGCGATGCGGTCGCACAATCGTTCCGCCTCTTCGAGATAGTGTGTCGTCAGAAAAACGGTGACGCCTTCCTGCCGCAGTCCCGCGATCATCTGGCGCAGATTGCGCGCGCTCATCACGTCCAAGCCCGTCGTCGGTTCGTCCAAGAAAATCAGTGGCGGATGATGCGCGAGCGCAGCGGCAATCGTCAGCGCGCGCTTCATCCCGCGCGAGAGTTTGGCGAACGGCGCGTCGCGTTTCTCGCTCAAGCGAAAGCGCGCCAACAATTCCTCGGCGCGCGTCTTGCGTTCGGCGCGCGGCACGCCGTAGAGTTGCATCGCGAAAACCAGATTGTCGAACGCGGACAACTCATCGTACAGATTCGACATTTCAGGCACGACACCAATTTGCTTTTTGATGCGCGTCACATCCTTCGCCAAATTCAATCCTAGCACCGACGCGTTGCCCGCCGTCGGACGCGCGAGACCCGTCAACATCCGAATCGTCGTCGTCTTGCCCGCGCCGTTGGGTCCCAAAAATCCGAACACCTCGCCTTCGCGTACGGCAAAGTTAATCGCGTCTACTGCGCGCAAGGGAGGATGATGCTTGTCGGTCTGATAAATTCTAGTCAACCCCGTCACATGAATTGCATCCATCAT
>DYLA01000049.1:4277-6015 GCA_020722265.1 Anaerolinea sp.
TGCAACCGCTCGGTGTGATCCACGAGCGTGCCCGCGAGGTACGCTTTCACCGCGTCGTCAATTGTCGGAATGTCGGTGACAATGGGGCGAATGTTCGCCGCGCGCATCGAATCGTACGCGCCCGCGCCCATCCCGCGCGCGAGCAAGACCTGGCAATCGGCAATCGCACTGGCCATGCGCGTGTGCCGCGACTGCGCTGCCGCGCCGTAACCGTGCCCGCGCGGGTCGTTTTCTTCCACGTGTGTTTCACCGCTGAACTGCGCGTGCCCCATCTTTTCGCGCTTTTCCCGCGCGACGATTTTGTCGTTCTCGATGGTCACGACGACATAGTACGCCGCGCGACCAAAGTGCTGGCTGATGGTTACACCATCATCGGAAACTGCTGCGATTTTCATTGGAACCTCATTTCTTTTTCGCACACGCCCGCGCGCACCCAGACCACTGCCATCATTTGCCCCCAGGATCACGCGCGCGCGGGCTCACGCAGCGGCACCGCGTTCAGAAACGCCGTCGCCAGCGCGGGCATATCGGGCGACTGATATTTTTCGATAGCACCCGCGTCGCCCAACGTCGCGAGTTCTGGCACGATCGCTAAGCGCGCCCAGAGCGGCGCATCCGCGATTTCGTCGGCGTGACTCGGTCCGAACAGTTCGTGGCGCGTGCCGCAGGTTGGACAAACGAACCCGCTCATGTTTTCGACCACGCCGAGAATCGGCGTTTTCAGTTGTTCCGCCATCCGCCGCGCTTTGCGCACAACCATCGTCGCCAACTCTTGCGGCGTCGTCACGAGCACCATCCCATCGAGCGGCAACGATTGCATCACGGTCAGTGGCGCGTCGGATGTGCCTGGCGGCAAGTCCACCAACAGATAATCGAGATCGCCCCAGACTACTTCGTTCCAAAATTGCTCGACCACCTTGCTGACGAGCGGTCCGCGCCAGATGACTGCTTCGTCTTCGCTTGGCAAGAGCAAGTTGATGGAAATGACCTTGATGCCCAACTCGGTTTTCGGCGGCAGGATCCCCATCAGGCCCATTCCGGGCGCGCCGTGTAAACCGAAGAGGCGCGGGATGCTGGGTCCCGTCACGTCCGCATCGAGAATGCCGACGCGATAGTTTGCGCGCGCGAGCGCGACCGCGAGCAGCGCCGCGACGGACGATTTGCCGACGCCGCCCTTGCCGCTTGCCACCGCGACGACGCGATTGATGTGGTTGATGGACGCGGCTTGCGGCGCGGCGGGTTGGCTCGGTTGACCCAGCACCGCGGCACGTTCTGGCTCGCTCATCGCGCCGAGCGTAACGATCACGTTCTTGACACCCTGAATCGCCTTTACCGCCTTGCGCGCGTCCTCTGCGATCTGATCGCGCAGCGGACAGTCGGGAATCGTCAGCGCGAGCGTAAACTCAACCACGTCGTCGCGAATCTGCAAATCACGCAGCATTCCCAATTCGACGATATTGCGCCCCAGTTCGGGGTCTATCACGTGCGATAGTGCCTGTTCGACTTGTTCTCGTGTTACCATTTTGGCTCCTTGGGTTCATCCTTTTCTTGTGGTGCGATCAGCGTTACCGAGTGCTTGAGCAAATCCACCTCGCGAATCGTGCCCTGGATCGTTTGGGGTGGTTCCAGCAGAGCGGTGAGAACAACACCGCCCTCGGTGACCTCTACCCGGATCACATCTTTCAGCACCTTTTCCCGCCGACCATTTTGTTCAACGTACACGGTGGCTTCACACACT
>DYLA01000049.1:6115-8880 GCA_020722265.1 Anaerolinea sp.
GCGCCTCCGCATCAGCGTTGACGCGGAGGCGCCACCTTGCGCGCGGTCAGTCGTCACCAGATTTGGATTCCAAAGAACGCGGTGATGAACTTGACCGCGACGTAGAGAAAGTAGAGACCAAAGATCAGTTTCAGCGTCGCGGGCTTGAAGCGCTTGATGATCGCCGCGCCCACCTGCGCGCCGACGATCGTGCCCGCCGCGAGCACCAGCCCCGTCGCCAGGTCCACGAACCCTTGCGCGAGTTTGATCCCGCCGCCGACCGCGGCAAGCGGAATCATCGTCGCGAGCGATGTGCCCATCGTGATGTACACGGGCGCGCCGAACAGGTAGATCAGCCCTGGCACCAGCGCATAGCCGCCGCCTACGCCCGCGAGTCCCGTCGCGATGCCGACGACGAATCCGAACACTGCCATCCCCCAGCCCGAGCCCGTGATCGCCGCGCCTTCGCGTTTGGGCATCGCGCGCTGGACCACGCCTTCGTAGATCATCCGAATCGCGGGCCACAGGAAGATCAAGCCGAGAATCAGTCCCAGCAGTTTCGACTGATTCGACAGCAATGTGAAGAGCCAGGAGCCGAGCAGTACACCGACGATACCAGCACCGCCGAGCCACGCGAACGCGCGCACGTCCACGTTGCGCTGAACCAGGTGACCGTAGCCGCCCGAGAGCGCGGTAAAGATCACAGCAAAGAGCGTCGTGCCGACGGCGATCGCGGCAGGATAGCCCACCCAAAAGTGGATGATCGGCAGCATCACGCTGCAACCGCCCGTGCCGATCAGACCGCCGAGCAAGCCGGCGAGAAAGCCGACGACGAGGAGCACGATCCCTTTCACCACATCCATCGGCGCGACGCCTGGCGCGGCGCCCACCCCTGTCGCGATTGCCCACACCGCCAGCGCGGCGATGATCAGCACGAGGATCGCGGTGGGGGTTTGTCCACGCCACCAGGTCGTTGATTGGGTTGTCATTGTGCATCTCCGAGGCTACGAGTTGTTCTCCAGACCAGGCCGCACGACCAGCACCGAGCAAGGAGCATGCGCAACGACGCGATTGGAGACGCTGCCCAGCAAGAACGCACGGACAGGCGACAGCCCGCGGTGACCGACGACGATGAGGTCGTAGCCTCCCTCCTTAGCCGCGTTCACAATTTCTTCCGCAGGATCCCCTTCGCGCAGCAGCAGCTTGGCGTCCACACCTGCGGCTTGAAGCAAGGCTTTGGGCTTGTCAAACAACGCCCAGGCTTCGATGTCTTCGGGCGGCGCCGCAACGACCGTCACCCCGAGCGTGCTGACCGCCACCGGAATGACGTTGATCAGCGTTACTGACTTGATGTGGCGCTCTGCCGCCAGTTTGGCGGCCGCTTGCACTGCCGCCAGACTATATTCGGACCCATCCACTCCTACGAGCATGTGTTTCATTTTTCACCTCCATAGGTTGCTACCTCAATCATTTCTCAATCGCGCGCTCACCTGTATCGGTGCAGGCGGCGGGCGTTTCAGTCCAGGACCGCGCCCCGTCACACACATACAGCTGCGCGGTCGCCGCAAACAACAGTGTGTTCTCATTTCGCACCTCGCTCGAGCCGTGCAAACCCGACGCGCCTTCTGGCAGCTACGTTGCTGCGGTCTTGGCACGCGGTGTTTGCATCCCATCGCGTACCAGTGCCTTTTCGAACACTGCCATAATCTCCAGCGCGTGGGGCAGCCGTCCGGCAATCACCAATTTCTCATTGACGACCAGCCCAGGCGTGCGGAGCACGCCGTACTTGCGAAAATCGCTTTGCTCGTCCAGATGCTCCAGCGTCACCTCGGCGTTCTCGAACAGCTCTGGCTTCTGTGAACTCAGCACCTGTACCGCCGCCACTGCCAGCCCTTCGAGAATGTAGCAGTTGGCACAGCCAGGTCCCAAGATTTTGATGTTCAGCATCGTCACACCTTTTGCTTGTTTTTCTTGGCACAGAACTTGGTGTACTCGCGCAACAAGCCCACGGCGTACTCGCGCTCGACTTTCGGCGGCACGTAGTTCTTCGCCGCGACCATTTTCACCAGTTCGTCTTGCACCGACGCATCGGGCGTGCGACCCAGCGCGTACAGTTGCTCGAAAATCTGGTTCAGCGCGACCAAGCCGATGATACGCCCGTCGCCGAACAGGTCTACTTGCACCACCTCATCGCGCGGTCCGCTGCAGCATCCTGCCCTGCGCCACCTATCGGGTCCGCGTCCACTCATCGAAACCCCCTTGTAAGGGCGAGGCTTCGCATCTGCCATTCGCCCAAGCGAACCGATTGTCCTTGCTCAACATTCTGGCTTTCGCAGCCGACCTGGCGAATGTCTCGCCCCTACTCCGCAAATGCCGAGAAATCCCGCGAACACGCCAATCGCCGCGCTCGCGATGCCGCCTTTCACGCGCGTCGTGTCCGTGACGTGGGGCGCGCGTGCATCGTCCAAAGCCGAACAGCCCCAGTACGGGCGTGGCGATGAACGCCACGCCCAATCCCAGCATTCCCGCGACGAAAGAGAGAATGAAAAGCATAGCAGCGGTGTCCGTCCACCGCGTCATATTTGGGGTTGATGGGATAGACGGCATAGTCCTTGCGCAGCACCTCGAACACCTCGTGCCCATACTTGGACGGATCGCGCGAAACACCCAGCACCGCAAATGATTTGCGCGTGCGCAGAACGTTCAAGGCAGCATCCAGCATCCTTCATTCCTTTCTTTGAACCAAGCCTTCGCACCCTAGACCCAGCTATCGGAAAGAGAGAAGC
>DYLA01000049.1:8980-15065 GCA_020722265.1 Anaerolinea sp.
AGCGAGAACTACGCCAGTGCGTTCACGACCCAGGTCGTCACTTCGGGCTCGCTGGGAATCCGTCCCGCGCAGACGAGTTTCTCGTTAACGACGAGACCGGGCGTCATCATCAAATTGTATTTCCGCCATTCACGCGGGTCGGCGACGTGCTGGATGGTTGCGTCGGCGTCGAGAGTTTCGAGCACGTGCACAGCAATATCGCGCACGGTGTAGCAGTTGACGCAGCCAGGACCGAGCACTTTGATCGCAAGCACAGTTCCTCCTGAAATTGGTTTTATGGACATTGAATCACGCCTTGCGCCCACAGACAGCCACCGCAGGTCGGGAAGCTATTGCCCAAGCAATCCTCTTCGTTTGCCTGCGCCAGATCGCAGCCGCCACAAAAAGTGCAAGGCGAAAAATCGAACGCTTGGACACGTTCGCGAAAGGCAAGATGCTCCGGCGTATTCCACACATCGTCCAAATCGCGCTCCAGCACATTGCCGATGATCCACCGCCGCGCGAAACGTGGGCGGTCAACCAGAAAACTGGTGTGACTATACAAGAGCGGTAGGCACGGACTCAGTCTGCCATCCCAGCCGATAGCGCCTGATCCGTTTTCCACAAATGGGCAACGATCGTTCGCGCCTCCCAGGTTGGCGCCAACCCAGGACACATTGACGCTGCCGCCCATGACCTGATAAAGCGATTCGCGCGTCGTCTCGTTCCGATCCATCTTGGGCAGACTCAAGTGGGGTACCCAAATGGAAGGCAGGTAGAAAATATCGCTCAACGCACGGTCATACAGCACCTCATCTCGCAACGCGTCGGTATACGGCAACACATTCGTAACGAGAAAACGCGATGCACCCATCCTCTGACCGAGACGCAGGACCGCCGGCAATTCGGCGATGTTGCGTTTCATGGCTACGAACACGATGCCAATCTCTGGCGTGGGACGATGCGCGGGTACGCGTGCGTCTCGAAAGTGTATGACGTTTTCGATCACCTGAGGTAGCGCCGCGCCCAATCGCACATCCGCATAACTCTCGGGCGTTGCGCCGTCTATCGAAACCCATAGCACATCTAGCCCTGCGGCGATCAGTTCGCGCGCAAGTTCTGCAGTAAGCCGCGTGCCATTGGTGATGAGTTCGACCCATGCCCCGAGCGATTTGGCTTGCGCGACCATCTCGACGATTTTCGGATGAAAGAGCGGTTCGCCAAAGCCGCCGAAGAAAACGGCAGGGGGCGGCGAAAGGGCGCGCAGCCCTTCCACCACACGCGCAAAAACGGCATCGGGCATCAAGCCCAACGGCTCATCCCAGACATTGCGAATGCAGGTACGACAGTCCAGGTTGCACAGGTTGGTCGGCTCGACGTACAACTTCGCCAGTTGTGATACGGGACGACGCACGCGCAAGCCATTCACACCTTCGTCAACGCGAACCCGCACCCCCGGCTTAATGCCGTAGCGCGCAGCAATGTCGGGCAAGAGCACCAGGCGCCCCGCGCCGTCAGCCCGCGCATACCTACCCTGCCCCATGCTCATTTCACCATTTCAATCGCCGGTTCGACGACCACATCCGATTTCACCGAATTGGCGACGAGCGAGAATTTCTGCGCCGATTGCAGCGCGCGGCGGATGCGGTTTTCGTCGCATTCCTTCACGCGAATCTTGGGACGCAGGACGATTTGCGTGAACAATTCCGTGCGGTCGAGTTCGATGATTTTCGTTCCCTCCGCGTAACATTCGTAGGAAACGAGCGGAATCTTAAAGCGCTCGCACGCCCACAGGAACATCATCATCACGCAGGTATTCGCGGCGGTGACGAACGCGTCTTCCGGCGTCATCACGCCGGCGTGCCCGTGCGCGTCGGGCGGCGCGGAGAAATCCATCTCCGCGCCATTGCCGCCAACGAGGTGCCCCCAGTGTTCGCCTTTCCAGGTGACAGTCGTGTGATAAGTGTAGGTTTTCGGCATGGTTTAATTCAGCGCTCCTTCCAACAGGGTCAGCAGTTTCTCGCGTTTCTCGCGATAGGCGTCGGTGAAGAGCGGCGCGCATTGTTCGGGTTCCGCCTCGCCTGCCGTGATCTTGAGCGCGAACGTAAAACAGGTCGGTTGACCGCACGCTTTGCAATTCGTCGCGGGCAACAGTTTGTACACGTCCATCGGCTTGAGCCGCTGGCGCATCTCCGTGCTGGGTGTGATTTCGGCGCGGCGCTCCCAGGTGCGGTTGATAATGTCCACGACGCGTTTCACTTCCGTCGCTGCGGTGTCCTTGTCGAGCAAGTTACTGATCGCGATTTCGCGCGGGCGAATCGCGATGGCATGTCCGCCCATTCGCCACGTCAGCACACGCGCGGTGTGGCTGTAGATCGCGCCCTTGAGTGTGGCGTTGAGGTACGGCAGCGCGTCGCCAATGTCATCGTCGAGCGCGGCTTTGACGCTCCAGCGTTCCGCGCCCGGCTCGCACGGCGGCGCAAAGACCTCGAGATGGTAACTCTGCAAAAGCATTTCACCCCTCACGCTTTTCGAGTGTGTGCGCGGCATACGCGCACAGGATCGCTTCGCGATACGCCGCTTCGAGTTCCGCGGGAATCGCGTTGTAGATTTTCACGGCGTCGAACAGTTCGGCAGGCGTTTTGCCGTCGTTGCGAAACTGCTCGAAAATCAACGGCAACGCGACAATCTCACGTTCCTTGCCTGCAATCACAAGGCGCGTCACGGGAATCCCCGAACCGCAGCTACATGTCGCGGTCACCGCCTCGCTTTCGGCAGCGGTCTGCGGCTCCGCAACTGGCTCGCGTTTCACGCCGAGGATTTCATCCACGCGCTGCGCAATCTCTTGCGCCAGCGCATCCGCCGCGCGCTCGCCCGCCGCATCCATCTGCCGGCGCGTCTTGGGCGCGTCCAATCCGCGCGCCGCGAGAAATTCGGGAATAACGATGCTGGCGGTCGGCGGCGCGCTGTATTTCTCCGTCGCGCGCGCGGCGCAGCGTTTGTCGCAGCCATCAATCGCGATCGTCGGATAGAATTTGGCAAACGCGCGCTCTTTATCGTTCCCTGCCAAAAAGAGCGGCAGGCACAACGTCACCGTCTCGTTCGGGCGCAGTCGTTCCAGGGCTTGCAGCGTTGCCACGCGCGAGAGCATGCCTTCGGGCAACTCTTCGCCGCTGCAACTGATCAGTCCAACTTTTTTCTTCGGTAAAACTGGCATCGTAAAACTCCGTCCCCAAGTTTGGCTCATTGGTGCATTGGCTCATTGGTGCATTGGCTCATTTACTCAGTTCGTCCACCTTCGCCGCGATCTCTTCCGCGAGAAGGCGCGCCATCTCGCGCCCTGCCTCGCCCAGTTCGCTCACGGAACGCACTTTGAGTTCGCGATGCGCGCGGTAGACATCGAACACGCGAAATTCGGTGGCAGGTTTGCCGCCCACGGCTTCGACGCTCACCTTGGCGCACGCGGACGGACAGCCATCAATCGTGATCGTCGGCTGCTCGCGCACTAGCGCTTGCGCGTCGGCGTCGCCGAGCGTCAAAAGCGAAAGACAAGTCGTAGTGGTCGCGTCGGGACGCATCTCTTCGACGACTTGATACATCGCCTCGCGTCCCACACTGCCGTACGCCTTGCCGATGCCGCTGCACGGCATAATCACCACGCGTTTTTTCGAATCCGTCATTTCTCACGCTCCAGTTCCGCGCGCGCTTGCATTTGTGGCAAGTATGTTTCCGCATCCAAAAGCGCGTCGTAATCGGCGATATTCGCCGGCTCGATTTCGACGAGCCACCCTGCGCCGTAGCAATCGCTGTTGACCAGTTCGGGGTGGTCGGCGAGCGCATCGTTCACCGCGACGATCTTGCCCGCGAGCGGCGCGGGGATGACCAAATCCACCTTGATCGTCTCGAGCGCGGCGAGTTCGTCGTTTACGCCGAGTTCCGTTCCGATTTCTTTCAAATTCACGAACGCGACGTCGCCCGATTTTTGTTGAAGAAAATCAGTCAAGCCGATACGCACGCGAGCCCCCTCGCGTTTCGCCCACACGTCCGCGTCGTTGTAGCGATAATCGCGCGCGACGCGAAAGACGAATTTATCCACGCTCGTTTCAAGAAACTCCATACGACTCCCTTCCCAGATTTATTCACGCGCCGACGCGGACGCGTTGATAATGAATCATTTCACCTGTAACGTCCAACGCCGCTTCCATCACGGCTTCCGGCAGCGTGGGATGCGCGTGGATCAGATGTCCCACCTCCCGCGCATTAACACCCGCTTGCACCGCGAGCGCGCCTTCCGCGATCAGGTCGGTCGCGCGCGGTCCAAGGATGTGCATGCCCAAGATCACATCCGTCTCGGCGTGCGCGACGATCTTGACGAGTCCGTCCGTCTCGCGGAAACTGAGCGCACGCGCGTTCGCGCTGAACGGAAACTTGCCAACCTTGATGGGAATCTGCGCGGCGCGCGCGTCCGCTTCGGTCATTCCGACGCTGGCGAGTTCGGGCATCGAGTAAACACAGTTCGGCACCGCGCGGTAATCTATCGCGCCGGCCTTGCCCAGCGCATTCTCAGCGGCGACCTTGCCTTCCGCCGATGCGACGTGCGCGAGCATCCACCCACCGATGACATCGCCGATCGCGTAAACCCCTTCGACGTTGGTTTCCATTCGCTCGTTCACAGCAATCGCACGCCGATTCATGGCGATGCCGAGCGTGTCAATCCCCGTCCCGCGCGTGACCGGCACGCGTCCGGTCGCGACGAGCACGTAATCGCCTGGCGCGGTATGCTCGCCTTTGGCGTCAGAGTAGCGCACGGTTAGCGGCTGGCTCTCTTCGATTGCCAAGACTTGGACGTTCAACTGAATGTCAATCCCCGCGCGGCGCAGCAGTTGCAGCAATCGTCGCGCCAACTCCTCGTCCGTGCCGACGAGGATACGCGGGAGCATTTCCAACACGGTCACCTGCGCCCCGAGCGCGCGATATAGCGACGCAAACTCGATGCCGATGACGCCGGCGCCGACGATGACCAATTTTTCAGGCACACGCTCGAGACTCAACGCTTCGGTACTCGTGATCACGCCCGAAAAGTTCGCGCCCGGGACAGGCAACGCGGCGGACGCCGCGCCCGTCGCGATAATTATTCGTGGTGCCTCGACTTGGCGCGTTTCGCTCGCGCCGACGACTTGCAACCGATGCGGCGAAAGAAAGCGTCCTTCGCCGCGCCAGAGCGTCACTTTTTTCGCGCTCAACAATTGCTCGACGCCGCGCACCAGTTGGTCAACCGTGTCTTGCTTGTGTTTTTGCATTTGCGCCCAGTTGACCACGGCGTTTGGAATGTCCACGCCGAGCGCGGCGGATTTGACGCGCGCGTCGCGATAGAATTCCGCGCTGGCGTGGAGCGCTTTGGTCGGGATGCAACCGACGTTGAGACACGTCCCGCCGACGCGCGCTTTTTCGATGAGCACGACGCGCGCGCCCAGTTGCGCGGCGTGTAGGGCGGCAACGTAGCCGCCCGGTCCGCCGCCGAGAATCGCCAAGTCAAAGGTTTCCATCGTCATCAAACACCTCATCGAGTAATACGATCGCGCAACTCACGCGCATGGGGTTTGCATTTTGGACAAGGGCAGGTCGGCAGGATCGTCGCTTGGTTTCGCGGCACACGTTGCCAGCACGCGTCCAACTCACCCAGCAGGTCCAGAAACTGAAAGATGCGCGGATCGGTCACGCGATAGAATACATTCAATCCGACCCTGTGGGTGTCCACCAAACCTGCCTCGCGCAGATAGCCGAGTTGCTGCGAAACGTACGGTTGGCGCTCACCCAGGAGTGTCGCCAAGTGACACACGCAGGCTTCCACCTCGCGCAAGGCGAGTAGAATCTGCAAGCGCGCGGGGTGCGCGAGGACTTTCAAGATGCGCACGCGTTCCCGATCAGCACCGATTCGTGTTTTGGTTTCCATGTTCTTAATTCAATAATTTGAATATAATATACTCGCGCAAGGTCAAAAACGTGTCCAAAACAAGTCACAAAAAGGTTTGAATTGGGTGTGACTAATGTGGTAGCACCACAGTAAATCGTGGACATGGGGGGTTCAGGGGGCTTTGCCCCCTGA
>DYLA01000050.1 GCA_020722265.1 Anaerolinea sp.
GAGGCAGGAGGCGGGAAGCAGGAGGCGGGAGGCAGGAGGCAGGTGGCAGGAGGCAGGTGGCAGGTGGTAGGTGGCAATCGCAAGTGGATGCGCGTGGCGGGATACTTGCTCGCGCTCGCGGTCCTCGTCTTCCTCGGACGCTTGCTCGTCCAGACGTGGGGCGATCTCGCGGCAACCGGCTTTCAGTTCGAGTTCGATTGGCCGCGCCTGGCCGCGTCCCTTGTGCTGCTCGTCGTCGCGCGCGGGTTCGCGGTGGAGGCATGGCGGCGGATTCTGATTTCGCTCGGCGAGCATTTCGATTTCGCGTTCGGCGCGCGCGTGTGGTTTCTTTCGAATCTCACGCGCTATGTGCCCGGCAACATCTGGCAGGTCGCGACGATGATGGTGATGGTGGAGCAGCGCGGGGTGAGCAAGACGAACGCGCTGCTGAGTCAGGTGATCTACACCGCGCTCGCGCTCGCGATCGCCGGGTTGTTGGGGCTGACGTTCGTTTTGGCGCGCCCGGAAATTTTCAGCCGCATCCTGCCGGCGGAAACTGCCGCGTACGCGCCGCTCATCGCCGCGCTCGCGTTCGGTGCGCTCATCATCATCTTTGCGCTGCCGCAGACGAATCGTCTGCTGGTCGCGCTCACCGCGCGCGTGATGCGTCGCGCCATCACCGCGCCCAGTCTAGAGACGCAGCGCCGAGGCGTCTGTACTTTCGCGCGCGGCCTTGTCCCGCCGCTCTTTTCGCTCGCGATGTGGCTGACGAATGGTATCGCCTTTTATCTCTTTACAAGTTCACTCACCCCGACGCCGCTCGACCGGCTGCCGGCGTTCGTCGCGATGAACGCCGGCGCGTACTGGATCGGCTATGTTTCGTTCTTCACGCCGAGCGGCTTGGGCTTTCGCGAAGGCGCGCTCGCGTGGATGCTTTCCACTTTTTTCCCCGCGCCCTTCGCCATCGCGCTATCACTGGTCACGCGCCTGTGGACGACTGTCGGCGAGTTGCTCGGCGTGACGCTGGTGTGGGTCGCGACCGTGCTGCAAAAATCAAATGGCTGACCGCTCCGAAAGACTCATCGCCGTCTGGCTCGCGCTCTTTTTGTTCGGTGTCTACCTGCTGTCCTTCAGCGGGCAATTTTATTCGCAGGACAGTATGTTGATGTTCTCGGTCACGGAAAGTTTCGTCAAGCGCGGCGAGTTCAACGCGGATCAGATGTGGACGATTTACAAGGCGCGCGCGGAACTCGGTCCCGATGGCGAAGCGTACTCCAAGACCGGCTACGGTGCGTCGCTGTTCGCCGCGCCGCTGTACGCGCTCGCGCTCACCCTGCCCGGCGATCTGGGGCTCGTGCAAACGACCTTGCTCACCAGTTCGATGGTCGTTGCACTCGCCGGCGCGCTCGTCTTTCTTGCCGCGCGGCGGTTGCGTTTCCCGCGCGGCGCGAGTGTCGTCACCGCGCTCTTGTTCGGGCTGGCGACGCCGGCGTGGGTCTACGCCAAGCAATTCTGGAGCGAGCCGTACGCGCTGTTCACGCTCTTCGCCGCGTTCTATTTTCTCCTCTGCTTTCGCGACGAACATCACGCGCGCGACGCGCTCGCTGCCGGCATCGCGCTCGGACTCGCGGTGGCAACGCGCCTGACGAACGCCGCGCTCGTCCCGTTCTTCGTGTGGTATGGCTTGGACTGGCGCCACCGGTGGACGCGGCGCGGGCTTGCGCTCTTTGCGTTCGCGCTCGGCGTGATGGCGCTGACGATCGCGTACTACAACTGGGCGCGTTACGGCAGCCCGCTGGTTACCGGCTATCGCGCCGACGAAACTTTCGACAACCCGATTCTGCTCGGAATGTACGGCTTGCTCTTTAGCCCCGGCAAAGGGCTTTTCGTCTACGTCCCCTTTCTCGCCGCGCTGGCGGTTTCGGCGTGGATGTTCTTCCGCCGCGCGCGTCACGAATTCCTCTTGATGAGTTTACTATTCACTGTTTACTGTTTACTGTTCTCGAGTTGGTATTACTGGTCGGGTGGAACGAACTGGGGTCCGCGTTTCCTCGTGCCGACGCTGCCGTTCCTCACGCTCCTCATCGCGCCCGTCGTCGAACTTGTGCTCGCGAAACGGTCTCGATGGCTCACCCTCGTTTTTTCTGCTCTTTGCCTCTTGAGTTTCGCCTTTCAGATTCTTGGAGTTGCGGTGCCCTCTCTCGCTTATCGCGCGCGGATGCTGAAACTCTCGCCGAATCCAGAGTGGGACGCGATCTTCCTGCCGGAATTTTCACCGCTCATCGGCTCGACGAACCTACTACGTCCAAGCGTTCTCGATTTTGCGTGGCTGCGTGTCGTGGAGGGTGACGCGGCGATTGACTGGCTGGTGCTCGCGCTGACCGCTGCCTTCGTCGCGTCGTGCGCGTTACTCCTGATGGTCATCCTCCGCCGACAGACTGTGGGCAGCGGTCGGCAGTCGGTGGTCGTTTGCGCCGCGTTCATTTTCGCCGTCGCGCTCTCCCTCTTTTCGCTCTATCGCTATCGCGAGGACGCGCGCTTTGGGGGCGGCGCGGGTTATCGCGCCCTGCTGCAGTCGGTCGCGCGCGAAGCGCAAGTACGCGATGTGATGATTCTCAACGACGATACGCGCGCGCTCTTTTTTCTGAACGAAAATCGTGCGCGCCTCCGCTGGTACGGCTTGAGCCGCGACCCGCGCCAGTTCGACGAGGCGACGCGCGCGCTCCTCGTGCGACTGGCGCGGCAGTACACGCGCGTCTGGTTCGCGTTCGACGACGCCACCGCCTCGCAGCCCGATCCAACGCGCGCGTGGCTCGAACAATCGCTGCGCCCAGTCTCCACGCGCGAGTTCGATGATGGAGTACGCCTGATTCTATTCGCTACCGACGCGACGCCGTGAGCGGCAAGAGCGTCTTGACTTTTATACCACACTGCAATATACTAACAGTAGACTTGGCCCTTGTCCGGAGGAACAATGCATTCGAAGAATATACTCCCCGGCGCGAGCATCCTCGCGCTGACCCTGGTGTTGATGATTGGCTCCCAAGCGCTGATGACCACCGACGCCGCGCCCTCGAACGCGGTAACGATCGCACCAGCCACTCACGTGCCAACGAGCACTCCCATCCACACGGCGACGGCGACTGGCACAGCGACCAGCACGGCGATGGCGGTATCTTCGCCTGCCGAGACGGAGACCGCCACACCCACGCCGACAGAAACCGCCACGCCAACCGAAACCGCCACTCTCCCCCCAACGACAACCCCGACGCGCACTGCCACGCCGCGTCCCTTGGGCATCAACCCGGAAACTGCCATCGAACCGGACGGCTCGTGGCAGTTCATCGCGCCGAACACATCCGTTTGGTACAAGATGAAGGACAGCGGAGTCGAATTGCGCATCTGGATTGACGCGCATGGACAAAAGGGACTCTCATTGGCGGTCTATGCGCCCGATCAAAAGGATCTGTACGGCAAGCCGGTGGGGCGCGGTTCGTTCAATCCTAGCGAGCGCGACCATGATTTGTTTTGGGCAGGGTATACGCGCGCGTGGGGCACGTGGTACGCCGTTGTCACCAACCACACCCAGTTCCCCATCTCCTACAGCATCAACTACAAGCGCGTGATCAATTCGGTTGCCGGACAATGCGCCATTTGTCACGGCTACAATATTGACGACTGGGATCGCTGCGTCTCGCACGGCAACAACTGGTGCGAAGACTTGAGAGAGCAGTACAAGCATTGATGCGAGCAGTATCGAAACGCGGCAAGCACCCCTTGCCGCGTTTTCGTTTTGACTCATTCGGTACGTTATGTTATGATTTCGCTCCGAAATGCCTAGTCCTTGCCCGTCGCACGCGCCCTCCGCTCGCCGCGATGCACTCATTCTCGTCGTCTATCTGTTACTCGCGCTCGCGCTGACTTGGCCCCTTGCCGCGCGCCTTGCCACGCACAACCTCGGCGAAGGAGTGGATGATCCCGCGCTCACGTGGGCGCTGTGGTGGACGCGCTTTGCGCTGCTCGACTTGGGCGCCAGTCCGCTCCAAACCGATTACATTTTCTATCCGGTCGGCGTCAACCTCGTCGCGTACACACCGACGTTTCTCAACGGCATCGTCTCGATTCCGCTGCAGTTCGCGTTCGGCGTCGTCGCCGCGCAAAACCTCCTCGTCTTTTTCGCGCTCGTCGCCGGTGGGTATGGGACACTGCTCTTGGCGCGCGAAACGATGGCGCGCGCCGGCATCGCTCCCTGCCGTCGGACCGATCTGGCCGCTGCGCTCGCGGGCGCGTTCTATGCTTTCGGCGCGTGGCATTTTCACTATGTCGCCGGCGCGAATTTTTTCCTGCTCCACAATCAGTGGCTGCCCTTCTACGCGCTCTACCTCCTGCGCTGGAGCCAACAACCGTTTCGCAGCGGCGCGCGCGCCGGCATCTTTCTCGTACTGACCGCGTGGACAGAGTTGACCTTCACGGTGTTCCTCGCCATCCTCACCGGCTTGTATCTGCTTTACGTTATTGCCGGGCAAATACCAAAGGGATTCTCCTCGTCATCTCGCCATTCCGTCACCTTGTCCGCTTTCCCCCACTTGCGCCCTCTCGCGACCGCGCTCGCCGCGCTCGCCTTCGTCACTGCCATCGGCGTCAGCCCGCTCATCATCAACCTCGCGTCCGATACGCTGCGTCACGGCTATTATCTTGCCGAAGGGACGGGACGTTATCAGATTTTTTCTGCCGAGCCGATCAGTTTCTTCGTTCCATCGTACCATCATCCGCTTTTGGGCGAATGGGCGCACACGCTCACCGATGCGAACACCCAGTACGCCTTCCTGGGCTACGCCGCGCTGATTCTTGCGGGCATCGGACGGTGCGCCGCGCGCGAGGCGCGGTTCTGGGCGGCGCTCGCGCTCCTCTGCGCACTCGTGATGCTTGGACCGACGCTCATCGTCGCCGGGCAAAACACCGGCGTTCCGATGCCGTTCGCGCTCTTGCGCGCGATTCCATTCGTCAACGCGAATCGCTATCCCGTTCGTTTCAACGTGATGCTCGCGCTATCGCTCGCGCCGCTGCTCGCGTTCGGCGCGGCGCATCTCTTGCGAACGCGGCGCGGGACGTTCGCGCTCCTCGCTTTGCTCGCGCTCCTCGCGTTCGAACAGCGCGTCTATCCCCTGCCGCTGAATGATTTGCGTGTCCCCGCGCTCTACCAAACGATTCGCGACACGCCGGGCGATTTTGCCATCCTCGAACTGCCGCTGGGCTGGCGTGGCAGCATCCCGCTTCAGGGCAAATTGGACGACGCCGCGCAATTCTTCCAGACCGCGCACCACAAACGCCTGCTCGGCGGCATCACCTCGCGGACGCCGCGTTACAAATTCCAGTACTTTCTCGAAGCGCCGGTCATCAACTCGCTCATCGCCCTCGAAACCGGGCGCGAGGTGGACGAGACACGCCGCGCGCAAGATCGCGCGGCGGCGCCTGCCGTCGTGCGCTTTTTCGATATCCGCTACGTCGTCGTCAACCGCGCCAAGACCGACGCCGCGGTGTTGGCGTACGCGCGCGAGGTACTCGCGCTCGAAGAACTCGCGCGCGACGACACGCGTACGCTCTATCACGTGCAGCCCTCGACGCGCGCTCTCGATGTCGTCAACCCGGCGGACGAAACCGCGCGGCTGTACTTTGACGATGGCTGGGGACGCGCGCAAATTTCTCCCGCCGGCTTTGGCTATCGCTGGGCAACGCGCGGCGACGCGTTGATCTGGCTGCCGCTGGAAGGTGTGGAGCAGACGATTACCTTTCGATTGCGCGGCACGCGTCTGGGGCAGCCGCTGACAGTGCGCGTCAACGGGCACGTGATCGCGCGGTGGTCGCTCGGCGTCGGCTGGGACGACTATGCCGCGCGCGTGCCTGCCACCCTCGCGCGCGCGGGGCTGAACGAATTCGTCTTCGAAACAGAGACCGCACCTGTGCGCGTGACGCCGCAGGACGATTACGCCATTGGCGATACCGGCGTCGTCGCGCCGGTGGATATTTCGGCGACCGGGGCGGGGTACGACGCCGGGAAATTCGGAGAGATTTTCGTCGCGGGCAGAAACGTCATCGCAAGCCAGCGCGGCTATCATCTGGTTGCGATCGACGCGCACAGCGGCGCCGTCGAGCGCGTCGGCGTGTTCGATACGTTCGCCGACGCGAACGAATCGGCGCGGCTCGCGCAGTTCGTCGCCGAGTTGCCGCGCGGGACGATCGTCGCCGGCGTCGCGGTGGACGATGTGTCGCGCAATTTGCAAGCGAGTGCGATCGACGCGCTGCGTGCCCTCGGCGTCGAGGGCGATCTGCGCGACGCGTTTCGCGCGGGACATGCGTTTATCGGTGTCAAGGGCGCGCCCCCGGGCAGCGCGCGGGAGCAAGTGGACGGACGTTTCCCGGCGAATGTAGCAGTCGGCAAGAACGTCGCGAGCGATCGCGTCGCGTTCGCGCTGGGGGAGATTAAGGTGACGCGTGAGCAGTGACGGGAATCATCGCGTCACCCGCCACACACTGTAGAGTTGATGGTCAAGCGTCGTGGCGAATTGCGTGAGGGGCTGGAAGGTGACCGCTCCGTGCGTTTGCGTCTCAAAGCGCGCGAGGTACGGAAACTTGGCTTGGGCGAACGCATTGCCGACCGGGTAAATCACGAATTCGATTTCACGTTCCGCGATGAAGCGTACGGGGTCATCGTCCGGCGCAAAGCGAAAGAAGACGAGTTCGAGATCGAGATGGCGCTGCCGCGCGTAAAAATCGAGCGCGCCGGCGATGCCGCCGTAAACCATCACGTTTGTTTTTCGATGGGCTGGGACAAGGCGCGCGAGTTCGTCTGCCACCTCGCGCTGCGACGCGTGCATATTGTAGACAAAGCGCATCCCCGCGTCGCCCTGCTGGTAACTCAGCCCAAGGAGCGCGACGACCATCGCGGTGAGTAAAACGGAAAACGTGAAACGCGGAATGTGAAACGTAACGCATTTGACTGTTGACTGGTGACTGTTGACGAGCGACTGGATTTTCGCCAGCGCGACGCCGGCAAACACCAACAGCGGCAAGCCCGGGTACATTAGGAAGCGCGTCTCAAGTGTTGTATAATCGAACCACACGAGCGTCTCGAAAAAGAGCAGAAAGAGCGCGGACGTGCCGAATAGCAACGCCGTGCCGCGCGCGCGGTACCGCATCAGCGCGACGAGCGCGCCGGCGATGCCCAGCCATACGACCGGCGCGGGGAAAATCGCCGGGTAGCGCGTGAGAAAGAACGCGGCGCGATGGGCAAAATCGCCCGGCGCGAGAAAGCGCAGCCAGATGCCTGCCATAGACTGCGCGCCGATGAATTGCAGCGGATTGCCGGTCGCCAGCCAACTGCCCGCCGCGAGCGTCAGCGGAAACGCGAGCGCACTGGTGGCGCACACGAGCCAATCGGTAATGTGGAATTGGCGCGTGCGGACATCCCGTACGAGCCGCGCGGCGCAAACCAGCGCGAGCAAGACGACGCCCTCGTAACGCGTCATCGCCGCGAGAAACGCGAGGCACGCGGCGACGCGATAGTGCGACCGCAGCAGCGCCAGCCACACGGCGAGGTACAGCGCGAGGAATAGCGTCGAACTGAGAATCGCAACGCTCTCCCACAGAAACGACGGCGCGAACGCGAGCAAGAGCGCGGCAACCCACGCCGCCACGTCGCCGAACGCGCGGCGCGCGAATTCGAACATCACGATCACGGCGACGCACGCGCCCAGCGTCGAAAACGCGCGCGCGACCAAGTAGAAATCGAACGACGCCGGCGTGACGATTTTTAGCGCGGCGAGCAGAAGCATATACAGTGGATGCAAAAGCGCGCGGTCCAGCAGTTCGCGCGGCAGCGCGGCGGCGCCATACGCCTGCCAGAGCGTCAGCGTTCGCACGGCTTCGAACCCGTCCTGCGAAAGTTCGACATCGTACACGGACCAGGAGATACAAGCGCGGCGCCAGCGCGATGATCAAGAGGGCGATCCAGCGCCAGTGAGTTTTGAGCGTGCGGGGGAGCCATTGCATCGCGCGGCATTGTAGCACCTAAAGCGTAAAACGTAAAACATGATGCGTGAAACGTCACGGTGTAACTTGTCTGAAACATGAAACGCTACAGTTTGTTCATCGTCCTCGCGCTGATGGTCGCGTACAGCGCGTACTTTTCCGCGCTTTCGATTCAGCGGCACAACACCTTCCGCACGCACGCGTCGGATATGGGGCAGATGGATCAGGCGTTGTGGAACACGCGGCACGGCAATCTGCTCGAAGACACGCGCCCCGATGGTCGGCAATTGCCGCGCCTCACCGATCACGTCGAGCCGATCTTTCTCGTCATTCCGCTCGTCTTTCTGATTTACGACGGCATCGAGTCACTGTTCGTTGTCCAGTCCATCGCGATCGCGCTGGGGGCGCTGGCGATTTTCTGGATCGCGCGGCGGCGCTTGCAGAGTGATGGGGCCGGCGTCGCGTTCGCGGCGATGTACTTGCTCTTTCCCGCGCTGCAAGCCGCGAACCTCGCGGAATTTCACGCGGTCACGTTCGCGCCCGCGCCGCTGCTGTTCGCGTTCCACTATGCGGAGGAGCGCGCCTGGAAGCGTTACGCCTTGTTTTCGCTGATCGCGCTTGCGGTGAAAGAGGACATCGCGCTGCTGGTGTTGGCGATGGGAGTCTATTTTGCGGTGAAAGATCAGTTTCAGGTTTCAGGTTCCAAGTCATTGAGACCTGAAATGTGGAACTTGAAACGACTCAATCTGTATCCCGCCGCCATCGCTGCTCTCGCCGCGGCGTGGTTCGCACTCGTGCTCCTTGTCATCATTCCCCATTTCAGTCCGCGCGGCGAATCGGTTTACGTGGGGCGGTACACCTGCGCGAATCAGGCATTGCGCGAGCCGCTCACCGCGATTCCCAGCCTCGTCGGCTGCGTTCTCGCGCCAGAAAAAATCGCGTACGTGTTCAAGTTGCTGGCGTCGGTCGGATTCCTCGCGCTGTTCGATCCCGTCACGCTGCTCATCGGTTCGCCATCGCTCGCGCTCAATCTGTTGAGCAGTTACCCCGCGCAGTACTCTGGCACGTACCACTATTCCGCGCCGGTCGCGCCGTACTTTGTCCTCGCGGCGATTGGTGGCGCGGCGGTGATCAAGTCAAAAGTCAAAAGTCAAAAGTTAAAAGCAGCCAGCGTCATCGGTGTGCTCACCATCACGCTCGGCTATCATACTATCGCCGGCTACACGCCCATCGGCGGCGAGTTCTTTTTCCCAGAGGTGACGCCGCATCAGCAATTGTTCGCGCGCTTCGCCGCGCAGATTCCGCGCGAGGCGAAGGTGTCCACCACGACGACGCTCTTTCCGCACCTCAGCCATCGTCGCGTGCTGTATCGTTTTCCGACCGTCCTCGACGCGGAGTACATTTTGCTCGACGTGTCGCAGGCAAACATCACCAACCCAATTGACTACCGCGTCAACTATCTCGGCGCGCTCAAGCAGGGCTTTGGCATCCGCGATGCGGTGGATGGCTATATTCTTTTGCAGCGCGGTCTCACGCAGACCGAGTTGCCGGATGGATTCTACAATTTTCTGCGCGCGTGCCATTGCGTTTTGCCGCAGCAGCCGGTCACGGTGGACTTTGGCGACAAGATTCGCTTCCTGGGTTTCGACGTGCGGCAAGATGATTGGCAGCGCGTCTACCTGCGCACATACTGGACGCGCCTGCCCGGGATGGACGACAACAACTATGCGCTGTTTCCGTTTTACCCGGACGCGGATGGCCATCCGCGCGCGGACGCGCAGTTGCCGCCGCTGCTCGTCCACTTTTGGTACCCGACCGCGCGCTGGCAAGATGGCGAAGTGATCATCGCAGACACGGTGCCAATCGAACTGGGCGCGCGCGCGAAAATCGGCGTAGGTGTCTTCTTTGGCGCGGAGTGGGAGAACGCCGAGTTCTATCTCGCGCCACGCACCGATGCGCCGATTGCGGCAGATGGGCGGTGGGTGCTCCTCGGCGAGTTGGTACGCAATGGGAAAAGTATACAGGTAAACCAGTGGTAGATTTTGCCGAAACGCGGTCCTGTGATAAGATGAGAATCATCCTATTACGGAGTTGAAAATTGCGCCGCAATCATTTGCTCGCGCTCTTCGCCCTCTGTCTCCTCGCCTTCGCACTGCGCGTCTTTCGCCTCGATTTCCAATCACTGTGGTACGACGAAGCCTTCAGCGCGTACCTCGCACATTTCGATCTGGCGACGATCACCACGCGCACCGCGGCCGACATTCAGCCGCCGTTGTACTATTACCTGCTCCACTTTTGGATCGTGTGCGCGGGCGATAGCGAATTGGCGCTGCGTTTCCTGTCGCTCATCTTCGGCGTGCTGACGATTCCCCTGTTGTTCGTCACGGCGCGGCGATTGTTCGATCGGAATGCCGCATTGATCGCCGCGCTACTGGCGACGCTCGCGCCGTTGTACGTCTGGTACTCGCAAGAAGCGCGAATGTACACCCTCATCACGTTCCTGTCGTTGCTATCGAGTTACGCGCTGCTGCGCGCACTCGCCGACCCGCGAGGCGAGACGCGCGGGTGGATCGTGTTTGTCGGCGCGAATATCGCGGCAGTGTACACGCACTATTTCGCGTTCGTCGTCATCGCGTTCCAACTGCTCTACGTTGTGGTTTCAAGTTTCCGGTTTCACGGTTTCCGGTTGCCCAACTTGAGACTTGGCACTCTGAAACCTGCAACCGTCGCGTTCCTTGTGATCCTCCTCGCCTTTCTCCCCTGGACGCCGTTCGTCCTCGCGCGCTTTGGACAAGACGTATCGTACTGGCGCGGCGCGCTCAAACTCGACGAAGCCCTACGACACATTCTTATCAATTTTACGATGGGTGAATCGGTGCTGGAGGCGCAGGCGCAGTGGATTGCGGCGGGGTGGTTGGGTTGTTTGGCGGTTGGGATGTTGGCTCTGGTAATTCAAAACTCAAAACACCCCCTCACCCGCTCATCTACTCATTCACTCACTTTCGTCATTCTGTATCTCGTCATTCCCCTCGCGCTCTTGCTGTTTTTGTTCTCGCGCAATCCCAAGTTCAACGCGCGCTATCTGATGATCGCGTCACCCGCGTTCTTTCTCTTGCTCAGCGCAGGGCTTGCAGGTCTGCATCTGATCTTTCAGCGCGGCAGGGTGGTTGCACGGATCATCGCGGGTGCATTACTGATTACGGAATACGGTTTACTGTTTACTTCGGCGCTTTACGCCGATTACAATATCTACTTCGATCCCGCCTTCACCAAAGCCGATTTTCGCAGCGTCGCGCGCTACATTGACGACCACATAGCGCCGGACGAAGCGATCATTTTGACGAGCGGGCATCTCTTCCCCGCCTTCAACTACTACTATCGTGGCGATGCGCCGACGATTCGCTTGCCGGACGAACCGACGCTCAACGCCGAACGCGTGCTGGGCTACGACACGGCGCGCGTACTGAACGAAACGCTGGCGGGCCAGCGCGGCGCGTGGCTCGTGTTGTGGCAAGATGAAGTGGTTGACCCGAATGGTTTTGTGCCGATGCTTCTCTCGTCGCGCGGCAAAGAACAGAAGGTGGAGGCGAGTTTCTGGCACGTCAAGTTGCGCCATTGGAGTCTGCCGACTAACGCGCGCTTTGCGACGGAACCAGAACCCGCAACGAAGCGCGAAGCGAATTTCAAGAACGCGGTGAAATTGCTCGGCTGGGACACGCCCGCGCCCACGCCTGCCGATGTGGGCGCATCGTTCACCTTGTATTGGCACGCGCTCGCCGCGCTCGACGACGATTACTATGTCGCGCTGCGCGTGCGCGACGCCGCCGGCAATTTGTGGGGCAAGCAGGATCGTCGCCCCGCCGGCTATAACTATCCGACAACACGCTGGAAGCCGGGCGAGAAACTTTTTGGCGCGTACACCGTACCGCTGCTCGCCGGCACGCCGCCGGGCGATTATTTCGTCGAGATCGTTTTCTACACCCAGAGTGATCCGCGCGGGCTCGACGTGCTCGCGCCCAACGGCGCGCCGATTGGCAAGGCGGTCAAAATCGGACCGATTCCAGTTTTGCCGGCGATGCAGCCGGCGACACTCGCCGCGCTCGACATCCAAAACACCATCAGCCAGCCCATCGGACCGTTCACGTTGCTGGGCTACCAACTCGGACGCGAGCGGGCGAGCGCGGGCGAAGTGCTGCCGCTCACCCTGTTCTGGCGCGCCGACGCTGTGCCGACGCGCGATTACGCTTTGCGCGTGCAGTTCGGCGATGTCACGAGTGACGCGCTGCCGCTGGCGAACGCGCAGTTCCCCACGTCCCAGTGGCGCGCCGGCGAAATCGTGCGCGGGCAGTACTCGATGGCGATACCCGCGACCGCGCAAGCCGGCACGACGAATCTGCGCGTCGTCCTGAACGACAGCCGCGCGCTCGACCTCGCGCCCTTCACCGTCGAGAAAACCGACCGCGTTTTCGTCAAGCCAGCCGTGCAGAACGCGCAGCGCGCGAGTTTTGGCAACGCCATCGCACTCGTCGGCTACGACCTTTCAACCTTGAACCTGAAACCTAATGAAACCTTCAAACTTACTCTCTACTGGCAGGCGCGCGACCAGATGGACAAAGCGTACACCGTTTTCGTCCATCTGCTCGATAAGAACGGTCGAGTCGGTCCGCAAAAAGATGCGCAGCCGATGAACGGCGCGCGCCCGACGACCGGCTGGGTCGTGAACGAGTACCTCGCCGACACGTACGAACTCGCGATTAAACCCGCGACCGCGCCCGGCACGTACACCATCGAGATTGGTTGGTACGACGCGCAAGACCCCACGTTCGCGCGTCTCCCGGTGCTTGACGATAGCGGCGCCCCGGTAGGCGACCACGTCATCTTGAAAACAACGGTCACAGTGCAATGAAACTCTCCGTCATCATTCCGGTCTACAACGAAGAAATGACCATTGGCGAATTGCTGGACCGCGTCACGCGTGTGGATGTGGGCGCGCTGGAGATGGAAATCATCGTCGCCAACGACGGCTCGACCGACGCGAGTGCAGAGATCATCGAGAATCGGCATCAGGCATCGCCCAGCCTGATTCGCGTGTACTCGCTGCCGATCAACCTCGGCAAGGGTGCGGCGATTCGGATGGGCTTGCGCTACGCGACCGGCGACATCATCTTGATTCAAGATGCCGATCTCGAACTCGACCCGAACGAGTATGGCGCGCTGTTACGTCCGATACTCGCCGGCGAGACCGATGTCGTGTACGGTTCGCGCTTTCTCCACGCGCGGCAGAGCCAGATTCCGCTCCGCACGCGTTGGGCAAATCATTTCCTGACCACGCTCACCAATCTGCTCTTCGGTGCGCGTCTCAGCGATATGGAGACGGCGTACAAAGTCTTCCGGCGCGACGTGCTGGCGAACATCCGGCTGCGCTGCGTCCATTTCGATTTCGAGCCGGAGATCACCGGCGTGTTGCTCAAGCACAAACACCACATCGTCGAAGTGCCCATCTCGTACACCCCGCGCCGCGCCGACGAGGGCAAAAAGATTTCGTGGATTGACGGCATCGAAGCGATCTATACGCTGTTTCGAGTTCGGTTTACCCCATGAAACCCAGCATCTCTGTTTTCTTCCCCTGCTACAACGACGCCGGCACGATTGCGGCGATGGTGATTCGCGCCCTGCAAACGCTCCGCGAAATTACGGACGATTACGAAGTGATCGTCGTCAACGATGCGAGCCCTGACGACGCGCTGCAAATCTTGAACGAACTCGCGTGCGTCCTACCAACGACGTTTCGCATCGTCCATCACGAAACGAATCGTGGGTACGGCGGCGTGATTCGTTCCGGCATCGCCGCCGCGACGAAAGAGTGGGTTTTCTACACCGACGGCGACGCGCAGTACGACGTGCGCGAATTGAAATTGCTCGCCGAGAAAATTTCGGACGATGTGGATTTCATCAACGGCTGGAAGATCAAACGGCGCGATCCGTTGCATCGCGTCATCATCGGCATCGTGTACCAGTATTTCATCAAATTCATCTTTGGTTTGAAAATCAAAGACGTGGACTGCGACTTTCGCCTGATGCGCCGCGCGATGTTCGACGTGATCGAATTGGAGTCGGACACCGGGACGATTACGTTCGAGTTGGTGAAAAAAGCGCAGGATGCGGGCTATCGTTTTGCCGAGGTGCCGGTGCATCATTTCTATCGGCAGTACGGCGAATCGCAATTCTTCAACGTCACGCGCGTGGGGGCGACGTTGGCGCGCGTGTTTCGGTGGTGGTGGCGGCTGGTGGTCAAGCGGGAAGCGGTGCGCGCGTATCGAGGGCAAGTCCAAAGGCAAAAGCAGTCGAGGGGCTGATCGGTTGCAACAAGTTGCCCTCTATGGTATCTTATTGGCATGGAATTCAGTAATCTGGTCAAGATCGTCGGTGACGAGCCAGTTTTCGAAACGGGGTTGCTCTTCGCGGGTGAGGTGGATCCGCGCGATGTACGACGCCAGTTATCCCGCTAGACGAAAGCGGGGCGCCTCTACCAATTGCGGCGCGGTCTGTACGCGCTCGCGCCGCCGTACGCGGGCGTTGGCTCAACGCTCGCGGCTACAAGTCTAACGCGGCATCTAAAGGTGCTTTTCGCGAAATGGATTTTGTGAAAACCAAGTCGGCTTGGAAATTCAGTTTTGATTTTGGGCATCGGGTAGCACCACAGTAAATCGTGGACATGGGGGTTCAGGGGGCTTTGCCCCC
>DYLA01000051.1:0-2146 GCA_020722265.1 Anaerolinea sp.
CATCAAGTGCACCAGTTTTGACGTCTCCACGATTGAATGTAGCGTTACCGAGATGGCAGGTCGGGATGGAATCTCTAATCTTCTTGTGTTCCACGAGGCAGACGAATGACCACTACAGGCGCGTTGCAGGGAGAATATTTCATCAGCGGCGATGAGGCGTGCGCCGAAGCCGGGATTTCCGCGGGTTGTCGCTTTTTTGCCGGCTATCCGATCACCCCTGCGACCGAAATCGCCGAACGCATGGCGGAGCGGATGCCGGATGTCGGCGGCGTGTACATCCAGATGGAAGACGAACTCGCCTCGATGAACGCGGTACTGGGCGCGGCGTGGGGCGGCGCGAAAGCGATGACGGCGACCTCGGGTCCTGGTTTCAGTCTGATGATGGAGAATCTGGGATTGGGCATTATGACCGAGACGCCTTGCGTCCTCGTCAACGTGCAGCGCGGCGGACCGAGCACCGGCTTGCCGACACTCGTCGGGCAGGGTGATATGATGCAAGCGCGCTGGGGCAGCCACGGTCCCTACGAAATCATCGCCCTCTGCCCTAGTTCGCCGCAAGAGATGTTCGATCTGACGATTGAAGCATTCAATCTTTCGGAAAAATATCGCACGCCGGTCTTGCTGATGGCGGACGAGGCGGTGGGGCATATGACCGAGCGCGTGACGATTCCACCGGTCGAGTCGCTGAAACTGTACCCGCGCCGCAAACCGACAGTGCCGCCAGAGCAGTATCGTCCTTTCGAGGGGGAAGCGAACGGTGTGCCGGCGATGGCGTGCGCGGGCGAAGGCTACCACCTCCACGTCACCGGGCTCACCCACGACGAGCGCGGCTATCCGGCAACATCCAGCGCCGACGCGCAAGCGCGACTCATTCGTCGGCTCATCGCGAAAATCCGCGACAATCGCGCCGACATCATTCGCACCGAGAGCAAGTGGCTGGAGGATGCAGAGGTGATCGTCGTGGCGTATGGCATCAGCGCACGCATCGCGCTGTGGCCCATCGAGATGGCGCGCGCGGAGGGCCTCCGGGTCGGTTGGCTGAAATTGATCACGGCTTGGCCCTTCGCTGAGGATTTGATTCGCGAGTTGGCAGCGCGCGTCAAGGCGTTCGTCGTGCCGGAAATCAACTATGGGCAAATCGCGCTGGAGGTGGAACGCTGCGCGGCGGGCAAGGCGCGCACGCTGCTCGTGCCGCACGCGGGCGGAGATGTGCATGAGCCGCACGTGATTCTGGAGGCGATTCGCGGAGCAGCGGGCAGGTGACCAGGAGAGAGAGGAATGGTGAGACAGGACGAGCCGAGCACGCCCGTCGAGCGAATGGATGGGCACGAACTGGCGGAGGTTAGTCCGCAGCATCCGATGGATCGGCTGTTGCGTCGCGATCGGTTGCCGCATATCTGGTGTCCGGGATGCGGCTTGGGAACCGCGCTCAACTGCTTTTTGAACGCGCTGATCCAATCGGGACTGGATCCGGATCAGGTCGCGGTCGTATCCGGTATCGGCTGCACCGGACGTGTGGCGGGTTACGTCGCGATGGATTCGTTTCACACGACGCACGGGCGCGCCATTCCGTTCGCGACCGGCTTGAAACTCGCGAATCCGAAACTCAAAGTGGTCGTCTTTTCCGGGGATGGCGACTTGATTGCTATCGGGGGCAATCATTTCATCCACGCCGCGCGGCGCAATATGGACTTGACGGTGATTTGCGTCAACAATTTCATCTATGGGATGACCGGCGGACAACTCGCCCCGACGACGCCGACGGACGCGCGCACGAGCACTTCGCCGACCGGCAATCGCGATCACCCGTTCAATCTGGCATACCTCGCGGCGGCGAGCGGTGCGGCGTACGTCGCGCGCTGGACCACGTTGCACGTGCGTCGTTTGCAGCGTTCGCTGTGCGAGGCGCTACTCAAGCCCGGTTTCTCGTTCGTCGAAGTTATCAGTCCTTGCCCGACGTTGTACGGGAGGTGGAACAAGCAACGCAGTGGCTTGGAGCAGATGCAGTACTACAAAGATCAATCAGTCATCGAACACGGAGCGGACCCGCGCCAAGCCGACATCACGCTGGGAGGGCAGATCGTGGTGGGCAAGTTCGTGGACATCGCCAAGCCCAGTTATCTTGAATTGCAGAAGGGGTGACAAG
>DYLA01000051.1:2246-14733 GCA_020722265.1 Anaerolinea sp.
GTTGGTATCGAAACGGAGTGGAAAAATGGACCGAATCGAAATCCGCCTCTCCGGCTTTGGTGGCCAAGGCATCATCCTCGCCGCGTATATTCTCGGCAAAGCCGCGGCGCTGCATGATCACAAGCACGCGACGATGACCCAGAACTATGGTCCTGAATCGCGCGGGGGCGCGTGCAGCGGCCAAGTCGTCATCTCCGACGCGCCGGTCAGTTATCCGCACCTCACCCAGCCGCACATTGTCGTGGCGATGTCGCAGGAGGCGTACGCGAAATACGCCGGCGATTTGGCGGATGGCGGCTTGCTGATCATTGACGAAGACTTGGTGCAGACGAACGGTGGCAAAACGAACGCGCGCCTGTTCCGCATTCCTGCCACGCGCATCGCCGAAAAAGAGTTGGGACGCAAGATGGTCGCGAACATCATCATGCTCGGCTGCCTCGCCGCGCTCGATGCTAGTGTCTCTGCCGACGCACTGCGGCAGGCAGTCCGCAGCAGCGTACCCAAGGGGACTGAAGAGTTCAACCTCCAAGCGTTCGAACGCGGGTACGCGTACGGGAACAAGTTGCTCGATACGTGAAACGGGAGGGACGGACGAATGAAACGCTACAATTTGGTTCAGGCGCGCGGGGGCGATTTCTCTTTCGGCGTCGAAGGGATGATCATCGAAGGCGAGGGGAACGACGTGATCGAGTTGGCGATCACGCGCGGCAAGGTGAGTCTCATCGTCCCGGTGACACAACCCGACGGTGAAGCATGCGAGGTCTGCTTTCGCAACCACAGTTATCTCGACCTCGAGTTGGAGGATGGCACGCACATTACCGGCTCGGTGCGAAATGGCGAGGCGCATCTGGAGGCGACAGCGCCGGGCAATCGCCCGCGTCGCCCGAGCGCGAAAAAGCCGACACGTCCGCGCACCAAACCCACTCTGGTGCGTCGCCGTGTGCTCGCGCGCGGAGGCACGCTAGAATGATTCGACTGACGATGGACGACCGCACCCTCGCGGTTCCGCCCGGTTACACGCTGCTCCAAGCCGCGCGCGAAAACGATATTCCGATTCCGACGCTCTGCGCGCACGAAGCGCTGCTCCCCTACGGCGCGTGCCGATTGTGCTTGGTCGAGTTGGTCGGCGCGCGCAGTCGCTTGGTGGCATCGTGCGCGTACCCGTGCGAGGAGGGCTTGAAGGTCCGCACGAACAGCGACGCGGTCATCGCCGCGCGGCGCACCGTCATCGAGTTGCTGCTGGCGACGAGCGCCCATCTGCCGATCGTGCGCGCGCTCGCCGCAGAATGGGGTGTGCGATCGCCATACGTCACGCTGGAAACGAACGACTGTGTGTTATGTGGTTTGTGTGTGCGCGCGTGCCATGAAATCGTCGGCGTCGGCGCGATTAGTTTGACGCGGCGCGGGATGGCGCGCGCCGTCGGGACGCCGTTCCAGATCTCATCGGCGGATTGTATCGAATGTGGCACCTGCGCGCTCGTGTGTCCCACCGGCGCGATTCGCGTCGAAGACGTGACGCGCCCGGCGCGCCGCGCGCACGTCTGGCAATCGGACTATGCGCGGCGCGCGTGTCGCTTGTGCGAGTACGAGCCGCCGGCTATGGCATCTGCGGATGATGACCGGGAGTTGTTGGGGAACGTAAAGCGCGAGGCATAAGGGTTGGCTGCGCGATGGATAACGATGTGAGGATTGGCGTATTTGTCTGTGAGTGCGGTGGCAAGATTTCGGGCGCGCTGGATGTCGCCGCGCTGGTCGAGTACGCACGCGCGCGGCTCGGCGTCGCGTGGGCAGAGCAGGCAAACTATTGGTGCTTGCCCGGCGGCGTCGCGCGGCTGCGCGCGATCATCGGCGCCGAGCGGTTGGAACGCGTCGTGATCGCGGGCTGCGCGCCGCGCACGCATCGTACCCTCTTTCTTCGCGCCCTCGATGGCATTGTGCCCCCACCCTTTGTCAGCGTGACCAACGTGCGCGATCTGTGTGCGCGACCGCATCGCGGCGACACTCTGGCGATGTCCAAGGCGCGCGACCAGATCGCGATGGCAGTCGCAGACCTGGCTGCGCGCCCACCTACACCCCCGCGCGTCGCGCGCATCACCCCGCACGCAGTCGTCATCGGTGGCGGCATCGCTGGCGCGACTGCCGCGCGCGCCCTCGCCGACGCGGGCATCGCGGTCACACTGATCGAGCGCGAACCCGAGTTGCGCGCGCACGCGCAGGAACGTCTTGCGGCGCACCCGCGCGACCATCTGCGCGTGCTGACGAGTACGACAGTGGAACAAGTCGGTGGGAGCGTGGGGCAGTATCGGCTCGCGTTGAGCAGCGGCGAGACGATCGAGGCGGGAGCGATCATCGTTGCTACTGGGGAAGCCGAGTCCCCAATTCCGAATCCCACATCCAAACTCGCCGAGATGTTGCACCTGCCGGTTGACGCCAATGGTTTCATCGCCGACGCGCGCGTGCGCCTGCGTCCGACGGATCGCATCGAGCGCGGTATCTACGTTTGCGGCGCGGCGCATTTTCCGTGCGATGAGGCGCGCGCGATCTTTCAGGCGTACGACGTCGCCGCGCGCGCGGCGCGGCACATCCAACGCGGCAAAATCGTCAACGACGCGCCCTTTGCGACGATTGACGCGACGCGTTGCAACGGCTGCGGCGATTGCGCGCGGGTCTGCCCGTTTGCTGCCATCACGTTCGAATCGCGCGCCAGCAGCCGGTTGGCGGTGATTGACGCGCTCCTGTGCACCGGTTGCGGCAACTGTGTGTCGGTCTGTCCGGTCAAGGCGGCGTCTGTATCCTCTGCAACCGATGAGCAGATTGAGGCGCAGATTCGCGCGGCTGTCCACGGGTCTGCCCGTTTACCTGTCTACCTCCTCTTCGCCTGCGAATGGAGTGGCTACTCGGCAGCGGAAATCGCCGGCGCGCGCGGGCTGACGTACCCGGCAAACACGCGCATCCTTCGCGTCAACTGCACCGGCCGTTTGTCGCCGGGCTTGCTGCTCAAAGCGCTGGAGATGGGCGCGGCGGGCGTGCTGGTGCTCGGTTGTGCGCCGGGGTTGTGCCACTACGAGCAAGGTAACGAGCACGCGGCAGCCGTCTTTGAACAGGCGGACGCGCTGGGACATCTGATGGGGCTCGATGAACGGCTCGCGCTAAAATGGATTCCGCCGGACGACGGGGAGCAGTTTGTCCAGCAAGTGACTGATTTTGAGAAATGACTTACGATCCAGCCCTCGATCAAGCGATACATACGACCGGCGTCCTCCGCTGTCTGGAATGTGGCAAGTGCACCGCCATCTGTCCGGTGGCGCGGTACGACGGCGGGTTCTCGCCGCGCGTGACCGTTGGGCGCGCCCTCGTTCGTCGGGATGAAGAGTTGCTGCGCGACGACCGGCTGTGGGCATGCCTCAACTGCTTCCAGTGCAGCGAGGTCTGCCCAGCGGACGTGGATTATTCCGCGTTGACGCTCGCCGTGCGCGTCGAGGCGCGACGACGGGGGCAAGCCGCGCTCTGCACGCATGGCGAGGCAATTCACGTGTGGATGCGGATGATGACGCAGCCGGAGTTGAAGCAAAACCGATTGGACTGGCTCAAGTCAGGGTACAGGGGGCAGGGGTCAGGAGTCAGTTCTCTGTCCCCTGACCGCCAACCGTTGGTCACTGCAAGCACTTCCGATACCCTCTACTTTACCGGCTGTGCGCCGTACTACGACGCGCTCTTCGCGCCGCTCGGTGTGTCCGGCACGCGCGTGGCGCAAGCAAGCGTGCGCGTGTTGAATGCGCTCGGCATCGAGCCAGTCGTGCTGGCGGACGAGCGCTGCTGCGGTCACGATTTCTTGTGGGAAGGGGACGTTGAGCGATTTTTGCAACTCGCGCGACTGAACGCGGAAATGATTCGCGCGACCGGTGTCAAGCGCATCGTCTCCGCCTGCCCCGAATGTGTGCGCGCCCTCAAGATGGATTATCCGGCGTATGGAATCCGCTTGGGCGTCGAGGTGTTGCATCTGGCAGAATTGGTGGCAGGTTCCAAGGTCCAATATCCAACATCGAATATTCGATCTCCAATCTCCACGGTCACATTTCACGATCCCTGCCGCCTTGGGCGCCATTTGGGCGTGTACGACGCGCCGCGCCAGGTGCTGGAGCAACTCGGCTATCAAGTCGTCGAGATGCGGCACAACCGGCGCAACGCGACGTGCTGCGGGACAAACGGTTGGACGCACTGCGGCGCGGCGAACAAAGCGATTCAGGTTCAGCGATTGCGCGAGGCGAAGCAAACCGGCGCAGAGGCGATGGTGACCGCGTGCCTCAAATGCCAGATTCATTTCAAGTGCGCGCTGATGGACGCGCCCATGCGCGAGGAACTCGGAATCGAGATGGTAGACTTGGTGGAGTTGGTCGCGGCGCGGCTCGAAGCGTGACGAGAGTCGCACGGATGGAGGTCTTGATGCAGCTGCAAACCGAAAGAAAACTTCAGCAGGCTTTCAAGCACTGGAACCGTTTTATGCTGCTGATGTGGCGACTGGGGCTAGGTGCTTGGATCAACGCGTGTCCTCCGATCATCGGGCGCATCATGGTCATCACGCACACCGGGCGCAAGAGCGGCACGCGGCGACGAACGCCGGTCAACTATGCCATCGTTGATGAGGAAATCTACTGCACGGCTGGGTTCGGCGAGAGGGCGGATTGGTATCGCAATATCATCGCCAATCCGAGTGTCGAAGTGTGGCTGCCGAATGGCTGGTGGGCGGGCGTCGCTCAAGAAGTGACCGATGCTCACGCGCGCGTTCCGTTACTGCGCGAGGTGCTGCTCGCGAGCGGGTTTGCCGCCTATGCCGCAGGCATTGACCCGCGCACAATGTCGGATGAGGAGTTGGACGCGGCGACGCGCGAATATCGCCTCATCCGCATCCATCGCACCGCCGCGCTGACCGGCGAGGGTGGACCTGGCGACTGGGCATGGGTGTGGCCCCTCGCCGTGATGCTTTTGCTGCCCCGCGCGCTGGGACGACGGAGGCGCTGACCGGTTTCTGGGAGGAGGAAATGTCAACCCACTTTCTCGTCACGCAACTGCGCTTTGCGCGCGGCGAACTCGTTCGCTGTTTGGATGGAGTGAGCGACGCCGTCGCTCGAAGAGATGTGGACGGCGTGGCGCACGATCACGGCGACGGCGGATCGTTATCTGGAGACGCTGACGCCCGAGTTGATGCAAACGTACTTTGAATGGAAAGGCAAGCCGCTGCCGGAGAGCATCGGCACGATGTTGTTGCGGAACATCCATCATTGCTGGTTTCACATCGGCGAAGCGTACGCGGTGCGGCAATTGCTCGGTCACAAGGACCTGCCCGATTTTGTCGGCGATATGACAGGGGCGGAGTATCGCGCGGAGCGATGAGAGGATCCTTCCTGTGGGGTGAATATGGCCGAAGACCTACGCATCGGAGTTTTCGTCTGCGAGTGCGGACACAATATTGCGGGAACGGTTGACTGCGAGGCGGTACGCGAGCACGCGAGCGCGCTGCCCGATGTCGTCATCGCGCAGCGCAATCGTTACACCTGCAGCGATCCCGGTCAGCAGCAAATCAAGCAAGCGATTGCGAATCACAACCTCAACCGCGTCGTCGTGGCCGCGTGCACACCGCGCTTGCACGAACTGACGTTTCGCGCGTGCCTCGCGCAAGCCGGCTTGAATCCGTATCTGCTCGACATCGCGAACATCCGCGAGCACGTGGCTTGGGTGCATCAGGGCGACCCGAGCGGCGCGACGCGCAAGGCGCTGGACACGGTGACGATGGCGGTCGCGCGCGCGCGGCACCTAAAACCGCAGCGCGAACTCGATGTACCGGTGTCGCGTGCCGCGCTCGTCATCGGCGGCGGCGTCGCCGGCATCCAAGCCGCGCTCGATCTCGCGGACGCGGGCCATCAGGTTTACCTCGTCGAAAAGCAGCCCTCCATCGGCGGCAAGATGGCGCAACTCGACAAAACCTTTCCGACGATGGACTGTAGCATCTGAATTCTCGGACCCAAGATGATGGATGCCGGTCGGCATCCCAAGATCAAACTCTTCGCCTACAGCGAGGTCGAGCGGATCAGCGGCTACGTTGGTAATTTCACGGTCCGCGTTCGCAAAAAGGCGCGCTATGTGGACGAGACGGCGTGTACCGCGTGCGGCGATTGTGCCAAAGTTTGCCCCGTCGTCGTGCCGAACGAATTCGACATCGGGCTGGGCAGCCGCAAGGCGATTTACATCCCGTTCCCACAAGCCGTGCCGTCGGCGTACGTGATTGACCACGCGCACTGTCTCGGCGATGTGCCGATTGCGTGCGGCAAGTGCCGCGAGGCGTGCGACAAAAAGTGCATTGACTTTGACCAGCACGATCAAATCATCACTCTCGACGTGGGCGCCATCATCGTTGCCACCGGACTCGATGTGTTCGATCCGTCCGCGCTCGACGAGTACGGTTACACAAGATACAAAAACGTCGTCACGTCGCTCGAATTCGAACGCTTGATTGACGCGGGCGGACCAACCGGCGGACACTTCGTCCGTCCGAGTGATCGCCAACAGCCCAGACGCGTTGGCTTTATCCAGTGCGTCGGCTCGCGCACGCTCTCCGGCAATGACGACCTCTCGCGCGGGCGGCCGTACTGCTCGAACATCTGCTGCATGAACACGGTCAAGGATTCGCTCTTGCTCAAAGACCACTATCCCGAAACCGATATCAGCGTTTTCTACATGGACATTCGCGCGTTCGGCAAGGGATTCGAAGACTTGTATCGCCGCAGCAGAGAAGCGGGCGTGAAATACATTCGCGGCTTGCCCGGCGAAATCGTCGAGGACGAGGCGACCGGTAATTTGATGGTCACCGTTGACAACACGACGCAGGGGCGCACCGAGCGGCACGAACTCGATTTGGTGGTCCTTTCGATTGGCTTGGTGCCGCCGGCGGAACAAGCGCACGTCAAGCAATTGCTCACTCTCTCGCAAACCGACGAAGGTTTTTTCCTCGAAGCGCATCCCAAGTTGAAGCCGGTGGACACGCCGACACGCGGCGTTTTTCTCGCCGGCTGCGCCGAGGGGCCAAAGGACATCAAGGACAGCGTGACGCAGGCGAGCGCGGCGGCGGCGCGCGCCCAAATCGTGCTGAACGCGGACAAGTTGAGGGTCGAGGCGATTACCGCGTGGGTTGACCCCACGGTCTGTACCGGCTGCGGCTTGTGCGCGAAGGTGTGTCCGTACGGCGCGATTCTCGCGGACAGCAAGACGAAGGCGAAAGCGCAAGTGATGGAAGCCAAGTGCGCCGGGTGCGGCGCGTGCGCGGCAGAATGTCGCTTCGATGCGATCACGATGCGCCATTTCCCCGATGCCGCGCTGATGGCGCAAGTGGAAGCCGCGCTGGCGGAAAACCCGGAGCACAAGATCGTGACGTTCGCGTGCAACTGGTGCTCGTACGCCGGCGCGGATTACGCGGGTGTCAGTCGGATGCAGTATCCGCCGAACGCGCGCATCATTCGGACGATGTGCAGCGGGCGCGTGGACGAAGACTTGATCGTTCGCGCGTTCCAACTCGGCGCGCCGGTCGTCTTGGTTTCCGGCTGCCACTACGCCGACTGCCACTATATCAACGCGAATCGCTGGACGCAAAAGCGCGTGGATCGTTTGTGGGACAGACTCGAACGCAAGGGAATTCGCCCGGAGCGTTTGCAACTCGAATGGATCAGCGCGGCGGAGGGCGCGAAGTTCGCGACGGTGATGCGCGAGGTGGAGCGGATTCGGCAGTCGGTGACGATGGAGGAGATTGAGTGGGCGCGGCGAGTACTGGCTGAAGAGAAATGACAAGGTGACGGGGCAACCGCAAGTCACCGTGTCACCTGTCACCTCATCACACAAAGGAGGGACACGTGAAAACGACGACTGTCAGAATTACACGCACCATCAACACGCCGCCCGAACTAATTTTCGAAATGTTGACGACGGCGGGCGGGCTGCGCGATTGGTTCTGCCGCGAGGCGCGCACCGAGCCGCGCCAGGGCGGACAGTTTCGCGTCGGCTGGTGGAGCGGTTACGACGCGCAGGGCACGTACACCCTTTTCGCACCGCCGCGCGCGGTTGCGTTCACCTGGCTTGGCAAAGGCGAGCCGGGCGAGACGCAAATTCGCGTCACGCTCACGCCGAGCGACGGCGCGACCAAGTTGACATTGGCTCATGCCGGCTTCGGCGCGGGCAAAAAGTGGGCAGGGCAAGCCGAAAGCGCATTGCGCGAGTGGGGCAAGGTGCTCGACAACCTGCGCTCGGTGTTGGAGACCGGCGTTGACTTGCGCGACACGCGCCGTCCACGCCTGGGTGTTGGCTTGGAAACGGCAAGGGATCGTCCGGGCGTTGTGTTGACCGAGGTGGTGGCGGGTTCGCCGGCTGAAATCGCCGGTTTGCGAAAAGGCGATGTGCTCGTCGGCATCAAGGGGCACAAGGTTCGCAGTGACGAAGAGTTCAGTGTGGTCTTTCGCCGATTCAGCGCGGGGCAGCGCGTACCCATCGCGTTCGTACGCGAGGGCAAACGCCGCACGATCACAGTCGAACTAGGTGGGCGTCCGATGCCGGAGATTCCGGACGATGTGGCGGCGCTAGTCCAGCAGATACGCGAGCGTCACGACCAGACAGTTGCGGCGTTGCGCGCCACCGTGATGCCGCTGACCGATGAGCAAGCCGCGCGCGCGCCGGCGGCGGGCGAATGGTCGGTCAAGCAAGTCTTGGCGCATCTTTCCACCAGCGAGCGCGGCTTTCACGTGTGGATGGCGAATGTGCTGGAGGGCATCGAGACGCGCGACGTGGAGGGCTCTTTGCCCGAACAATTCGCGGCGGTGTTCGCCTCCGCGCCCACGGTGGGCGCGCTGCTGGATCGCTTCGAGCGCGATCTGGCAGAGACGCGCGCGATGGTCGCCGCGCTCACGCCAGCACATCGCGCGTACAAGGTCCGTTATCGGCGCGTCGCCGAGTGGCTGTTCGCATACGCCTCTCACGCGCACGGACACCTGCGGCAGATCGAAGCGGCGATTCGCGCGGTGCAGCACTCGTGACACGGTGACGATTTCACCTGGTCACCCCGCTAGATTGGCGATGGGGAACACAATGGCCGAGTCAGTGACTTTTAAATGCCTTCGCTGCGGGCACGAATTTCGCGGTGTGTACGATCCCGATGTCGAGCGGACGTGTCCCCAGTGCCGTAGCAACAGCGTGCGACGCGTCAAGCCGGCCGCCGAGCCCAAAACGGACGCGTCTAGCGCGACAAAATCCCAACCCGCTGCCGGATGAGCGCGGTTACGGCGCGGTTGACTTTTAGGCGAGTGGTTGTATACTCGGGCGGCAGGGAAATGGCTATGGATGATTTGCTCGACTTGCAGGAAACCCCGATTGCCGAACGGGTGTATATGCTCGCGGGTTGGCGGCAGTGGGCGGACGCCGGCGCGACCTCGTCCGCTTTGCCCGAGTATCTGATCAACCACATCGGCGCGCGCAAAATCGGCGAGATTCGCTCCGATGCGTTCTACCTGTTCCAACTTCCCGGCGCGCAACAGTTCTTGCGTCCGGAGATCAAACTGGAGGAAGGTCGCCGCACGGAGCTGAAAACGCGCAAGAACGAACTCTTTTTTGCGGGCGACGAGCACAAAGGGCTGGTCATCTTTCTGGGCGACGAACCGCACTTGAACGTGAATCGCTATGCCCAAGCCCTCTTCGACGCGGCGCAGACATTGCGCGTTCGCCGCATCGCGGCGGTGGGGGGCGTCTACAACGCGGTACCGTACGACAAGGACCGAGAAATCATATGCACCTACAGTCTGCCGCAGATGAAGGAGGAACTGACCGAGTACGCGGTGCGCTTTTCCAACTACGAAGGCGGTGTGAGCATCGGTTCGTATCTGGCGGATCGCGCGGAACGTCTGGGCATCGAGTATCTGGTGTTTTACGCGCTGGTGCCGATGTACGACCTCTCGCAACTCTCGCCCTTGCTGCAGGGGATGGTGATCGAACAGGATTTCAAAGCGTGGTACGATTTGATGCGGCGATTCAATTTTATGTTCCGGCTCGGACTGGACCTCGCGGATCTGGAACGGCGCAGCCACGAACTCGTTCGCTCGGTCGCCGCGAAGATTGAATTGCTGGATAAGCAGATGCCGCAACTGCACGTGCGGGAACATTTGGCAAAATTGACAGCGGAGTTTGTCGAAATGTCTTTTATGCCGCTGGACGACGTGTGGAAGACCGGCTTGAAGGATCTCTTTGAACCGAGTGAGACGTGAGCGTGCCGGAACAGCAACCGCCGAGCGATGATTCGCTCGGCGGTTGCGCGTCGAATAGCGGGGCCCAGACTCGAACTGGGGACCTTTGGGTTATGAGCCCAACGAGCTGCCACTGCTCCACCCCGCAGCGTGGACGTCTTGATTATACGCCATTTTGCGAATCCGTCAAATCGGCATTGCGCCGCGCCTTCCCGCGCTCCAGCGCGCGGCGAGTCACCGCGCGCAGAGCACTCTCCGCATCCACGCCCTTGTCCGCCGCGTACGCCGCGAGCGCGAACAGAATTTCGCCGAGCATTCGCTCGCGGTTCCGCGCGCGCGGTAGACGCGTCACCCGTGCGGCAATCTCGCGAACATTCGCCTTGACCTTGTCGCGGCGCGCGATCTTTTGGGCGCGTGCCAGCGCGGGGAGTGCGCGCGGCAAGATCGCGCGCGGCTTGCCGCCGTTTTCCGCGCGCTTGATGCGTTGCCAATTCTCGATGATCTCCGCCGTACTGTTCACTTTCACATCGCCAAAGACGTGCGGATGTCGCCGCGTCAATTTCTCCACGATCTGCGCGAACACATCGCTCAACGAAAACTCGCCCGCTTCGGACGCCATCTGCGCTTGCAGCAGAATGTGCAGGAGTAAATCGCCGAGTTCTTCGCGCAGATGCGGAATGTCTTTCGCGTCGAGCGTCTCCAGCACTTCGTAACATTCTTCGAGAAAATCTTTGCGGAGCGATTGGTGCGTCTGTGCGCGATCCCAAGGGCAGCCGTCTGGCGCGCGCAAATGTGCGACCACCTCTGCTAACGCGTTGAACGAACTCGGACGCGGCAGCGGCGGCACGTACAGCGTCGTCAATAGACCGAAATCGCCGACGTGGTCCAACTCCGCTAGCGGCACAGCCTCGATGCTTTGCTCCACCGTTCCTGCCGCGTCGACGCGCGTGACCGGGTGTTCGGGTGGATAGAGCGCGAGGAGCGTGAGTTTGCAATCGCTCGCGATGGCGCGGCTGTACAGTTGCGCGACGAGCGCGGGCTGATCGGGGTCGAGAGGGGGAAAGTGCCGACGAGCCAGTTCGGTCGCGTCGGCGATTTGCAGTCCCTGGGCGAGCGGATCGAGTGCGAGTGCGGCGCACACGGCATCTATGAAACTCGTTCCGACGATGATTCGCGTGGGGATGTTTTTCGCGCGCGCCTGCGCAAGAATCTGTTGCGCGCTCTGCTCGCCCAAGAGAGGATGCCCCGGCACGGCGTACAGCACATCCCCCGCCGCGCCGCGCGCCACAATGTCCTCCGTAATCGCCGCGTAGATCGCGTCGAAACGATTCAGCGTCTCGTAGAGATGGTCGAACGAATGAATCGCCAGATGCGCGGGCAGCGCGGCGACGGTCGGATGCTCGCGCGTGCGCAGGAAAATTTCGTGCGCGTGCTCCAGCGCATCGCGCGCCTCCAGCGTCAGCGTGCGCGGCTCGCCATACCCCAGCCCCAGAATCGTTATCCCCATCGCCTCTCCCTTCGGCGTTCCATCACACCCCCAACGTATCCGCCACCGCCCCCAGCGCGGCGATGACGTTCCCGATATGCTCGTCGAGTGGCACGCCCAATTCGGCTGCGCCGCGTTCGATGTCCGCACGATTGACCCCGCGCGCGAAGGCTTTGTCCTTCCATTTCTTCTTCACCGCCGGCACATCCACATCCGCCAGTTTCTTCGACGGGCGCACACGCGCGACGGCGATGACGAGTCCCGTCAGTTCGTCCACCGCGTAGAGCGTTTTCTCCAACAGCGTGACGCGCGGAATGTTCAGCGCGTCGCCGTGCGACCAGACCGCGCGTACCCATTCTTCGGGAAAGCCGAGTTCGCGCAGAATCTCGCCGTCCTTCTGCGGATGCTGGTCCGGATACTTTTCGAACGCGAGGTCGTGGATGAGACCGAGGTTGCCCCACAAATTTTCGTCCTCGCCGAATTTGCGCGCGTACCACTTCATCGCGGCTTCGACGGCGAGACAATGCTTGCGGAGCAAATCGCTTTGCGTATACTCGCAGAGGAGTTGCCAGATGTCGTCACGGTTGAGGGGATTCATAGGACTCCGTTTCACTTGCAAGGGCGAAGTTTGGTTTGGTTGATTATAGCCGGGAGCCAACGCCGCGTCAAGGCGAGCGCGACAATTTCCCGTTGACATTTCCCTGCATTGAGCGTATCATACTTGCGCGAT
>DYLA01000052.1 GCA_020722265.1 Anaerolinea sp.
CATTGATTCATTGATTCCACCAGGTGATAAAAAATGGGAAACGATATTCTGATTATCGCAGAGGAGCGCGAAGGGAATCTTCGCAAAGTGTCGTTCGAGTTGGTGACGGTCGCGAACGAAATTGCCCAAGGGCTGGGTGGTTCGGTGAGCGCGCTTGTGCTCGGCCACAACGTCGCCGCGTGCGCGGACGCGCTGGCCAAGACCGGTGTGGCGAAGGTGTACCTCGCCGATAGTCCGGCGATGCAATTCTTCGTCCCGGAACTTTTTACCGCCGTCGTCGCAGACGTGATCGGCCAAGCGCAGCCGGCGGTGATTCTGTTGCCCGCGACCGGGTTCGGCAAAGAACTGGGCGCGCGCGTGGGCGCGCGCCTGGATTTGGGTGTCGCGACCGATTGCATCGGCTATGCCGTCGAAAATGGAACGCTGGTGCTCAAGCGGCCCGTCTACGCCGGCAAGGCGATGGCGACGGTCAAGGCGAAAGCGTTGCCGGTGATGGTGAGCATTCGTCCGAACATCTTTCCGCCTGCGCCGGCGGAGGGCGCGAGCGCGTCCATCGAACCAGTCGAGGTGAAAGAGGTACCGGCGCGCGCCAAGGTTGTCGAAAAGGTGAAGAAGGAGGCGGTCGCGGTAGACCTCGCCGAAGCCAAGATCGTCGTCTCGGGCGGACGCGGCGCCAAGAGTACAGAGGGGTTTGTTCCGATTCGCGAACTGGCGGACATTCTCGGCGCGGCGGTGGGCGCGTCGCGCGCGGCGGTGGACGCAGGCTGGATTGATTACAGCACGCAGGTCGGACAGACCGGCAAGACGGTCGCGCCGCAGTTGTACATCGCGCTCGGCATCTCCGGCGCGATCCAGCACCTTGCCGGGATGTCGTCGTCGAAGGTGATTGTCGCGGTGAACAAAGACCCGGACGCGCCGATCTTCAAGGCAGCGGATTATGGCATCGTCGCGGATATGTTCGACGTGTTGCCGGTGTTGAAGGAAGAGTTCAAGAAGGTATTGGCGGAAAAATAGCAAATCGAATGCCCTCCTCGATGAGAAATCAAGGTGGGCATTGTTGTTGTGACGGAGGGACACATTGCGCGCCACCGCGCGTTATCGGCGCGCCCAGCGCGCCCTTCAAGCGCTCGGCCTCTTCGATACGCTTGGCGCGTACACGCCGGTTCTCGCCGGCACATTCCCGCTCGGCATTGACATTCCCGGCAGCGACCTCGACATCATTTGCGAGGCGCGCGACCTTGCCGCGTTCGAGCGCACGGTGATTCGCGCGTTTGGCGCGCAGCCGGGTTTTCGCATCGCGCGCGAAACGATTCGCGGCGTCGAGTCGGTCATCGCGAGTTTCGAGTACGCCGGTTTCCCCATCGAAATCTTTGGGCAGCCGCGTCCAGTCTCGGAGCAAAACGCTGTGCGCCACCTGCGCATCGAAGCGCGCTTGCTGGCGATCGGCGGCAGAGCCGCGCGGCGGGCGATTCGCGCGCTCAAGCGCGCGGGTCTGAAAACCGAACCGGCGTTCGCGCGCTATTTTCGTCTGAAAGGCAATCCGTATGAAGCGTTGTTAGAATTGGAGCGGCTGAGCGAGGCAGACCTGGTGAATGTTCGACCTCCCGCAGGTTCGCGCTAGCCTGCGGGAGGTCGTTGTTGGGCGAGGCTGTCGCGGTACACTCCCCACATCCGTTCCGGCAGCAGCCTGCCGATGGCGAGCATTGCTTGTCGCGCGGCGTGGCGGTCGCGCTCGGCGCGGGGCAGCGCGCGCGGCACATCGAAGTAAAACGGCGCGCCAAAGTTCACTGTGAGAACTTGCGTGTCGTCCTCGAAGATTCCGGCGGGCAGGCACGGAATCGTATCGTGCGTCAGCATCAGCAAGAACAACCCCGCGCCCGCCGGCGGCTCGCACAGCGCGAGATCTGGCCCCGTGCGACCTTCGGGCGAGAGTCCGATGAGTTGGGGATTGTCGCCGCGTGTGAGCGCGAGCGCGCGGCGCACGGCGGGTCCGCCCGTGCCGCGATATTCGTCAACCACCGGCGGTAGGCGGATCGTTCCGTACGCGTGCGAGATTTTGCCGAACAGCCAGCGCGTCAACGGCTGCTTGACGGCGCGCCCCAAGCCGCGCGGATACCACCACTCGCGCGCCATCAGCAAGCGCAAGTCGCGCGGCGGGCGCGCGCGCCGCGCGGCAACCGCGACGATGACCGGCGCAACTCCCCACCACACGGCAAGCCCGCACCGATCGTAGTGATTGATGATGCAGACGAAGGGCGTGGCGGGGGGAATGTTTTCCGCATGCAGAACGCGCGGACGCGGACGCGCACCCTTGAGCAGGAGCGCGGCATCGTGGCTGACAGACGACCGAATCCCCAGCAGCACGCGCAGCGCGGGCAAAAGCAGCAAGTGGAGCGGATAGACGTAACGCGGCTTGGTGGTCTGCTCCAAGGCAATGCATCCTCGATGGAATTTCGACTTGCGTTCGTCGAAAAAAGTGTTACAATCCCGATCGGAAAATCCGCTGTCTTGACCCAACAGCATCATTTTCGAGCATAGTCGCTCGGAGCAAGGAGGAGTAATGCGCACATTTTTGGGTGTTCTGCTTCTATTGATCGCGCTGGTAAGTTTGTCCGCGTGTCTTCCCGTTCCTGTTCCACTGCCGGCGCCAACGGCAACCCCGTACCCAACCTACACTCCCTTGCCGACCCAGACTCCCTTGCCCACCTACACGCCGGTACCAACGGCAACTCCAGTGCCGCCGACCGCGACACCAACACCGATTCCGCCGACATCAACGCCGGTGCCGCCCACGCCCACAAGAGTTCCACCAACCGCAACGTCGGTCCCGCCGACTCTTGCGCTACCTCCCTTGTTCCCGCCGATTCCAGCCGGGATGGGAGGCTTGATCGTCGTCAATTACTACGGCAACGAATTGAACTATGACATCGGCGGCAAACTGTACAAGGTTCCGGGCAGCGGCGGGCGAGTGATCATCCACCTGCCGCCCGGCAAGCACAACTATTCGGCGGACATTCCTGGACGTGGTCGCGCCGGCGGTACCATCGAGATTATGCTCGGCGTGTATCGCACCCAGAGTTGGGCGGATCGGTAGAGTCCACTAGCGCGTCGCGCGATACACCAGCCACATCCGCTGGACGGCGGTGAGGTTCGTAAAGACCGCGAGAATCGCCAGCACGACGAGAATCGGCGCATCGCCGAAGAACGCGGTGAGGAGCAAGCCGATAACGAGCAGCGCGATGCGCTCGAACCGCGTCAACAACCCTTCCTTACACTCGACGCCGATGCCTTCGGCGCGCGCGCGCGCGTAACTCACCATCAGCGAACCGAGCAGCGTAAAGAACACGAGATACGCGACGAAAATCATCCCGCGCTCCAGAAACGCGTACAGGATGCCAAAGAAGAGCGCGCCTTCCGCAAAGCGATCCGTCACCGAGTCCAAGAACGCGCCGAACTTGGTGACGCGATGGGTCAGCCGCGCCAGCGACCCATCCAGCGCGTCGAAAATTCCACCGGCGATGATGAGCGCGCCGCCGAGCGCGAGGTTGCCGCTTGCCAGCACCACGCCGATCGCGCACATAAAGCCGAATCCGATGAGCGTCAGCGCGTTCGGCGTCAATCCGATTCTGGCTAACCCGCGCACGACAGCATCGAGGATGAATTGAACGCGTTGACGAACAAGATTGCTTAGCAAGGTTTCTCCATCGTTGCCGATCCTCCCGCAGGGTTCGAACCTGCGGGAGGATGAGTGATCATCGGAAGCGTTCCCAACCCAGCGACCGCACATCCACCGTACTCGCCTCTCCGTCCGCGATCATCTCCGCGATGCATGCGCCCACCGCCGGCGCAAGCGTCGTTCCCGCACCGCCCATCCCCGCCGCGACGAACAGCCCGCGCACGCCCGGCGCGCGTCCGAGCACCGGCAATTCATCCGGCGCCAAGTCGTACACCCCCGCGTGTCCGCGCACGAACCGCGCGCGCGCCATCGCTGGCAGACGCGTGGCGATACGTTGTTGCAAATCGCCGACAAAAGTCGGCGGCAACGCCTCATCCAACGGTTCGAGATGCGCGCTCTCATCCGCCGCGCGCAGCCATCCCCCCATCGTCAGACCGAACGTGTGTGGACGAAACTGCGCGCCGGTCGTCCAATCCAGAAACGCCGCGTGTCCACCCGCCAACTCGGGCGGGCGCGCGAAAAATGCCACCGCCGCGCGTCGCGCCTGCAAACCGATTTCGATGCCGAGCGGCTGTAGCAAGCGAGCGCTCCACGCGCCCGCCGCGACGACCACAGCGAGCGCTTCGATCATCCCGACGTTTGTCTCCACGCCGAGCACGCGCGCATCCTCCACTCGGATACTTTTCGCGAACGTGCCGGTGCGAAAGATCGCCCCCAATGCTTTCGCGCGCGCGGCAAATCCTTGCGTGAGCGCGAGCGGATCAACGAAACCGGCGTCCGGCTCGAACGCCGCCAGCGCAAGGTCGTCCACGCGCGCGTGCGGCTGGAGTTCGCGCAATTCCGCTGGCGAAAGCGTTTGCGTGTTGACCCCGATGCGGCGCAGTCGCGCCACGTGCGCGCGCAGCGCGTCCGCGTCTTCGCGCGTGACGACAGCCAAGCCGGTAGTCGTCCAGCCGCACGTCGCGCCGATGATCTCCGGCGCGTTTTGCAGCGCGCGCAAACTCGCCCGCGCGAGCCGCGCGCAGGTCTCATCGGCGAAATGTGTATGGACGAGAGCGCCGCTGCGCTTGGTCATCCCCGAACCGAGCGAGCCTTTTTCGACGAGGAGCACGCGTGGACCGCGCCGGCGCGCTAGGTGAAACGCTACGCTGCATCCAACAATGCCGCCTCCCACGATGACGACATCGGCGACGACGCGACTCAACCCGCGCCTCCCTCCGGCGCGGTTTTGCGCCGGCGCGGCAGGTGTAGGAGATGGCGCACGCGGACGATGTGGCGTTCATTGGTCAGCGACGCGCTCGGACGCATTGCCGATCGAACGGTGATGAGTTGCTCGTAATAGTCGAGGACGCGCCGCGCGATAATATCCCAATCGTACTGCGCGGCTTTGCGCCGACCGGCTTGGCTCATCTGCGCGCGGCGCGCTGGGTCGCGCAACAAATCAATCGCCGCGCGCGCGAGGGCTTGCTCATCCGCCGGCGGAACGAGCGTCCCTTCGACGCCGGTTTGGACGACGGTGCGGTACCCGGCAATGTCGCTCGCGACGATGGGCAGACCTGCCGCCATCGCTTCGAGCAGAATGATGCCGAAACTTTCGAAACCGGTCGAAGGGGCGCAGAAGATCGTCGCCGTGCGATAGTAACGCGGCAGTTCTTCTGGCGACACATAGCCGATGAAATGAACGCCGTGCAGTCGGCAGGCGCGCGCGTAGCGAACGAATGGGGCTTTGTCCTTATCGCCGAACGCGCCGACGACGAGGAGCCGCGCATCCGGAATCGCCTGCTTGATGTAGGGAAACGCGCGCATCAGATAGCGAAACCCTTTCCGCTTGTCCATCCGCCCGACGAAGAGGATGTTCGGGCGACCGTCGTGAAAACGGGGAATCGGCTGAAGGTCGGGCGCGGCAAAACGCGCGCAATCAATCCCGTTCGGAATAATGACGTAATCGCCGGGGAAATAGCGAGTGACATAGTCGCGCACCGCTTCGGAAACAAAGATGCGTCCGTCCAGCCGATTGAAGACGCGCTTGAAGAGACCGCCGGCGACTTCGTACAGCGCGGACGATTCGCGATACGCGTGGAACGTGCCGACGTTGAGCGCGTGCGAGTGGCGCAGGACGACGAGCGAGAGCAGCGGCACGCCCGGCTCGTGCACATGCACCACGTCGAATCTTTCCTGCTTGAGGATTTGCTTGACGCGGCGATATACCTGCGGCGAGTAGGTGATGCGGGCTTGAGACCCAGCAAACGGAAACGACGCCACCGCGCCGCTCACTTTGATGATGTGATCGTCCAGCGACTCTTCGCCGGTCGTGGACGCGGCGAGGATGCGCGTCTCGTGTCCCAGCGCGCGAAAGTGCTGGTCGAGCGCGGTGATGTGTTCGGTCACGCCGCCGGGGTAGGGATAATCGTAAGGAGAGACAAGGGCGATCTTCATTGGGTTTCAGATTTCGTGACCGTTCAGCCGGAGGCATATCGGGGTGACAACCTGAACGGTTACCGTTCCGGCACCAGATTCTCCGGCATCTGCACCGCGACGACCTCGCCGCGTGCGCACACGATGCCATTCGCCGAGAGGGTTTCGGTGACAATGACTTTGCGTCCCTTGATTTCTTTCACCGTCGCGCGCACTTCGAGCGTCGCGTCAATCGGGGTGGGGCGCAAATAGTCCACATGGAGCGAGGCGGTCACAAAACGCAGCGGCGGCAGCGTATCCATCGCGCGTCCGGCGGCGCGATACGCGGCGGCAGCGGCAGTGCCGGTGCCGTGACAATCGAACAACGACGCGATCAGCCCGCCGTACACATAGCCCGGAATCGCCGTGTGGTACGGTCTGGGTCTAAAATGGCAGACCGACTCTTCCCCTTCCAAATAACTCTGGATGTGTAACCCGTGCTCGTTCAGTCGCCCACAGCCGTAGCAGTAACTCAGATTGTCGGGATAGTAATCTTGAATCGCCTTGTCGGTCATCTCCCCACTCCTCCATTGGTCATCAACGATTTCGCCACGCGGCGGATGTGCTTTGCCGGCAACTTGACGAGACTTTGCGCCATTTGTGCTGGACCGATGCGCACCAGATAACGCATCTCCTCGCGCGTCCAATAGTGCCCTTCGACGCGCGTGGTCTTGTCCTTGAGCGCGCGCAGCAGATCATCGGCGGTTTGCCCAGGAAACACCGTCACCGCCGTCCCGATGGTTTGCAGGACGTGCGAGTCGCTTCCGCCGGTCTCGGCGAGTTGCAGCACGCGGTCGTTCAGCGCGCGCGCGCGGCGCGCGGCGACGCGCCCGGCGAGTGAAGGATTCAACACTTCAAAGCCGTCAAAGTACACCTCGTCGTGCGGGTTATGGTGGATCCGCAACAAGCCATTGCGCCCAATCGAGCGAATCAGCCATGACATTGGATGCGGCGCGATGACGACGCCGCCTTGCGCGTGCACCGCTGCAATCGTCTGGTCGAGTCCCATCAGCGAACGCACCGGCTTGTCAATGCCCAGCACCAGCAGATGCCCTTCGAGTGTTGTGACTTCGATGCCGGTCAAGACCCGAAAACGATAGTTACGCCGCGCGGCAAGATTGCGCGCCTCGTCCGCACCATCGAACATATCGTGGTCGGTAATCGCGATCAGGTCGAGGTCGGTTTCGTTCTCGACGAAATCGAAAACTTGCTGGACACTGGCCATCCCGTCGCTGTGAAGCGTGTGAATGTGAATATCGGCTTTACCCATAGTGTTTCCAGCGCGCGGACGCGCGCTACTCCCAGATGGGGTGCAACATCAGCCATTGATCCGGATATTGGCGGATGTACTTTTCCATCACCGCTGCCAACCTTTGCACGCCCTCGCGAATGTCGCGCGCGGCATCGCCAGTCTTGGTAAAATAGAGCGGCGGTTCGATGAACACTTCGCTGCGATTGTCCGGGCGGCGGACGGAAAACCCCATGACGACCGGCGCGCCGTACTTGAGCGCGAGTTGTACCGCGCCATCCGGCATCTGCGCCGGCGCGCCGAGAAAATTGACGAGCGGGCCGGTCTTGGTGATATCACGATCGAGCGCGAGACCCACCATTTCGCCGGCGCGCAAGGCTTGGATGAGCGCGCGCGGCGCCGTATCGAGCGGCACCATCACGATGCCGTTGCTCTGCCGCAGGGCGAGGATGTAGCGGAAGAGTTTCTCCGGCTTGAGGCGTTCGTTCGGAACGACGATGCGCTTGTGTAGGTGGACAGCGGCAAGATGGATGATCAAGTCCCATGCCCCAAAGTGCGCCGAGCCGGCGATGACCCCTTTGCCTTGCTGCATCGCGCGTTCGAGATGTTCCAAGCCGTGTACGCCGGCGAGTTGCGCGCGAATCGTCTCTTGGGTCAAGCGGTGCGCGCGGAACAAATCGAAATAGTTCTTGAGCAAGTTCTGGAACGCGCGCCGCGCCGCAGCATTTACCTGCGCCGGGGTCGCCCCATCCCCAAGCGCGCGCTTGAGATTGTGATAATAGATCGTCTGCTTTTTAGCGGTGAACAACCACAGCAGGTCGCCCAAACGCGCAAAGAACCAATAGCCGAACCGGGCAGGTAGGCGCGGGCAGATGAGCCCTGCTAGGCGATAGAGATAAAAAGTCATTGGAGTTTGAGATGCTTCTCCTTGCCCCACATCGGGCGATAGATGTACCACTGTTCGGGGGAAAGGCGGATGAATGCTTCCATCCGCCGCGCGATTTCTTGCATCGTGTCACGGATGGTTCGGTCACGCGGGCCGGAATGTTCGACGCAGAGCGGCGGTGTGGCGTACGCGTCAATGTGTCCATCGGGCGCGACGCGCGTATACCCCACGATGATCGGCGCGCCGGTGAGAAACGCCAACTGCGCCGGTCCTGCCGGGAAAGGCGTCTCCTCGCCGAAAAAAGTAACCGGCACAGTAGCGATGTCAAAGTGGTGGGTCACTCCAAAATCTAGCAAGAACGCGGTCATCTCGTTTCGCTTGAGCGCTTGGAGAATCTGGCGCGGCGCGCGATCGTACGGAAAGAGCCGTACCTGATGCGCGTCACGCACGCGCGTCAAGAGATCCATCAATGGCTGTGGGCGCAGCGTTTCGGCTACGAGTGTCAGCGGCGCGTACCGCTTGGCGACCACCGCACTGGCTAGATCCATATTGCCAAAGTGCGCGCTGACGATGATGGCACCCTTGCCCAGACGCAACGCTTGTTCGACGTTCTCGCCGCCGTGAACGGTCACGCGCGCCTCGATCTCCTCCATCGGCATACTCGGATAGATCATTACGTCGCGCAGGAGGCGCACGAAATTGCGGAACGACCCGCGCACCACACGGCTCACTGCCGGATCGTCCGGCGGCTTGCCCAAGACGTGCGCCAAATTATCCCGCGCGACGCGGCGCCGCAGCGCCATCACATAGTACGCCCCATCACCGATCCAATCGGCGGCGGCGAGACTCCACCGGCGCGGCGTGATGCGAACCAAAAACATTCCCAGACGCCACGCCCAATACAACGCGATCACTTGCGACTCGACTCCAACGCTTCCACGTTATTGGTTGGCGATGAGCGCGGCAAAAACGCGTTCGTACTGTTGCAGACGCGTCAGGTCGAGCGAACAGCGCACCTCGCGCCCCTCGCGATGCATCCTGACCAAGCCAGCGACCTTGAGACGATGCAGGTGCCACGAAATCAGCGGCTGGCTCATCCGTAATCCGCGCGCGATTTCCGAAACGGTCAACTCGCGCCGCGACAATTGCTCGACGATGCGTAGCCGGGAAACATCGCTCAAGGTGCGATAAAAGTTGCGTAGTTCTTTCAACTCTCGAATTTCCATAGTGCCGCGCTCGCGCTCCAACCGCAAATGCATAAATACGCGCTTATATATTATCCAGATTCCTTTTCTTGTCAAGGGGCGCGGAACGCAGTATAATGACAAGGGACGAACGCGGGAGGTTGGGAAGAGTGCGAGTGCCGACGGATCTGCGCTGGGAAGTTGCGCCCGTAGAGGCAGTGCGGCTGCAGCGCGAACTCGCCGCGCGCGTGGTCGTGGACGATCGGTTGGGTGAGGCGCGCCTCGTCGCCGGTGTGGACGTGGGCTTGGAAGGCGCGGACCGTTCGATCGCGCGCGCGGCCGTCGTCGTTCTGCATTTCCCCAGCCTCGCGCCGGTAGAGTACGCGGTGGCGCGCGCTCCAGTGACCTTCCCCTACATTCCCGGCTTGCTCGCCTTTCGCGAAATCCCCGTCGTCTTGCGCGCACTCGAAAGATTGCGCGCCGCGCCGGACGTGCTCATCGTGGATGGGCACGGACGCGCGCACCCGCGCCGCTTGGGCATCGCCTCGCATCTCGGCGTCCTCCTCGATCTGCCGACGATCGGCTGCGCCAAGTCTATCCTCTGTGGTGCCGCCGACGCGCCGGCAGACCGCATCGGCGCGTGGGCGCCGCTGCTAGATCGCGGCGAATGTATCGGCGCGGCGGTGCGGACGCGCGCCGGCGCGCAGCCGGTCTATGTCAGCGTTGGGCATCGCGTTTCGCTCGAACGCGCGATTAACGTGGTGCTGCGGTGTTGCACGCGCTATCGTTTGCCGGAGACGACGCGATACGCGCATCGGGTCGCCGGCGGAAGTGAGGTTCTCATTCGTGACGCCAAACGACAAGAAGATTCAGCAAGCCGCGCAGTTGATTAGGAATTCCCACCACGCCGTCGCGTTGACCGGCGCGGGAATTTCCACCCCCTCCGGCATCCCCGATTTTCGCAGCCCCGGTTCCGGCTTGTGGGAGCAGGCCGACCCGATGACCGTTGCCTCCATCTGGGGATTCCTCGAACACCCCGAGAGTTTCTACGAGTGGGTCAGGCCGCTGGCCAAGTTGGCAATGGACGCACAGCCCAACCCAGCACATCTCGCGCTGGCAGAATTGGAGGCGATGGGCAAGTTGCGTGCCATCATCACACAAAACATTGACGATTTGCACCAGCGCGCGGGGTCGAACTATGTGCTGCAGGTGCATGGGCATATGCGCGAGGCGACCTGTATCCGTTGTTTCGATTTGGTACCCGCGCAACCGCTCATCGAAAATTTTTTGCGCGAGGGGACGATTCCCAGGTGCCGCGTCTGCGGCGGCGTGATGAAGCCGAATGTGGTTCTGTTCGGTGAAGGGCTACCCACCGGCGTAATGCACGCGGCGGAGGAAGAGACGCGATCTTGCGATGTGATGCTTGTTGCCGGCTCATCGCTCGAAGTCGTGCCGGCGGCTGATTTGCCACTCGTAGCGGTACAGCACGGTGCGAAACTCATCATCGTCAACAAGAGCGCGACGCCGCTGGACAAGCGCGCGGCAATCGTCTTGCGCGAAGATGTGGCGGTGGCTTTGCCGCGTATCGTGGAGAGGGTAAAGCGCGGCTAGAGGTATGAGAGGCGAAATCTCGCGAGGCATCCTTCGCGAGATTTTTTGTTTTTTGACCCCAATTTCCCCTTGACAACGAGCGCGGGGCGTGGTACCCTCAAGCCGATGTCAAACCCAGAAACTTTTCTCTTGCAATCACAAAATGCCGATGGCGGCTGGGGCTATCGCGTGGGCGGGACATCGTTCGTCGAACCAACGGCGGCGGTGTTGCTCGCTCTGCGCGGCAGGAACGATGCCGCCGAATCGCGCGCGCGCGCCTGGCTCCTCTCGCTGCAACGCACCGATGGCGGCTGGGGCATCGCGGTGGCAGACGACGAAAGTGGCTGGATGACGGCGTGGGCAGTCCGCGCGCTTGCTGATTTCGCTCCCGCGCGGGACGCGGTGGCGCGCGGCGCGCAGTGGCTGACGGCGCAGGCGGGGTTGCGTGTGGACGACCCAGCCGCGCTCGCCCAAGCCAGAGAACTCTTCCAGATTGACGCCGCGATCGTCGGGTGGGGATGGCAGCCGGGGGACGCGTCCTGGGTGCATCCGACCGCGCTGGCGATCCTCGCGCTCGCCGCCGCCGGGCAGAGCGATCACGCGCGCGTGCGCGAGGGCGTGCGCTATCTCTACGACCGCGCGGTATCGAGCGGCGGCTGGAACATCGGCAACCCGCGTATGCTCGACAAGCCAATTCCCGCGACGATTCAGGACACGGCCGTCGCGCTCCTCGCGCTGCGCGCGGCAAGCGTGACGAGTGACGCGTGGCAGGTGGCGAAAGGCATCGAGTATCTGTGCGACGCGGTCGCGCGCGCACAGACTTGCGCCGAACTCGCCTGGGGCATCCTCGCGCTGCGCGCGTGGAGTGCGGATGTTGGCGATGCGCTAGCGCGGCTCGACGCGCTGCAACGCGCGGACGGGAGTTGGGAAGGCAATCCGTTCGTGACGGCGATAGCCGCGCAAAGTCAAACTTGAAACCTCGAACCTCAAACCCTGGAACCGTGGACAGAAAACGCACTTTGTCGCGGCGCGCGTTTTTGCGCCTCGCGCTGTTGAGCGGGATTGCCGCAGGCGCAGGTATCATCTACCAACGGACCGAGTCGGTTGGCTTGGGGAATTATCTGCGCTGGATGGCGCGCGGCGGCGCGGCACGTTTTTTCGCGCCGAAAGCGCGCGTCGCGCTCGCCGCGTGCGCGACGTATGACGCGGACGTATTGGGCGCGCTGCGCGGGGCGTGGCAGTCGGCCAATATGCCCGCGCTGCGCGGCGCGCGCGTCGTGCTCAAGCCGAACCTCGTGGATTTCGTCAGCGGCGCACCGTGCTTTACGCACCCGCGTGTCACGCAAGCGATGATTCACGTCGCGCGCGAACTGGGGGCGCGTACCATCGTCGTCGCTGAAGGGACGACGTTTCGCCGCGACGTGCGGGCGATTCTCGACGCGACCGGGTACAGCGAAATGCTCGCGCGCGAGCGCGTCGAGTTCGTGGACCTCAACTACGACGATTTGGTGACGATGCCGCTCGCCGGGGGTTACACCGGACTGAAAACGCTGTTCGTCGCGCGCACCATCGCCGACGCGGATGTGCTGATCTCGATTGCCAAGTTGAAGACGCATCATTGGACGCAGATCTCGGCGAGTATCAAGAATTTGTTCGGCATCGTGCCCGGCGTCAAGTACGGCTGGCCCAAGAACACGCTGCACATTCGCGGCATCCCCGCGTTCCTCGCCGAACTCGCCGATTCGCTGCCGACGCGCGCGGGCGCGGTCGTGGATGGCATCGTCGGGATGCAGGGCGATGGTCCGCTCTTCGGGAGCGCGGTCGCCAGCGGCGCGCTCGTCGTCGGCGCGGATTTGGTCGCGGTGGATGCGACGTGCGCGCGGTTAATGGGATTTGACCCCGCGCAGATTGACTATTTGAATTTCGCCGCGTGGGCGGGCATCGGCGCGATGGACGCAAGCAGGATCGAATTGGTGGGCGAGTCGCTGACGCGCCTCGCGCGCGTGTACGCGCGTCCGCCCCAAGTGGAGTGAGGATCGGGGAGAGCGATGGAATCGAATTGGCGCGGCGCGGCGTTTTGGGCGCGCGTGTGGGCATCAGTGAAATATCCTGTGCGGGTGTTCTTGGGCGCGCGGGTTGCGTTGTCGCTCGTCGCGGCGGTGAGTATCGCCACCGCGTCTGCGCCGCCGAATCCGGGGGGCAACTTTGGGTTCCAGCCTCCCCTGCGCGATGGGTTGGCGTATTACCTGCTCGAACCGTGGAGCCGGTGGGATACGCAGTGGTATCTCAAGATCGCGGCGCAAGGGTATGCGGTGGACGATGGAAGTCTGGGTTTCTATCCGGCGTACCCGCTGCTGGTGCGCGCGGTGGGGACGCTGTTGGGCGGGCAGTGGCTGTTGGCGGCGCTGATCGTTTCCAACTTGGCTGCGCTCGGTTGCTACGTGCTGCTGTATCGAATGGTCGCGCGCGAATTTGGGGAGGGGACGGCGCGCGACGCGCTGGTGTGGCTGGCGATTTTTCCGACCGGGTTCTTTTTGTTCGCGGGCTACACCGAAGCGTTGTTCTTGCTGGCGGTGCTGCTGGCGCTGCAGAGCGCGCCCGATGGGCACTGGGCACGTGCCGGGCTCGCCAATGCAGTGGCGATGCTGACGCGCGCGCCGGGGGTGATGCTGGTCATCCCCTTGCTTTTCGAGTTGGTGATGCAGTTCCGTCAAGGTAAGGCGCGGGTGCGGCATTTTCTCATCTTCGGCGCGACGAGTAGCGTGGGAATGGCGTTCTGGGTCTATCTATTTGTGATGTTTGGAGACGCCAACGTTTGGGCGCGCGGATTTTCCTTTTGGCGTATCACCGGTTTGCCTGGGCAAAATATCGTGATGGCTGCGCAAATGCTTTTTTCGGATTCTCTGGTTGTTGTTGTGAGCAATATGTTTGACCTGAGTTTTGCTTTCCTGTTTCTCATTTTGATTGGCGCAGGAGTGCGTACTCTGCCGCCGATTTGGACTATTTATAGCATCGTCGTTATGCTTCCTCCGTTTATGACAGTTCAAGTGTTGGTTCCAGAAGTTCCACTCACTTCGATTTCGCGTTACGGCGTTGTTGCCTTTCCGATATTCGTGACGCTCGCGCGGACGCGCTGGCGTTGGCGCGCCCTGCCGATCGCGTTGTGCGTCGTCGTGCAGGCGTGGTTCGTCTGGTCCTTCGCGCGCTGGGGCTGGGTGAGTTGA
>DYLA01000053.1 GCA_020722265.1 Anaerolinea sp.
CTCCCGCAACTCCCGCGGCTCCAGCACCTCGCAATCCGCGCCCCAGCCGCGCACCCACGGCAGCATATCCGTCGTGTCCGCGACTTGCGCTTGCCAAAGCAAATAACCCGGCTTGTCGGGGTCGTCGCGCTTTTCTTCCGAGAAATGCCAGCGCGTTTCCTCAACGCGCTTGCGAACGTTCGGACTAAAGCGCAAGACAACCGTGAGCAGATTCTCGCCGTAAATCACCGACCACGCGCTCCTGAGCACGTCCAAGCCGCGAAACTCGCGCGGGATGACGTACTCTTGCCGCGTCAACGCCGCCGCCTTGATGCGTTCCAGTTTGTACGTCCGCACCGCGTTGACGATGCTGCTGTGCCCGATCGCGTACGTTGTGTATCCAATCGCGGACGGCTCCAACAGATACGGCGCGAAATCGGTGTCGAACGCGCGCCCGTGCAGTGGCTCGTATGTGACGCGCAAAACGCGGCGATAGATGTACGCCTGCATCACCGCGCGAAAAACCAGATTGTACTCTTTCTGCACGGGGCGCTGCGCCAGTTCTTGCGCGGCTTGATGAATTTCTTCGCCCGCGATCTTGTTCGTCTTGAGCGCCGCGGCGAGTTTCATCAGCGCGGTCTCGGCAGATTCGTTCCGCTTGTCGTGCTGCTTGGCGAGCAAGCGCGTCGCCAGATACAGCGTCATCGCTTCTTCGGGCGAGAGTTCGAAATGGCGCAGGCGCAGTTCGTCGAACGGCAATGCCGCCCAAGTCAAGCCGTCCTTGTAGATTTTCCCTTCCGTCTCCAACGCGCGCAAATAGTTATTGAGCGTGCGACGATTCCATCCAGTCTCTTGTTCCAGATCGGCTTCGGTCAACCCGTTCGGATAGCGGCGCAAGGTCAGAAACACGCGCATCTTGCGATCTTCGTAGGTGGCTTGATCTACTTTGGGCATCGTTGTTCCTCTATTCTTATTCTACTCCGCAGTTGGAAAATTAGCGCAATGGATTCTGCCATACGCTATTCGTCGGCAAACCACAGCCGCCCCTCTTTGTGAATCCGTTCTTGCGCTTCCAGATCACGCAAATAGTTGTTGACCGTCCGCCGATCCCACTTCAGGAATGCCGCCAATTCGCTTTCGCGTAAACCCAAGTCGTGAGATCGCAGCGCGCGCAAAACATCGTCCGACTTGCAATCCTTTTCGCCCGCAAACAATCGCGCCATCGGGTACCTCCCAAGATTGTGTCCTATCTTGAGAGTACCCGTCAGTTGGAAAATATATTTCCAACTCACGCGTCAGTTTTCAAACTGACGCCAAGCAAAAAACCGTTAGCGCGCGTTGCAGTACGACGCGCGAAGCGGTTTCGGGATATTCGTTTGCCGGGCAACGTGCTGGTTCGAACTGACCGACCGTAGGATGCTCACGAATCACAACCTTGTCGGGCAATCGCGATATGCCCAAGACAGCCAGGGGCGCGTTGCCGCGTCCGACGGCAGACTGTGCTTACACTCTTTCTTTCAACACCACGTTCCAGTAAATCTTGAAACGGCAATACGCCTCACCCGAAGTGAGGCGGCAAGAAATCTCCTGCACCGTGTGCGGATCGCCACTCGCCCAGTTGAGCGCGGCTTGGTAGAACGCGACCGGGATGTGGCAGACGTGTTCCTCTTTCGGCTTGATTTGGCGGCGCAGCAACTCGGCGCAGTACGGACAGTCGTAGATGTCGAGGATGAAATCCTCTCCCTCGCGGCGAAACTCGTGCCGATAACCGAGCGCGCGCGTCAATTCGGCGGTCAGGCGCCCCATCGCTAGTGCGACCCGCTCGCGCTTGGTGCCAATGGAATCGAACGCGCGCAGGAACTGGGTGTACATCAGCACGCCGCTGCGCGTCAGCCGCTGGAAGCCGCGCTGTCCCACGCGGCGAAAAATCTCGCGCGCTTGTATCTCGTCGAACACTTGCCACACGACGCCGATGAGGCGTTCGTACTCGCGTAGCGTAATCGAGGGAGTCGAGTCCATCGGTGGGGGAGACTCGCCATACCGCGCGAGCCCAGCGAGCGCAAAGATGCGCTGGAGCGCGTCGCGATTCGGCGTCTCTTCGGCGATGATGTCGTAGCAGATGCGAATCGCATAGGCAGGGAGTTGTTTCTGTTCGAGGGCGTCTTGAGCCATAATTCAATTCACTCCTCCCGACTTTACAGCCGTGGATGTGTGGGTTATAATCCAAGCAACGGTTTGACGAAATCGAGCGACGCCGCGCCGGCAAGCGCGACCGCGGTGAACTTGATCGCTTTGCCAGCCCAGCACGTAACGATAAATCGCCATAACGGGAACTTGAGCGCGCCGGCCGCAACCCCAGCCATATCGAACACCGGATTGGGAATGAGCGAAAGAACGAACACGGTGAGCGTCCCGTTGCGGCGCATCCAACCTTCCAGTTTCGTATATTTCTCGCGGTCTTCGATGATGGCGCTCCCGCCATAGCCGGCAAGATAGCCGGTCAGTTCGCCCAAAGCCGAGCCCAAACCGCAAATCAAGCCGACCAAGAGGGGGTTGAGAAAACCGCCTGCCAGAAAGACACTCGCCAAGCCGGGAAAGGGAATCAGCACCGTCGCGTCCGAAAGTAGCGTGATGAGGAACAGACCCGCATAGCCATACACTTTGATCTGTTCCCAATCCCAATGACGCCAGTCGATTGGCAACCAAGCCAGACTGAGCGTGATCGCAATCGCCGCGCACAGGGCGAGGACTTGAATGATGCGCCGCGTAGATTTTGTCTTCTTCGTCGGCGGTGCTTCCGCCATAGATGCCTCCGGGCAGCATTATAATACAGATGGGTATTGTCTCCAAACAGAAAAACAATCCGCCTCTCGTCCTCGCGACGATTCTCCTCCTCGCCGCGTGCGCGAGCCCCACAACGCCAACGCCCGCGCCATCGCCGCGAGTTGCCCCAGCGGTCGCAACTCCCAGCGCGTCGCCGATGCCTACCGCGACGACAACGCGCATACCCACAGCCACGCCCACCGCGTTCGTCACCGCGCCCGCGCCGGACCAAGCCGCTATCGTCCCGATTCTGATGTACCACAACCTGCGCGATCTGCCGAACGACGCGAGTGAGTTGCAGCGCACGTGGACCGTTGCGCCCAAGCATTTCGAGGCGCAGATGAATTATTTGGCGCAACGCGGGTTTCGCACGATTACGATGGCGCAACTGATCGCGCATCTGCGCGAACGCCAGCCGCTCCCTGTCAAACCGATCGTCATTTCATTCGACGATGGCTGGCGGGAGCAGTACACGGTAGCGTTTCCGATTCTGAAAAAGTATGGTTTGATCGGCACGTTTTTCGTGTACACCAATCCGCTGGGGTACGGTCAGTTTCTGACGTGGACGCAACTCCAAGAGATGGCGGCGGCGGGGATGGATATCCAATCACATACACTCTCGCATCCGCATCTGCGAACCCTCGCGCCGGACGCGGCGATGAAGGAAATCGCGGAATCGAAAGCGTTGCTGGAGCGACGGCTCGGCAAGCCGGTGATTGCGTTCAGTTATCCCTATGGCGAGTACGACCCGGCGGTAATCGAAATGCTCAAGCGTGCTGGCTACGCCAGCGCGGTTACCCTCGCGACAGGCTATCGGCAGCGCGCCGACGAGTTGTTCGCGCTGCGTCGGATTCGAGTGTCGTACGCGGATACCCTGGAGGAATTTGCTGGACGATTGCCCCAATAGTTTTCATACTTGTCTTACGCTTTTTTCATCTGGGGCTAATCTAAAAGACAAATAATGTCGGCGAGCGTGAAATGGGAATTCATCTCGCGCCAAGGAGGACAAAATGCAAAAATCGAACTATGGCTTGATATCGTGTTTAGTGATCCTTGCCGTTTTGCTGGGTGTCGTGGGGGGAGGTGTGATGGGAGGCGTCGCTGGCTATGTGACCGCGCAGTCGGCGGTCTCTACGCCGGCCGTCGCGCGAGCAACGTCGGCGCAACAATTGGTTCAAACGTCTGCGCCGGTCGTCACCAACATCACCCTGAAAGAAAACTCGGCGATCATCGAGGCTGTCCGCAAGGTCAAGCCGGCGGTGGTGACGGTCATCAACCAACTGCCGGCGCGGCGTAGTTTCTTCGGCGGCACCATCACGCCGACCTCGTCCGGGTCGGGGGTGATCATTGACGCAAAGGGATATATCGTCACGAACAATCACGTCATCGAGAATGGGCAGAACTTGCAGGTGATCTTCGCCGATGGCGCCAAGGCGGACGCGAAACTGATCGGCGCGGATTCGATTGCCGACATTGCGGTCATCAAGGTGGACGTACCGGTGCCGGCAGTGGCAACGTTGGGAGACTCGAACGCGTTGCAACCCGGACAAGTTGCCATCGCGATTGGCAGCCCGCTCGGCGATTTTCGCGGCACGGTGACGATGGGAGTCGTCAGCGCGCTCAATCGCACTCTCGGCTCGATGCAAGGACTGATTCAGACGGATGCCGCGATCAACAATGGCAATTCGGGTGGACCCCTCATCAACAGTTTGGGGCAAGTCATTGGCATCAACACGCTGGTCGTGCGCGCGACGAGCAGTGGGAATCCGACAGAGGGTTTGGGCTTTGCGATTCCATCGAACTTGGTGCGCGAGATCGCGAACCAGTTGATTACCAAAGGCAAAGTCGAGCGTCCGTACATCGGCATCCTCTACCAGCAGGTTGACCCGCAGATCGCAAGTGCGTTGAATTTGAATGTGACCTACGGCGTGGTCGTCACACAGGTCGAAGCCGGCACCCCGGCGGCGAGGGCAGGCTTGCAGGAAGGGGATGTGATTCTGGAATTCAACGGACAGAAGATTGATGAGGAGCATCCCTTGGTGGGCATTCTCTTTGCTCACAAAGCCGGTGACACGGTGACGCTCAAAGTGCTGCGTGAGGGCAAGGAACTCCAGATCAAGTTGACGCTTGGCTTGCGTCCCACTTCGGAATTGCAGAGCCGCGCGACCGGCTAGCCAAGGTGGGGGCATGGGCGTTCAAATGCGTCGGGGCGTTCGATGGAACGCCCCGACGTGTTTTTCTATTTAAATTTGGCGCGCAAGATGTCTCCCAAAGTCGGTTGACCGATTTCTTGCAATTCGTAGCGCACGCGATCGGCGGGATGGGCAAGGTGAATCACGCGGCGCAAGTCAATCGGCGTCGCAATCAACACGAGGTCTACCGGCGCAGTGTTGATCGTCGTTTCGAGTTCGTGGATTTGTTGATCGCTGTATCCCATCGCCGGGAGAACTGCGCCGGTGTTGGGATACTTGGCGAAGGTATCGCGAATCGAGCCGACGGCGTACGGGCGCGGGTCAACGATTTCGCGCGCGCCGAACTTGTGCGCGGCGATGACCCCCGCTCCATAGGACATTTCGCCGTGCGTCAACGTGGGACCGTCCTCGACGATGAGGACGCGCTTGCCGCGAATCGCCACCGGGTCATCCACGAAGATCGGCGACGCGGCTTCGACGACGGTGGCGGTTGGATTGACGCGGCGAATGTTCGCGCGCACGCGGTTGACATCTTCCGCGTTCGCCGTATCCACTTTGTTGACGACGATGACATCTGCCATTCGAAAATTCGTTTCGCCGGGATGGTAGGTGAGTTCATGCCCGGCGCGGTGCGGGTCGGCAACGACGATGAGCAGATCGGGCTTGAGGAAGGGAAAATCGTTGTTGCCACCGTCCCACAGAATCACGTCCGCTTCGGCTTCGGCTTGGCGCAGAATTTTTTCGTAATCCACGCCCGCGTAGATGATCGTCCCGCGCACGATGTGCGGTTCGTACTCCTCGCGCTCCTCGATCGTCGTGTGGTACTTGTCGAGGTCGTCGAGGGTGGCATAGCGCTGGACGATTTGCTTGGTCAGGTCGCCGTAAGGCATAGGATGCCGGATGGCGACGACGCGCTGGCCCATTCCGCGCAATTCGGCGGCGACGGCGCGCGTCGTCTGCGATTTGCCCGCGCCGGTGCGGATAGCGCAAACCGCGACGACCGGCTTGGTGGAGGGGAGCATCGTCGCGCGGGGCCCCAGCAATCTAAAGTCTGCGCCGGCAGCGAGCGCGGTGGAAGCGCGATGCATTACCGCTTCGTGCGAAATATCACTGTAGGCGAAAACCACCTGGTCCACCTGATGTTCCTCGATGAGTTTCGCCAGATCGGTTTCCGGAAAAATAGGGATGCCTTGAGGGTAGAGCGCACCGGCGAGGGCGGGCGGGTACACGCGCCCTTCGATGTTGGGAATCTGCGCCGCGGTGAAGGCGACGACATGATAGGCGGGGTTGTCGCGGAAGTAGACGTTGAAGTTGTGAAAGTCGCGTCCCGCCGCGCCCATAATGATCACTCGACTTTTTGCCATAGATTCCTTTAACGTTTTCGTTGTGGTTCGTCTTCCGTCAGTCGAATCAGCGCGTCACGCGCAACTTGGCTGACGGTTTGCTCGACGAGTTCGTCCTCGATGAAAAGTGGGAACGCGGAGGGGTCTTGGGCGAGCGTTCGCAAGCGGGTGAGGTTGGCGCGTTCAGCCAGCCGTCCGAGACACCATGCCGCGAGTCCACGCACCGTTGGATTCGCGTCGTCGAGGAACGCGGCTACGCGCGGCGCGGCAAAGCGCACGAGAGCCGCGTCGCGCTCGGCGATGTGTCCGATTGCCCACAGCACGCGTCTATCCCGCGTCGCGCGCTCGGCGATCGCGGCGTACTCTTTGCGTTGCAATCGCGCGCGTAGCGCGTCGTGAGGCATGGCTTGCTTTTCGCGCTAGGAACTGGGACGCAGTTCGGCGGCAGGATGCGCCTGCAAGAACGCGCCGAGCACGCCGTTGATGAATCGCGGTGCGGTGTCGCTGCCAAACGTCTTCGCGAGTTCGACGGCTTCGTTGACCGCGACTTTGATGGGGACATCGTCGTTGTGCTGTAACTCGTACAACGCGAGGCGCAGGATGTTGCGGTCCACGGCGGCTAACTGTTCGACGGGCCATTCGGGCGCGTACTGGCCGATGAGTTGGTCGAGTTGGGTGCGACGCTCGACTACTCCTTTCACTAACATTTCGGCGAAGGCGGCGCCTTGCGGCGACAGGTTTGCGCTCTCGACGAGATGGCTGAGCACCCGCGCGGGGTTGTGCCCCGCGCTGTCAATTTCGAAGAGGGCTTGGAACGCGATGGCACGCGCCTGACGTCGAATCTTCACAGGGACCTCGCTCGGCGCTACGCCTCCGCCGTGAGCGGTCGGTCCGCCACATCTTCGATGTGAATGTTGACTTGGCGCACCGGCATTCCAACGACATCTTGAATGGCGCGGCTGATTTCGTGCTGCAAGGTTTGTCCCAGCGACAGCATTTTGGCATCCGGCTCCGCGACAAGATAGAGGTCAATGGCGACGGCGTCGTCCGTGATTTCGATCTTTATGCCTTCGGCGGCTTTCCCCCGAAACAGGCGACGCATCCCGATTGGGAGATCGGCGAGGCGCGCGACGCCCGGTGTTGCCAGCGCGGTTAGACGCACGAGCGAGTACAACACTTCGGGGGCGACTGTCACTTTGCCCAAATGGTCTTCCATCCTATTCTCCCGCGCGGGGTGTTTACTGCATTACCATTCCGCCGTCCACGGAGAGGATTTGGCCGGTGATGAACTCGGCGTCGTCCGAGACGAGGAAGGCAACCGCGCGCGCGATGTCTTCGGGTTTGCCAAAGCGTCCGAGCGGCGTCATTTTGAGTGCCATCTCTTTGAGTTCTTGTGGCAGAACATCGGTCAAGACAGTGGTGACAAAGCCGGGCGCGACGGCATTGACGGTGATGTTGCGCGAGCCGAGTTCTTTCGCGAGTGATTTGGTGAAGCCGATGAGACCGGCTTTGGAGGAGGCGTAGTTGGTCTGACCGGCGTTACCGGCTATCCCAGCGACGGAGCTGATGTTGACGATGCGCCCGTAGCGCTGTTTCATCATCGCGCGCGCGACGGCGCGGCAGCAGTTGAACGCACCTTTGAGATTGACATCGAGCACCAGGTCCCAATCCTCGTCGTTCAGGCGGACGATGAGATTATCGCGCGTGATGCCGGCGTTGTTCACCAAAATATCCACGCGTCCGAATTCTGCGAAGGCGCGTTCGATGAATTCTTTCGCGCTCGTGCTGTCGGCGACGTTGACGCGGCAGCCGACGACGCGCCGTCCGGTCGCCGCAGCGATTTCGGCGGCAGTCGCTTTGACCTGATCTTCGTTCAGATCGCCGGCGAGTACGTCTGCGCCGCGCTGCGCCAGCGTCTCGACGATGGCGCGTCCAATGCCGCGCGCGCCGCCGGTGACGACAGCGATTTTGTTAGACAGATCAGCCATAGGGAATTTTCTCCGTTAACTCAACTTGGTCCCATCGTTGCTGCAAAACTTGGCGCCCGCCGGATTCTCGGTGCCGCAGGTTGGGCATTTCACCGTGCCGCCCGCCAGTTTTGCGCCGCAACTGTTGCAGAATCTCGCGCCCGCCGGGTTCGCCGTACCGCAATTCGGACAGATGACGGTGGGCGCTGCCTTCGCGCCAGACTGTGCCTGCTGCATCGCTTGCGCCATCATCCCGGCAAGCCCCGCGCCCAAGCCAACCCCTGCGCCCAGACCGATACCGGCGTCCATCGCGCCACTCGCACCGCCGGGCTGCTGCGCCGCATCGCCAATCGCGCGCGCCGCTTTGAACTGCATATACTTTGCCATATCGCCGATGGCGCCCATCGCCGCGCGCTCGTCAATCGCCTTGGCAGTCTCCTCCGTCGGCGTAATCGCGTTCACATACAACGCTTTCAGGTTCAAGCCGATCACGGCGAAATCGTCGTTGAGTTGCGCTTTGGTCCCCGCGCCGATTTCGTTGTAAAGCGAGGGCAGATCGAGCACCGATTTCTTTTGTTCGCCCAGCAGGTCGGTCATCTTGGCGACGATGATACTGCGAAGATAATTTTGCAGCGCGCTGGTCGTGTAGATGCCCTGCTGACCGACGATGCCGTTCACAAAGAGCGATGGGTCTTTGACGACGAACGAGAATGTGCCGAACGAGCGCAGGCGCACCATTCCCAGTTCCGGATCGCGAAAGGCGATGGGCTCTGGTGTCCCCCACTTTTGGTCGAGGAATTCGCGCATATTGACAAAGATCACTTCGGCGGGGAAGGGGGACTTGCCGCTCGTCGCGAGTCCGATGATACTAGCGAGGATGGGAATGTTCGCCGTCGTGATGGTGTGGCGACCCGGACCGAACACATCGAGCGATTTACCGTCGCGGAAAAAGACGGCGCGCTGGCTCTCGCGCACGATCACCTGCGAGCCAAGCCGAAAATCGCCCGGCCCATCCGGCGGCTCGCGGTGGACGATTTCATTACCGGTGTTGTCGAGAAACTCGACGACATCAATGATACGTGGCATTTCGATTCTCCTGTTTCAGGCTGCAAGTTTCAGGGTGCTTTGCTAGTGCCCTGAAACTTGCCTACTTGCCGAGTTTTTGCTTGAGCGCGGCGAGCCGCTGCTCCACCGCGTCGTCCGCGCCGAGTTGCTCGAACTGGGTGTCGGTCGTCGTGGACGCGACTTGTTGCTGGGCGGCGACGCGCGCCTCCTGCATTTCGATACGGCGCTGCATCCGCGCCAGATCGGACGAGTAATCCACCGTCGAGAGTTTCGCGGAGGCGGTGGCGATTTGCTTTTGCGCAGCGGCGCGCTTGGCGCGGGCGATGAGCATCTCCTTGTTGCGACGCGCGTCGTCGTACTTGGCTTGGAGCGCGGCGAGTTCGCTCTTGAGTTTTTGCACGGCTTGTTGCTGCACGTCGAGTTGCTTTTCATAGATCTCGACTTGCTCTTCATAGTCCCCTTGCCGTTTGAGTGCCTCGCGCGCGAGATCGTCCATCCCCTTCGTGACGGCGAGTTCGGCTTTCTTGCCCCATTCGCCTACCTTCTGCTTTGCCTCGTCGAGATCGGACTGGATCATCTTCTCCTGCGCGATCTGCTCGGCGACTTGGGCCTGTCCCTGACGCAACTGCTCTTCCATATCGCGTAGGATCTGGTTGAGCATCTTTTCGGGATCTTCGGCGTCGTCTAGCAAGTCGTTGAGGTTAGCGCGCACGATTTGAGTGATGCGATCGAGAAAACCCATGGTGTTCCTCCTTGGGGTGAACTGTTAGTTTTTTATCTCCGATAGACGCGGAGTTCGTTCGTACCGATTGTCTGTCCCTCCATCGCGCGCGTCTCGCGGCCGAACGCTTCGACCCAGAGCCGCGCGTCGTCGGCGATGTAGCGCGCGTAATTCGCGGTACCGCGTTGGCTGCCGCCCGCGCCTTCGACGATGACGGTGGCTTGCCCGGCATCCGCGCGCGTGTAGGTGCGACCTTCATACGACAACGTGGCGGGCGCGGGGGAGGGCGCGCTCAATTCGATTTCTTGGCAAACAGCGATTTCACTCCCCGGGCCCACGCGTAGCCAACGCCGCGCGCCGCTGTCTTGCAGCAGGAATGCCCAGAACGATTCTCCCGCGCGGCTGTACGTGATCTTGCCGGTGACGAGGTAATCCGTCGCCGCGAACGTCAACGCGTCTTTGAGTTTGAGATTGGCGAGTTCTGGCGGTGCGACTTTTTTCGCTTCGAGCGCGCCAAGTGGTGATGCGTCGCTGCCGATGGTCAGGGAAGGCTTTTTGCCGGTGGCGAGAAATTGCTCGCGCTGGTCGAATTGCGCGTTCAAATCATCGAGCAGTTCCGCCGTCGCATCCAGCGCGTTCTCCATGTCCTCGGGCACCTTGAGCGCAGCAGCGACGCGCTCGATCGCGGCTTGCAATTTGGGCGCGCCGCCAGCGAGCGCGGCGTCGAACTGGGTCAGCGCGTCAATGTCCGCTACGCCGATTTGCGCCGCGTCGAACCAGCCGGCATAGCCGGTCGGCGCAGTGTTCAGGCGCGCGATGAGCCGCTGCAATTTCTGATCGAGCGTTTCCAGCGCGACGACGCGTTCGAGTGGCGCTTTCTTCTGAATGCGCGCGAGGAGCGTGTCCAACTCGCCGTACTTTTGTGCGAGTTGCCGGCGCGTGTGCCGATCCATCTCGCGCCGCCGGTCCTTTTGCTGATAGCCGACGTACTCTGGGATTTGCAGCGCGATCTCGAGGATGCGCTGCTGTAGGATGTCCATAGTCGCTCCGATTCCTAGAGGACACTTGCCGGTTTGGCGAGGGAATGATAACTCACCTCGCACCAAAGGACAAGGTCATTTGTCTGACAATTGGCTGACACAGGGGCTAGAGATTTCTATGCCTGGGGCAAGAACAACTCCGCGCCGCAGTACGGACATTTCACTAGCCCCTTGCCCACCGCTTCGCGCTCGCCGCCACAGTTCGGGCATTTCGTCGTCTGCATTTGCGCGAGGTCTTTCGAGTAAAAGATGCCCTCTTGCCAGTTGATGTACCCACTGAACAAGCCCTGATTCACCAAGTCGAAAATCGCGTTCTTGACTTGATCACGTGTCATCTTCAACTCGATGGCAGCGTTCGGCAGCGAAACTTTGCCGGCGGCTTGAACCATACCGAGCAAACGCTCCTTCTTGCGAACGTCTTCCATCTCGGCGGCTTCCTGTCCACCCTTGATGAACAGAAAAACGCCGACGCCGCCAAAGATCAACAGGGGCACCACGCCAAAGAGCGCGATGCCGAGAATCGCGCCGGCAGGGCTTAGCCCCGTGCCTTCCGGCCCTCCCCCCATCGCGCCGACGCCGAGAAACAGCGTGACGATGCCGCAGATTCCTAACCCGACAACGATTAAGATGATTCCGATGATGCGCCCCATTTAACCTCCAAGTACCAATTGACAATTGCTAATTGCAAATTGTGAATTGCCATTGCTATCCCACGCCGGAAGATCCGCCGCCTCCGCCGCCGCCACCACCACCGCCGCCGCCGCTCCAGCCGCCGCCTCCTCCGCCGGAACTCGACGGTGCGCTGCTAAAGACCGACGCGGTCGAATCGAGCATCGAAAACAAGCCGGTCGTCATCGAATCGAGTCCGCGAAACGCGCCGGCGGCTGCGCCATCGAGCGAAGGCATTTGCCCACCGCTCGGCGCACTGCCTCCCGTACCCACGCGCCCCGGCGACCCGGTGATGCCGCGGCGATACGGCGCGCCATACACGACCGGCGGGTATGTTTCGTACCATGTGGGCGCGGGCGTCGCCACCGCTGCGAATTTTTGCACCCACGATTTCTCCAATCCAAAGCAAATCGCGTACGGCAGATACTTGTCGAACAACTCTTTTGCCTCTTCGAGTTTGGTGTACTTTTCGATGCTTTCGAGATAGCGTTTGAACGCGACCCACTTGGCGCGCTCGGTCGCGCCCTTGAGGGTGCGATTCGGCATAAACGGGCTGATGACGATGAGTCCGACCGCGGTGAGGACGAGCGATGCCGCCGGACACCATGCCAAATCGGCATAGTCTACCAGCGCGCCCACAAAGAAGAACCCGACGCAGCCAAAGGCGATGAGCGCGAGAACTCCGAATCCAGCATACATCGCGCGGGTCGTGTTCGGATTCGCTGAGAAATAGCCGGCTTGGGTGACTTCTTCGTACATCTCCCTTTTCAACTGCGGAATCGCCGTATAGAACCTGTTTTTGAGATCGGATAGTTCGCGTACCCTGCCGCTGCCAAAGATGCGCTTCACGAGCGTCTGCTCATACTTTCGCAACTTATTCACGTCGCCGACCAGTTCGAAGACATAATCGCGATTCGTGCCGATGCCGAGAAAACCGGGCGTTTCCTTTTCCGTCATCTTGATGACGCCGCGTCGTGCCAGGTCAATGATCGTCGCGATAATATCCTTCATATCCGCGTGTTCGTCGAGCAGCGTACCGACGACGCCGGGAGGCAAGTTGCCGGGCGGAGTGCTTGCCTGCGCAACGGCGGGCACCGGGCGATCGCGTCCCTTGAAGAACCACAAGAGATAGAGCAACAGCAGCCCCACGATGAGGAGGACGAGACCGATGAAAAGGAAGAACAAATTGAGTATCGGCCTGTATTGTTCCGCCTGGGCGCGGAGAGCGGCTTCCGCATCCGCTGCCGCTTGCCATGCGGGCGGCGCGGCGGTCACGACACCATGCGGAAATTGCACGCGAATTTCCAAGCCGCTGCCTTGGCTCAGATTGCTTGCTGTAAAGACGACAGTCTGACCATCGCGTACCTGCGCGTTGCCGCGCCCAGTTGTCACCGCGGCCTTGATTTGATCCGTCGAAAACGAAGCGGGAAGGTGGACGGTGATCGTTGCGTTTTGAATCGTATAGCCGTGATCGTTTTCGATCACTTTCCACCAGAACTGATCGCCGCCGTCGTAAATTCGCAGCGCGCCGCGCAGTGTATAGCGCAGGGTGAAGGTACGGGACTCGTTCGTCGCGGGCGGATAGAACCACTTGATAAACTGTTGTCCCTTTTCCTGATACACCTGGAATGTCCCGGGCGTTTCTCCGCTCCCTTGCTGATAGGCGCGACTCCCTTCGGCAACTTGCATCCCGGTAATCGCTTCTACCTTGTTCAACTCGATGCCGCGATACGCAAAACGAAAGGGTCCGCCGGTGAATTTGAACTGCCATATTTCGACGAATTGCACCTCCCCGTTCGTCTGAATCGTAATATCTACATCTCGCCGCGTTTGCACGGCGCTTTTGCTTTGTGCGGCAACTGCCGTTGGGATCATGAAGATGGCGAGAGCGAGGGAGAGGATGAGCCGGCGAATTGTGCGTGGAGTCTGTAGCATTTTTTCCTCCAGAAGGGCTTGCGAAAGGCGCTCAACACACGAACACCTTCGCTATTATACGCTAAATCAGAAGAAAAGTCACGCCACCACTTGGCGTTCACGAAATATATCCCAAGTCCTGCAGTCGTTCCATCACCTCGCGCTC
>DYLA01000054.1 GCA_020722265.1 Anaerolinea sp.
GTGCGCGTCACGGTGGGCGGAACGCGCGTGGCGGTTGGCGGAACCTTGGTGGACGTGCGGGTCGCAGTTGCCGGTGGACGCGTCGCCGTCGCCGGAATGGGCGTCGGCGTCGAGCGCTTGGCAATCGTCGCCGTGAGGGTTGCGGTTGGAGTGAGGGTGCGCGTGGCTGTAGCCGTAACCGTAGCCGCAGGATTCGAAACGGCTGTGGGTGTCACCGGCGTCGCCGTCGGATCGGCGGCGGAAACCGAATTCCCACCGATGAGAACGACCCCAACCACCAACACGATCATCGGGATCACGAAAGTCAATTTCTTGGAATACATAAATCGCTCCTTCTGGCGATCGCTACATAAATCGGACGCTCGCCCGGTAATTTCAGTCTGGATTGTAGCATCAAGCCGCAAGACAGTCAATAACCCTTTTGGGTGGTTTTGCCCTCTATCAACGCAATCCGGGTACTACAATCGTATAAATCGCCTGATACGCCAGATTCTTTTCGCCGATAGCACCATCCACCAGCCCGCCGACGCCGTAGAGGCGCGTCTCGACCGGGACTAGCCCCAAGCGCAACCAACGCTCCATCCCAGGCGGATTCTCGAACCTCTGCCACGCGTCTTGCTGATGAAAATATTGCATCGGCGGCAACGACTTGGTCTCTCCCTCTCCCCCGACGAGGTGAATGATCTCCGCGATGCTCGCGATCCCCATCCCCGCGCGCCCCGCCGGCAGCGGCGCGCGCGCGCGCCACTCGTCGCGTTCTGGTTGATACTCCTCGTTCGCCCTTTGTGATTGCTTTCCGTCCGTCCCGCCGATGACGAAAATCTTGCCGCCAGCGACTGCCGCGCCCGCGTACCCGCGCGCCGTCGGCAGCACCGCCCGCGCGCGCCACGCATCGCGCTCCGGATCATACTCGTATACCGACGCGACGAACGCGTGCCCATCCCAACCGCCGAACACGTACATCTTCCCCTCGAACGCCGCCAGCGCATACGCGCAGAGCGCGATCGGCAGCGGTGCGCGCGTCTCCCAGCGATCCTCGCGCGGCGCGTACACTTCGAGCCGACTCGTCGGAACACTGTGCGCGTCGCATCCGCCCGGCACAAAAATCTGTCCACCGATGACGACTGCGCCCGCGTCCGTGACCGGGTTGGGCTTGGGTGCGAGTGTGATCCACGAATTGTCCGCCGGATCGTAACGTTCGACCGCGCCGGTGATGCCCTGCGCGGACTCGCCGCCGATCGCGTAGATGCGATTCGCATACGCGGCGACGGCGAGTCCACTGCGCGCGGTCGGCATCGGCGCGCGCGTCTGCCAGCGCGATGGAATCGTCGCGATGGGCGCAGGGCTGACTGCGGCAACCGCCGCCGTCGGACGACCCACATCCGTCCAGCGACTCGCGTTGATCAGCGCAATCGCTGCGACTGCCAGCACGATTGCCGCGAGCGCGATCACTTCCGGACGCCGCCACCAATTGACGCGCGCGACCACGCGCTCGGGCAAAGCCGCCGCGGATTCGTCAACGGGCGCACCTTCGACTTGGGCGAGGCCGGCGCGAAGCGCGTACAGCGTCGCTTCGGTGCGCGAGACCGCGCCGGTCTTGGCAAAGATGCTGTGCAAATGCGCCTTGACCGTGTTCGCGCTGATATTCAGTTGATGCGCGATCTGCTTGTTGCTTGCCCCAGTCGCAACTAAACGCAAAATCTCCAGTTCGCGCTCGCTCAGTTCCTCGTGGGTCGGTGGAGAAGCGGACATCTTGTTTCCAAGCATATCCCCCATTCGAGCGCGTGTCAAATTGCGGCTAAATCGGCTCAAGCCGATTGTGCGTAACCCCTTGCGACGCGCGTTCCAACGCCCTTTACTCCAAACTCGCCAGTTGCGCCTCCAACCGTGCCGCGCGCTCTTGGTTCGCCGCGAGCGCGTCGCGCTGCTTCTGCACGACTTCTTTCGGCGCGCGCCGGCTGAATTCACCTGCCAGCAACTTGTCCGCCCGCGCGATATCCGCTTTGACTTGGGCGATTTCGTTTGCCAGCCGCGTCTTTTCTTTTTCGATGTCTACCATCCCCGCGAGCGGCAAGTAGATTTCGATCTTGCCCACCACGAGCGCGAGCGATGGCGCCGGTTTCTCCGCCTTCGCCGCAATCGCGAACTGTGCCGGCTCGAGCCGTGCGAGCGCGGCGATCGTCTCGCGCTGCGATTCCAAGAGACGACGCGCGCGCCCAGCGGCGATCACCGCCGGAATGCGCTTGCCTGGTTCCACGTTGAACTCGGCGCGCGCATTGCGAATCGCGCGCACGATTTCCATCACCAGCGCGAAATCCCGCTCCGCGCGCGCGTCCAAGAACCGCTTATCCGCTTGGGGCCACTCGGCAACGATCAGCGCGTCAGCCTTCTGCTTTCTCCCGATTGCCTGCTTGAGATTTTGCCACGCCTCCTCGGTCACGAACGGCATCGTCGGATGCAGTAGGCGCAAGCCCATATCGAGCGTGTGGGCGAGGATGGCGCGCGTGCGCCGCTTTGTCCGCGCGTCGTCGCCGAAGAGCGCGAGCTTGGACGCCTCGATGTACCAATCCGCGAACTCGCTCCACAAGAATTCGTAGATCAGCCGATTGCCTTCGCCAAAATTCCAGTTCTCGAAATGCTTGGTCACACCGGCAATGGTACGATTCAGACGCGACAAGATCCAGCGATCGGCGAGGGATAGGGATTCAGGTCGCCACGTTCCCAGTGGCAAGTTGCCCAACCTTGAACCCGAGTCTGTGAAACTTGAAACCACATATCGTGTTATGTTCCAAATCTTGTTGCCAAAGTTGCGCGCGTGCTCCACTTTTTCCAAATCGAGGCGCGTGTCATTGCCCGGCGCGGAGGAGGTGATAATCGTGAACCGCAACGCATCCGCGCTATAGTCCTGGATGACATCGAGCGGATTGTCTCCCGGCTGCGGATTCGATTTGCTGATCTTGCTGCCATCCTTGTGTCGAATCAAACCGTGCAGGTACACCCAGGCGAACGGCACCTTACCGGTGTATTCGAGCCCCATCATAATCATCCGCGCCACCCAGAAGAACAGGATGTCGTACCCGGTCTCCAGCACCGTCGTCGGATAAAAGTACTTGAGGTCGGCGGTGGCTTGGGGCCAACCGAGTGTGGAGAAGGGCCACAGCCCGGACGAAAACCACGTATCCAGAACATCTTCGTCCTGCCGGATGTTTTTCGATCCGCACACCGCGCACGCCGTCGGATCGGTGCGCGCGCAAGTCTCGTGCCCGTGCTCGCAGTACCACACCGGGATGCGATGTCCCCACCACAGTTGCCGGCTGATGCACCAGTCGCGGATGTTCGTCATCCAATCGAAATAGACCTTGTTGAAACGCGGCGGGATGATCTTGATCTTGCCCTTTTTCACCGCCTCGATCGCCGGCTGGGCGAGCGGCGCGATCTTCACGAACCATTGCGTCGAAATCAGTGGCTCGACAATCGCTTCGCAGCGCTGACAGCGCCCGAGCGCCATCGTGTGGTCGGCGATGTGATCGAGCCAGCCGGCACTCTGCAAATCGGCGATCATTTTCTCGCGCGCGACATAGCGGTCGAGTCCGGCGTACGGACCGCCGTTCGCGTTGAGCGTTCCATCCGGATTCAGAATGTTGATCGCTTCCAGATGGTGCCGCTTGCCAATCTCATAGTCGGTGGGATCGTGTCCGGGCGTCACCTTGACCGCGCCGGTGCCGAACTCGGGGTCCACCACGTCGTCGGCGATGATGGGAATATGGCGACCGAGCACGGGAAGAATCGCCATCCGTCCGACGAGTTTTCGATAGCGCGGGTCGCGCGGATGCACCGCCACCGCCGTATCGCCCAGAATCGTTTCGGGGCGCGTCGTCGCGACCATAATGAACTCGCGCTCCGCGCCTTCCAGAGGGTACTTGACGTAGTACAATTTGCTGGCGGTATCCTCGTGCTCCACTTCGAGGTCGCTGATGGCGGTCTCGCAACGCGGACACCAGTTGATAAGGCGTGGTCCGCGATAGATCAGCCCCTTTTCGTACAACCGCACGAACGCTTCGCGCACGGCGCGCGAGAGTCCTTCATCGAGCGTGAATCGTTCGCGCGTCCAATCGCACGATGCGCCCATCCGGCGAATCTGATGCGTGATGATGCTGCCGTATTCGCGTTTCCAATCCCACACGCGTTTGACGAATTCTTCGCGCCCGAGTTGCTGGCGCGTGATGCCTTGCTTGGCGAGTGCCTTTTCCACGACGTTTTGCGTCGCGATGCCGGCGTGATCACTGCCCGGCACCCACAGCGTCGGCTCACCGAGCATACGATGCCAGCGAATCATCACGTCTTCGAAGGTCAGGAACATCGCGTGCCCGTGATGCAATTCGCCGGTGATGTTCGGCGGTGGAATCGAGATGACGAACGGTTTTCGTTTGGGGTCAATACGCGGCTGAAAATAGCCGCGCGATTCCCACCAGTCGTACAAGCGCTCTTCGACTTGTTTGGGATCGTACGCTTTGGGCATTTCGATTGGATGAGACATTGTTGTTCCTCCGCAAATGAAATCAAAAACCCCTTCCACCTCAAGGGCGGAAGGGGCTCTCCTCACGCGGTACCACCTTGCTTCGGGTTAAGTTATCCAACTAGAAACCCATCTCTCGCGCGATAACGGGCGAACCCGAAGTCAATTCAGCGGCGGCGCATTCGTGGACGCCATTCATTGACCCAACTCCCCGGCGACGTTCGATCCTCTCTGCTGCGAAGGGCTTGCACCCGGTGACCCTTCTTCTCTGCCAGCGAGCAAGACCTACTCCTCCGGCTCGACGTTGTTGCTTTTCGATTGCGGCGTGATTCTAGCACGAGTCGAACGGCAAGTCAAATCGGTCAGTACTCGTAACAACTCCCCCCGATGAACTCGCGCAGCACCGAATCCGCTGGCACCGGCGTATCGTCCTCCACCGGCGTCACTGCCGCCAGCAGCGCGCGCACGCGTGCCGCGCGCGTGTACGCGTCCTCGCGCAGCGGATCGTTCGCGTACTCCTGCTCCCACTGCACGAACTGGTCGAGCAGACGCGGGCGATAGAGCGGCAGTTCGTACGGCAGTCCCGTGTTGACGATGTAATCGGTCGCGTGAACCTGCGGGATGATGTTCCGCAATTCGCTGCTGCGGACATAGTGCCAGTGCAAGAGCGTTCGACGCGGATCGTACGCGCGATGCGCCGCGTCGCGCAGCATCCGTCGCATCAGCCGCAGGTCGGTCCAGCGAACGTATTTGCCCCCCGGTCCCTTCATCTGGAGCAGCGGCTCCAGGTACAACTTGAACTTGCACTCGTCTGGCACGTCGCGCGTCATATCCGGATACAGCCCGTGCAAACTGTCAATCAAGATGATGTCGCTCGCCCCCAAGCGCATCGGCGTATGGTCATTGTGTCGGCGACCGGTCTTCATATCGTAGAACGGAATCCGCACCTCTGCGCCGGCGATCAGACGCGTCAGATGCTCATTGATCAACTGAAGGTCGAGTGCTTGCGGCGTCTCGAAATCGTAATCGCCAAACTCATCCTTGGGATGCAATTCCAGATCGAAGAAATAATGGTCTACATTGAGCGTCACGAGGTTGAAGCCGATATGCTTGAGCCGCATCCCGACCTTGATCGTGGTCGTCGTTTTCCCCGATGAGGAGGGTCCCGCGATGATCACTATCTTCAAATCATTGCGCCGCGCCGCAATCATCTCGGCGGCGTTCTCGATGTCTTCGTTGTACGCGGCGTCGGTCTCGCGCACAATGTCCGGAAATTCGCCGCGCGCGAGGCGCGCGTTCAACCCGGCGACGGTATGGACGCCGTGCTCCACCGACCAATCGAGCACGCGCCAGATTTTCGACCAAGGAATGTTTTCCGAGGGACGCGAGGCTTTGCCGGCGCGCTCGCGCCGCAACCGCGCGCGCTCGTCGCGGTAGAGAATGTATGCCTTGGCGACGCGCGCATGCCCGTTTTCGATCAACACCTTTTCGACCACGTCCTGGATTTGTTCGACGGTTGGAGTCTGGTCGGCTGGGGTTTGCGCTTCCAGCATCGCGACCACCTGGCGCGTCAGCCCCTCCGCGATAGAACGATCCCGCCCACCCACTGCGACCGCGGCGCGGTAGATGGCGTTCGTGATTCGCTCCGGGTTGAAGGGCACCATCGCCCCACTGCGTTTGATGACATACTTGATCGAACTCATTCCGTTTCCTCTATCCGTCGCACCACTGCGCGATCCAGGTCGTTCGCGGCCGTCGCCGCTGGGAAAATCGCGCGGGCTTCGGCTTCCACCATCGCGCCCGAGTATCGCCGCGAGATGTGCGTCAGGTACAACCGCTTGACGTTCGCCGCGCGGGCGCAGCGCGCGGCTTCGGCGGCGGTGATGTGTCCGAATCGCCGCGCCGTCTCGACATCGTCCGAGAGATAGGTTGCCTCCATCACCAAGGCATCCGCGTCGCGCGCCGGCTCGAGCACTTCGTCCGTCCGCGCGATATCGCCGACGTAAACCAACTGGGTGCCCGGCACCGGCGCGCCCAGCACCTCGTCGGGACGCACCACGCGCCCATCGGCGAGCGCGATCGTCTCGCCGGCGACGAGGCGGCGACGTTCCGGTCCCGCCGGCACGCCCAGCCGCTCCGCCGCCTCCACGAGAAACGGTCGTTTGGTCCTTTCCCGAAACGCATACCCAAAACAGCCGGGCCCGCGATGCGTGACCGGAAACGCGAACACGTCGAGATTCTTTTCCGAAAAAAGCAGCCCCGGCTTGACCTCGACGTAATCAATGTCCATCTCCACTTCTTTGCCGCGCAAGACCACTTTCATCAAATCGCGCACGCGCTCGATTGCCCAGCGCCCGCCAAAGATTTCGATGCGCGCAATCGCTTCCCAGCGCCCGAATGTGGAGACGATGCCGCCCAATCCAAGAATGTGATCGAGATGTCCGTGCGTGAGGAGGATGCGCCGCAGGTCTTTGAAGCCAAGACCGCTCCGCAAAATCTGCCGCTGGGTCCCCTCCGCGCAGTCGAGCAAAAAACGCTGACCCTCGTGGATCAGCAGCGTCGAAGTCATATTCCGTTCGACGCTCGGCGCGGAGGCGGAGGTGCCGAGGAAGCACAGTTCAAACATCGAGCGACACCAATTCCCACACGTGCGCGGCAGCCTCGCGTCCCTTGACCTTGAGCGCGGGCAAGCGTTTGGCGACCACGTGATTGCGAATCTGGGCGTACGTCTGCGCGCTGACGATGACCTGTCCTCCCGCCGCGTTCTCCTGCAATCGCCGCGCCAGATTCACCGCGTCCCCGATAGCGGTAAAGTTCATCTGCAGTCGCGTGCCGACGTTGCCAACGACTGCCTCGCCGGTGTGGATACCGATGCCGTAGTGCAGGCGCAGTTCGTCGGGCAGCGTGTCGTGCAAACGCGCGACGGCCGCGCACATCGCCAGCGCGGCGCGCGCGGCGCGGAGCGCATGGTCGGGCTGGGGCAGCGGCGCGTTAAAAATCGCCATCACCGCGTCGCCCATAAATTTATCGAGCGTCCCTTCCTCTGCCAAAATCGCATCGGTGGCGACGGAGAAATACTCGTTCAGCACGTCCACTAGTTTCTCGGGAGGCAACCGTTCGGCCAAGTTCGTAAAACCGCGCACGTCCGCGAACAGAATCGTAATCTCCTGGCGTTGCCCGCCAAGTTTCAGCAAATCGGGATCGCGCGGCAGTCGGTCTACCACGACCGGCGAGACGTAGCGGCGAAACATTTCGCGCGTTGCTTCGAGCCGCCGTTTTTCGGTCACGTCGTCCACGACGATGGTGACGCCTTGCGGATGGCCGTCGGTGTCTTTCAGCGACGAGATGTTGACACTGAGGTTGACGGCGCCGCGCGCGGGCAACTCCGAATCAATCTCTGCTGCAACCCGGCGTTTGTCCTCTCGCTTGGCTTCCTCGACCCAGCGCGGCAGCGGTGTGCGCGCGAGCGGCGCGAGCGCGTCGCGGTACGGCTGTCCCAGCGAGCGCTCCGCTGGTGTCTCGAAAATGATTTCCGCCGCGCGATTGAACGCGGTGATGCGGTCTTCCAGATCGGTCGCCACGACCCCGGACGCGATGCTCGCAAAGATATTGTCCTGAAATGTCTTGAGTTCGGCGATTTCGTTCATCTTTTGCCGAACGTTTTCGAACAGGCGCGCGTTCTCGATAGCGATGGCGGCTTGGTCGGCGAAGGCGCGCAGCGCGTCGAGGTCGGCTGGCTGGAACATCCCCGCGTGCAGGCGATTGTCTACGTAGATGACGCCGATCACGCGGTCGCGCGCGATCATCGGTGTGCACAGGATCGAGCGCAGACTGAGACTGACGACGCTGTCCTGCGCGGAAAAGCGCGGGTCGAGCGTCGCGTCGGTCGAAAGGATCGGCTCGGCGGTCTGCGCCACGCGTTCGATGATGCTGCGGCTCACTTGAAACGCCGGGCTGGTGATGGTCGAACGTTCCATATTGCGCGCGACCTGAAAGGTCAGGAGTCCGTCTTCGTCGGCGAGCATCAAAAAGCCGCGTTCGGCGCGCGTGACTTGAATGATGATGTCCATCGCGCGATTCAGCACCTCGTCGAGTTCGAGCGAGGAGTTGACGGCGCGGCTGACCTGAAATAGCCCGGCGAGTTGCGCGCGTTCTTTCTCTTGTTGTTCCAGTCCCGCGTTCAGGCGCTCCAGGAATTCGCCAAGTTGCGCGACACGCGAGTAGATTTGGTCGGCGCGCGGAATCGCCGCGCGCTGCGAATCGAGCCAACGCGCCAGGTCCCCCAGCCCGCGCCGCAGATCGGCAATATCGGCGCGAGCGCGTTCGATGGTGGAAAGAGTGATCGGCGGCATGATGGTCGAGTTCTTCTTTATCCGTGTTTTCTTGTATCAGCGGGGAGAAGCCTTGGGTTGTGGTCTGCCGTGCTAGGGTTTTTCGCCAATCTTTTCGAGTTGTTTTCTCGCCTGATCGCGGAGGTCTGGCGGCGTCTCCGGGTTGTTGATGACGATTTGGAATTGCCGACGTGCTTCTTCCGTCGCGCCACGTCCCAGCGCCAGCATCCCTAGTCCATAGTGCGCTTCCGGTAGATTCGGGTCAGTGACGATGGCACGCGAGTACTCCCGCAGCGCGTCGGCGGCTTTGCCCTGCACGCGGTACACATCGCCAAGCCGCCACATCGCCGCGGCGGAATCCGGCTTGGCGCGCAGCACTTTTTCGAACGCGGTTTGCGCGTCCTCGTACTTTTTCCACTTGAAGAACAGGTCGCCCTGCGCGAGCAATAGGTCGAGGTCTTCCGGCATCGCCTCGCGCCCATATTGAAAGTACTTGGCGGCGCGGTCGAACTCGCCCAGACTCGTTGCCAGTTTGCCGGCTTGCAGGTACGCGCGCCCCAACTTGGGATCGAGTTTGATCGCCTGATCGAATTCGGCGAACGCCGCCTCGTACTCTTTCGCTTTGACATACGCCTCGGCGAGCGCGAGGTGCGCGCGCGGGTCTTGCGGATTCGCCGTTACTTGATCCTTCGCCATCTGCAATGGATCCGGCGTCATTCTGAGCGCGCGCGTTGCCGCCGGCGATAGGGGTATCACGCGTCCCAGTCGCGGCGCGATGGCTTGAGCAGCGATGCAGAGGCAACACAACGCCAGAAACAGGGCAGCCATTCCGACGGCGATCTGTTTGCGACTCCAGCGGCGTTGTGGTTTGGATGGCGCAGGCGCAAAGACGGCCGTGCTGGGTGCGCCCGCGGTCGCCGAGACGGGCACCGGCGTCGGCGTAGGCGCGGACGCGCTCGGTACGGGCACGGCGACAGGTATGGGCGCGGCGGTAGGCGCGGGTGGGGGTGCGGCGGCGACGGCTTGATCGAGCGCGGTCATCAACTCTGTCGGCGTGGCGAAACGCGCGTCCGGGTCTTTCGCCAGCGCCTTGAGCAACACGCGCTCGATCTCGTGCGAAAGATTCGGATTGATCGAGGTAGGCAGGGGCAGCGGCGTGTAAATGTGGTCGTGAATCACCGCGTACGGCGTGTCCGCGCTGAACGGCACGCGCCCGGTCAGCATCTCGAACAACACGACGCCGAGTGAGTAAATGTCGCTGCGTTCGTCCGCGGTCGCGCCGCGCGCTTGTTCGGGCGAAATGTACTGCGGTGTGCCGATGAGCATGTCCTGCGAGAGGGTCGAATCGCCCGCCTGCGCGATGCGCGCCAATCCGAAATCGGTGAGATAGATGTGGTCATCGTTCGCGCGAATCACGTTCGATGGCTTGATGTCGCGATGCAAGACTCCTTGCGCGTGCGCGTACGCCAGCGCGGCAGTCACCGGGCGAATGATTTCCAGCGCGCGGTCGGGCGGCATCAACCCTTCGCGCAGAACGGCTTTGAGCGTCTTGCCTTCGACGTAACGCATCACGAGGTACGGCGTACCTTCGTGTTCGGCGTAATCGTAAATCGGAACGATGTTGGGATGGTCGAGTCGCGCAACGATGCGCGCTTCGCGGCGAAAGCGCGCGAGGAAATTCGGATCCTCTTTGAACGCGGGATGGAGCACTTTGATCGCCACGTAGCGATCGAGCGCGGGGTGGTATGCCTTGAATACCGTCGCCATACCACCCTGCCCTAAGGATTCGATGATGCGATAGGGACCGACGTTATCGCCCGGCGAAATGCTCATAGAAATTTCTCCTGCCGTTGGTGAACCAACTCACCCAAATAACTTGCGGCGGCGCACCGCGCCCATTGACCAAACTCCAGACTCACTGTCTTTGGTCATCACGATTACTACGGCGTCGCGCGCCGCAGTGAATATCTCCTTGTCGGTCGCGTCTAGTCCCAAATCGCGTACGGCAACCGCCTCGACGGCAAACGTTTTGGCGACCAGTGGGCAATGGCTGGAGGAAGTTGTGCGTTAATCCAGATTTTCATGCTGCCGCCAGTACTCGATGATCTACGCGGCTTACCGCGAACGCTGATTAGGCGACGGCTTTCTGTTCTGCTACTGTTTCGACAAAACGGGTTTCGGGAATGCTGTCCATGTACAGCGTATCAGGGCAGAGGTCTTGACCGTTCTCCCATTGCACACTGCCCAAGCAAGGTTTAACCGAGTTGAAGACGCTCATATCTTTCAACTCTTGGAATATCCCTATGTTCAGATAGGGTTTCATATCAAAGCGTTTGACTTCGCCGTTAGTGAAAACCAAAGTGATTGTATAATCAGGATTAGGCTTGACCCTCTCAACTCGTGGATTCATAGCGACCCTTCCTATCTCAAAGGCTCAATCTTAAACACAGATTGACCTTGGCTTGCAAGTTCCCAATTGGCTATCAGTTCGTCCTGATGAATTTCAATCCATGCTTGCACCAGTTTTAGTCTACTTGCCTTCAATTCGCCTTCCAGTATCTCGCCACTTGGAATAGCGATGACTGCTTCTTGGTCTTGATATTTGACGTGAATGTGGGGCAGATGATGCCGCCGTTTGTCCAAGTAGTACATCGAAACGATGATCCCGTAAAACATCGAGATGATTGCCATAGTTTGACTTCCCCTTGTCTTTGCGTGGGGCACTACCATCCGTTTTGCGCTTCCGCGTTTCTCTTATATCGCTGATGCAAGCGGGCATGTCGCCAAACTGTAGGTCGGCGGACTAGGGACCCGCGCTCAACGACTCGCGCGCCCACAGATTGCCATCCGGCGGTGCGTTGTCAATGAGCAAGCGCGTCCCCGTCCCGTCCGCACGCATCACGAAAATACCCCACCGCTTGCCGTCCTGATCCGAGCGCCAAAAGATGTGGTTGCCATCCACCGACCAGTTGGGCTGCCCATCGTTGCTCTTGCCAAAAGTGAGTTGTCGTATGCCACTGCCATCGGGATTGACGAGGAAGAGGTTGACGTGCCCCTTGCCATCGTCCGCTTGATAGACGATTCTATCGCCGCGCGGCGACCACTTGGGACTCGCGCCGTTGTCGCGCGTGATCAGCGTCGCGTTCTTGGTCTTGAGATCGTAGACGAATAAACCACACTGCGTTGTGTTCGGCTGGCAACCGGCATAGACCAACCGATTGCCGTCGGGCGACCATGCCGGGTTGAACCCCGGCGTGATTTCGGTGATGCCGGTCCCATCCACGTTCGCGATGAAAATCTTGGTATCGCCGACCTTGAGTTTGCCCTGCAAATAGACGATGCGCTTGCCCTCCGGCGCCCATTCGACGCAGCAGGTTTCGCCCGCGACCACGCGACGTGGATGGCTGCCATCAAGGTTGGCGATGTAAATCCCGGCGTCCTTGAGGCGATAGTAGGCAATCTGTTTGCCATCCGGCGAGAGGGAGGGCCACATCGCCATCTCGATAATGAGGTGCGCGTCCGAGCCATCGGCATTGGCGAGCCAGATGGCGTGTTGCTCCGCCGCGCCGCCGGTCGCAACGCTGTAGGCGATTTTGCCGCGCGCCGCGCCAACGACCGGCGATGCGGGCACGCGGGTCGCCGTCGGCGCGATGATCACCGGCGGCGCCAACGCGGCGGATGCCGTCGGCGAGGTGCGCGCCGGCGCAGGGATCGTCGCGCTAGGTCTCACGCTGCCGGTTGCCGCGACCGTCGCCGTGCGCGTGGTTGCGGCGAGTGACAGCGGAATCGCTTGGAGCGCGAACATAGCGACGCCAACGAGACACGCGAAGAGAAAGCACAACAGGAGGAGTGCAGACGCAAAGGGCAGCCAGAGCGGGCGCCCGCGCCGGTCGCCGAGTAAGGTTGTGGCGGCTCTGATCTGGTCACCTAGGCCGGCAAGGGATTGCTGGAGCGCGCGCGCGGGCGAAGGTCTATAGTCGGCGAGCGGGATGGGGGCGCCGCGTTCCTCTTCGACGCGTGGTCCGCGCGCGGCGTTCTCCAGCGCGCGCATCATCTCGCGGATGCTGGCGTAGCGTTGTCTGGGTTCCTTCGCGAGCGACTTGAGCAAGACTCGTTCGACGGCGGGCGGAATCTTGGGATTGAGCGAACGCGGCGAGGGGGGCGGCTCGTTGATTTGCGCGAGGATCGTCGCGTAAGGCGTATCGCTGGAAAAGGGGACACGCCCGGCGAACATTTCGTACAGGATGACGCCGAGCGAATAGATGTCGGTGCCGACGCCGACCGGTTCGCTCTTGGCTTGCTCTGGGGAGATATAGTGCGGCGAGCCGATGAGCATATCCTGCGAGGCGGTAGATTCGCCGCTCTGTGCGAGGCGCGCCAAGCCAAAGTCGGTGAGAAAGACGTGCCCTTCGGTATCAATCAGCACGTTGGAGGGCTTGACGTCGCGGTGCAACACGCCGCGCGAGTGCGCGTAGGTCAGCGCATCGGCCACCGGGCGGATGATGTTGAGAATCTGCCGCGTGCTGAGACGCTGTTCGCGCAAGATGTCCCGCAGTGTCTTGCCTTCGATGAAGCGGAGGACGAGAAAGGGCGTACCTTTGAATTCGCTGAAATCGTACACGGTGACGATGTTGGGATGGTTGAGGCGAGCGATGATCGCGGCTTCGCGTCTCAAGCGATTGATGAAGGAGCGATCTTCTTTGAGCGCGGGATGGATGACTTTGAGAGCGACATAGCGATCAAGGGTGGCGTGGTATGCCTTGAAGATCGTCGCCATGCCACCTTGTCCCACGTACGCCGTAATCTTGTACGGTCCTACCGTTTCGCCTACGACGAATCCCATTGGCTTTTTCCCTTCGATGATCTGCGGACATTATAACGCAAAACGGCTCAAGTGACAATTGGCGCGCGGAATAAAAACACGGCATGTGCAAAGTCGCATCGCTGTCATTCCGAGCGAAGCGAGGAATCTCGG
>DYLA01000055.1 GCA_020722265.1 Anaerolinea sp.
GAGACGCACCGCTGTTCGAAGGCAAGGGGCGCGCGCGGCTGGTGCGGCTCCCTTTCACATCGCGACTGCGACGAATCGTCTGGGAGCAGGTGTCGTTGCCGCGCCTCACGCGGCAACAGCGGCTTGATGTGCTGCACTCGCCGCACTACACCCTCCCCTTCGCCGCGAGTTGCGCGACAGTGGTCACCTTTCACGATTTGACGTTCTTCGTCTGCCCGGAAACGCATCTGCTTTACAAACGCGTCTTTTTTCAAACGATGATTCCACAGTCTGCTCGACGCGCGGACGCGCTCATCGCGATCTCCCAGAGCACGCGCGCGGACATTCTGCGAATCTTGCGAACGCCGCCGGACAAAGTGGTGGCGATTCCGTACGGCGTCGCGCCACTCTTTCAGCCGATTACGGACACAGACGCGCTCGACGCGATCTGTCGCGCGCGCGGCATCCCGCGCCCGTTCGTCTTGTACGTCGGCAACCTGGAGCCGCGCAAGAATCTGACGACGCTCGTGCGCGCGTTCGCGCGCCTGGTCGAACGCGGCGCGCCGCACACGCTCGTGCTGGCTGGCGCGCGCGGCTGGAAGGACGACGAGATTTTCGCGACGGTGCGCGAGTTGGGGTTGGGCGCGCGCGTGCGATTCCCTGGCTTTTTCGAGCAAGAGCAGCTGCCCGCGCTCTACAGCGCGGCGGATGCGTTTGTCTATCCCGCCTTGTACGAGGGATTCGGCTTGCCGGTGCTGGAGGCGCTCGCGTGCGGCGCGCCGGTCATCACGTCGAACGTCTCATCGCTGCCGGAAATCGTCGGCGACGCCGGCATTCTGGTCAATCCGCGCGACGTTGCCGAACTTGCAGACGCGCTGCACGTCGTCATCACTGATCGGGCGCGGCGCGAATCGCTCGCGCGCGCGGGACTGGCCCAAGCCAAACGATTCTCGTGGTCGCAGTGCGCGCGCGACACGCTCGCGGTGTACGAACGCGCCGCACAAAAATATCGCCGATGATCCTGTCCGTTTGCATCGTCACACGCCAAGCCAAAACGCTCCTGCGCGCCTGTTTGCAGTCGCTCTACGCCAACACGCGGCTCACCGAGTTCGAAGTGATCGTCGTGGACAACGACTCGCGCGATGGCACGGTCGAAATGCTGCGCGACGAGTTTCCGCGTGTGCGCGTCATCGTGAACGACTACAACGCCGGCTTTAGTGTCGCGGCGAATCAGGCGCTGCGGGCGAGTCGCAGCCAATACGCGCTCTTGCTCAACAACGATACGGTCATTCTGCCCGGCGCACTCGATCGGCTGGTTGCGTTTATGGAGACGCGCCCGGAAGTAGGCATCGTCACGCCCAAGGTGCTGAATCGGGATGGGACGATGCAAAAGCAGTGTCGGCGCAGTCTCGCGACGCCGTGGGATTTGTTCTGCTATTTCAGCGGGCTCGCGGCACTCTTCCCCCAAAGTCCGCTGTTCGCGCGCTATCTCGTCACATACCGCGATGAGAACGAGACGCACGCGGTCGCCGCGGTCTCCGGGTCGTGTATGCTGATTCGCCGCGCGGTGATCGAGCAAATTGGTTTGCTCGATGAACAGTTCTTTGCGTACCAAGAGGATACCGATTTTTGTTTTCGCGCCGCGCGTGCCGGTTGGCAGGTGTACTATTATCCCGAAGCGCAGATCGTTCACTATGGCGGTCTCGGCGGCTCGCGTCTGTCGCCGTATCGTTCGGTGTTCGAATGGCACAAGTCGTACATGCTGTACTATCGTAAGAATCTGGCGGCGCGCTATGTCTTTCTCTTCAACTGGTTCTACTACGTCGTGATGATACTCAAACTTGGGCTGGCGCTCCTCGCGACGTTGATTCGCAAGGAGAAATACGCTGGGAGCAAAAAACCATAAACAGGTAAGGTATGCAATTCTCACTACGACTCAGACAACTCACTCTACTCCTGCTCGTCGTTGACCTTGTCCTCGTCAATCTGACAACGCTGCTCGCACTGTGGGTGATGGCAGTGCGCGGCGACCGCGTGTTCGACGGCACGTTCGTGAGCGCGCACGTCGGCTGGTTTTTCTTCCTCTCCGCGTGCTGGCTTCTTTCGGCGTCAGCCAACGGTCTCTACGACTCACGACGAATCGTTGATTTACCCAGTACCTTGCGCGCGCTCGGCGGGACGATCGTTCTGATCACGCTGGCGTACTTTGGCGTCTGGTTCTTCCTCTCCGATATTTTGCCGCGCGGGGTCGTTCTCTATCAAGGCGTCGGCGGTTTCGTCCTGATCGGGTTGTGGCGCGTGGTGTACGCGCTGATGTTCCAGCGCGAAGCGTTCGTGCATCCGGTCATCATCGTCGGTTCGGGATGGGCAGGACAGACGATTGCGGAAGCGATTCATCGGTACGCGCCGGCGCACTATCGCATTGTCGGTTTCATAGACGACGATCCGGCGAAGCAAGCCCAGCCGATTCGCGTCAGTGGGCGCGGCGGTGCGTCTTCCTTCGAACATCCTGTGCTTGGCACTTCTCATGATTTGGTTCGTGTCGTGCAGACCTTCAACGTGCCGGAAATCATCATCGCCATCTCGCAGCACATCAGCGCGCCGATGTTTCAGGCGATTCTGGCATGCAAGGAGCAAGGCGTCCAGATTACGTTGATGCCGACGTTGTACGAGCAACTGACTGGGATGGTGCCGATCGAACACATCGGTGATAACTGGAACGTCGCGCTCCCGCTCGATTCGGCGGAAGCCGGCGGCTGGTATCCGCTTGCCAAGCGCGCGCTCGACATCATCGGCGCGACGGTCGGGTTGTTCATCTTTGTCCTGCTGCTGCCTTTGATCGCGCTCGCCATCAAACTCGATTCGCCGGGACCGATTTTCTACACCCAAGAGCGCGTGGGTAAGGGAGGCAAGGTCTTTAAACTCGTCAAGTTGCGGACGATGGTTCTGAACGCGGAAGCGAGCGGGGTGCCTCTCCGCGCGCAAAAGGACGATCCGCGCGTCACGCGTTCGGGCAGATGGTTGCGCCGGCTGCGCCTTGACGAGATGCCGCAGTTGATCAACGTGCTCAAGGGCGAGATGAGCGCGGTCGGTCCGCGCCCGGAGCGCCCCGGACTGCTTGCCGAAATGGACAAGGTGATCCCTTTCCATCGCCTGCGGAACGCCGTGCGCCCGGGGATGGCAGGCTGGGCAGTCGTCAACTTTGATTACGTGGACAATTTGGAGGACGCGCGCATTCGTTTGCAGTATGACCTGTACTACATCAAGCACCAGTCCCTCTGGCTCGATCTGCGGATATTGTTCCGAATGTTCGGACAGGTGTTCGCGTTGAAGGGGCGGTAGTAAGGGCAGCCCTGTGCGGCTGCCCGCCGTGTGTGTCTATGCGCTATTTTCTGGTGGAGAATGTACGTGCCGTTTGAATGGTGGAAGCGGATTCCGACGAGTATTCTCCTCTTGCTTTTTTTGCTTACGGTGTACTGGTTCGGAATGTCGGGCTGGGCGCAGTACGGCGATGAGATCGAAAAGTACCGCGTCGCCCAGAGCATCGTGGAAGAGGGCGATTTTTCCTTTCGCCCAACCGCCACGCGCAATGTCATCGGGGTCGGCGGGCAGACGTACTCGGTGTACGAACTGGGGCAATCCGTCGCGGCGATTCCTTTCTACATCATCGGGCGAATCCTCTCCGTTTTCTTTCCGGTCTCCGACTCGAACTGGATCACACTCCTTTTGGTCGGGCTGCTGAATCCGCTGCTCACCGCCCTCACGGGCGTCGTCTTGTTCGAAACGTGCGCGCAGCTGGGATTTGGACAGCGAACCAGTTTACTGCTCGCACTCGCGTACGGACTTGGCACGATAGCGTTCGCATACGCCAAGGGTTTTGCGCGCGAACCACTGTTGGGGCTCTGGTTGCTCCTCGCCTTTTACGCTGTCTACCGATTCCGCCAGACGAATCGCGCAGTATGGCTGCTGGCGGCGGGAATTTTCGCCGGTCTGCTCGCGTTCACCAAATTCATCCAAGCCATCGCGATTCCGTTTCTTATCGCCTACATCGTCGCGGTGATATACTCCAACCGGCGGCGCGCAACAGCACAATCACTGGGCGCGATCGCGATCTTTATTCTGCCCAGCCTCGTGATGCTTGCGACCCAGATTCTCTACGCGCTAGCGCGCTTTGGAACACTCTACGGCGGGATCGCCGGCACCGAGAAGAATCCAGTCGAATGGATTGTGGAACTGATCGGCAAGAGCCAACCGCTGGTGGCTATCGGTGGATTGCTCTTTTCGCCGGAAAAGAGTGTTTTTCTCTACTCACCGTTGATCATTCTGGGCTTGCTCGCATGGTGCGAGTTCTTCCGACGCAACGCGCACGAAGCCGCGCTGCTTCTCGCGCTCGCCCTCGCCGCGTTCACCTCGAACATCCTGCGCCCGGACTGGGACGGGGGTACGTGGTGGGGTCCACGCTATCTGGCGCAGATGACACCGTTGCTGGTCATTCCGATTGGCGCGCGGCTCGGCGATTCCGCGCGCGCCGCGAGAAAAGTCTGGGACATCCTGTTCGCCGCGCTCTTCGTGTTCGGCGTTCTCGTTCAGGCAGTCGCCCTCTTTCGCAACGATCGCGATTTTCTCGACGTGACCGGCAAAGGGGTCGCGTTCCTCGGTCAACTCGATTTTCTCGCGCATGGCGCGCTGGATTCGCTAGTCGTTTCCGCTTCGCCGCTTGGGCTTGCGCTGTCAGTCAATCCCTTTGGCGTGTTGCTTATCGTCGCCGGCATCCTGCTCGGCTTGGCGCTCCTCGCGCGAATTCGAAATGGCGCGGCTGTGCCGGCGTCGCCGCGCATCGGTTGCTTCGTCCTCGCCGCCGTCCTTCTCGTCGAATTCGCCGCGTTCGTCGCGTGGATCGTCGCACCGTATCCGCGTGTCCTTGCCGCGCAAGGCGACGCGCGCTATACCGCCGGCAACAACTTTCTCGCCAGCGGCAGAAAGTGCGAAGCGACCAAGATGTACCTGATCGCGCTCGAGCGCGAGACGAATTTTCAGCGCGAAGCGCTCGCCCGGCTCGATGGACTGCTCCCGCGCGCGCGCGGTGAAACGCTCACAGCCGATGACTTGCTCGCCCAAGTCGAAATGCCGAACGATGCCAGCGTGATGAAAGATAACGCAACGACCCTCTCCGGCGATGGCGCATTGAAACTCAGTCTACCCAACGGAAAGGACGCCACCATCATCGCGACTTCGCATCCGCTCGTCGTGCAGCCCAACACGCCGTACGCGCTATCGGGCTGGCTCAAGACCGCGAACATCTACGGCACCGGCACGGCAGTCGTTTCGGTGTACGAAGACGACGGCAACTGGAAGCGCCCGCGCACGACCGATCTCGCCGCTTCGGACGAAACGCACGGCTGGCAGCCCTTCCACAAACCATTCACCACGCTGCCGACGACGCAACGCGTCATCGTCAAGGCGAGTCTGTGGAAGACCTACGGCACGGTGTGGATTGACGGATTGACGCTGGGACAAGCGGAGGCCCCAACCAGTCCACCGTGCCGATAGCATTCGGAGGTTCGATTGAAGCGCGTTATCGTTTTGCTCCTGCTCATCCTCGCGTCGAGCGCGTGCGCGTCCGGCGCGCTGCTCGAGAATGTATCGCTCACGCCGGACGCGATTTCGCCGTTCGCCGGCAGTCCGAACCTCGCGACGACGATTCGCTACACCCTCACGCGCCCGGCGGCCGTTTCGATCTACCTGCTCGACGCGCAGGGCGCGCGGCACGATTTTCGCAAGGACCAGCCGCGTGCCGCCGGTTCGTACGACGCGCTCTTCGGCGGCGCGGTCAACGACCGCGTGCTGCCAGACGGCCGGTACACCGTCGTCGTCGAAGCGCAGGATCACGCGGGGCAAATCGCCCGCGCGGAAAAATCGCTGACGATCACCCAAGCCGATTCGACACCGCCGGAACTGCTCAACTTTACCGTCTTCCCCGATTCGTTCACGCCGAACCAAGATGGTATCGCTGATCGCGTGGCCATTCGCTACTGGCTCACCAAATCGGCGAAGGTGGACGTTTACCTGACCGATGGCAAAAAACGGTACGAGATCGCGGAGAAGAAAACGACGCTCTGCATCAAGAACGAACAGAGTTGCGTTGGCGCGCACGAGTACGATTACGACGGCGGGATTGACCTGCTCGCCACGCCGCCGCCAGACGGCACGTACGAGGTCATCGCCGAAGCGGTGGACGCTATCGGCAATCGCACGCGCGTCGCGAAGAGATTGACGATCCGCGAGGGGGGCATCCCGCGCGCCACCATCACCAATTCCGGCGTCGAATGGGCGCCGCGAGGATTACCCAGCCTGAAAATCGAACCGACCGCGCTGATCGTACCGCTCGGCGAGACGCTGACGTTCACGGTGACGGTGCAGAACATTGGGCCCGTGCCGATTCGGACCAAGGGTCCGGAACCGGGGACGGTGTACACGACGAGCGAGAATTTCAACACGCGGAAAGAGCACGAAGAGCCGGGGGTCTGGCGCGTGGGACTCGATTCGGAGGGGAACAGTGTCGGGCGACCGTACCCGTACCGCTGGCAGTTGGGGAAGAGCGAGGAGTTGACGCGCGTGGTGATGGATGGCAAAGAGTACCGCTATCTGATGCCGGGACAGCGTGTCACGGTGAGCGGAACGCTGCGCATCGTGGACAAACCACCGCGCGTCAACGTGTACTACTGGGTCGGCTTGGTGCAGGAGGATGTGCGTATCGTCGAAGATCGCGTCGAGCCGCGCTTGGTGACTGTTGAATATTAGAGCGAATCCCTAGCGCGGCCTAGCCGCACCTGCATGCTTTATCGCGTAGCGCGCACGCCCCCTTGGCTTGCCGCGCGTTTCACTTCCGCCAGCACGAGCTTTTCTTCGATCATCGTTGTATCGCCCGGCGTCTCTTGCACGAGGATGCCGTGCGCCGCGCCCCACTCGACGGCGGTTTGCAAATCTTTGCCCTTGAGCAGCGCCGCTAGCACACCCGACGCGAACGAATCGCCGCCGCCGGTGCGATCCGCAATCGGTATGTCCTCGCGCAACGGCGCGTGATACATTTTGCCTTCCAGCGCGTCGTACAACACCGCGCCCCAACTGACAATGTCTGCATTCGTCGCCCCGCGCCATTGCGTTCCGATCAAACTCAAGTTCGGATAATCGCGCGCAACCTGTTTCACCGTCTCTTGATACGCGCTGATCCATTCGGCGTACGGCGCGTCCGGCGACACGCGCGTGGCATAGCCGAGCGCGTCACTCAAGTCGCTATCGTTGCCGACGAGAAAACCCAAGTGCGGCGCGAGTTGCCGATTGATTTCGCGCGCGCGCGCTTTGTTCGGCTCGACTTTGGCGCGATAGTTCAAATCGGCGGCGACGAACGTGCCGTACTGATTCGCTTTTTGCACGGCTTGCAGCGCCAGCCCCGCCGACGTTGGCGAGATCAGCGTGTAGATGCCGCCCGTGTTGAAAACGCGCACGCCTTCCTTGCCGAAGAGCGTGTCCCAGTCCACGTCCCCCTCGCGCAGTTCGCGCACCGGCGTATGCGCGCGATAGTACAACGTGTCGGATGGAATCACGCCCTTGCCGATGAAGGTAAAGTTGATGCCGTTCATCAACGTCCCTTTCGCGTCGGTCGAAAAGCGCGTGCCGTCGTTTTTCGTGTTGAACCAGATGATCTGGCGCGTATCCACGCCGGACTCGCGCAACTGATTGCGAATGTTCTTGCCGATGTCGTCGTCCACCAGCGCGGTGACGATTGCCGCGCGCAAACCGAATGTGAACGCGAGTCCACACGCGACGTTCGTTTCGCCGCCGCCTTGAAAGACGCGCAGCCACCGCGCGCGCCCCGTCGGCATATCGAACGGATCGAGTCGCAACATCACTTCGCCAAGCGACACGCCGTCGTACTGGCACGCCGCAGCGGGCTTGATTTGTTTGTAGGTAATCACATTTGCCATAATTCCTCTTGGGGTTTCAGGTCGAACGGGTAACCTGAAACTCGACTCACTTTCCCCGCGCCTCGCGAATCCACGCGAGCACCTCTGCCGTCTTTGTGGTGATCGCGGCATAGTCACCCGCCGCGACCCACTCTTTCCGCACCAGGTTCGAGCCGATGCCGAGCGCGGTGGTGCCCGCTTTGATCCACGCGGTCACGCTTTCCTTTGTCGTCTCGACGCCGCCGGTCGGCATAATGCGCGTCCACGGCATAGGCGCGAGAATCGCTTTGACGAAGTTCGGACCGCCGACCGAGTCGCCGGGAAAAATCTTGACGATTTCGACGCCCAGTTCTTCGGCTTGCGAAATTTCGGATGCCGTGCCGCATCCCGGCGAGTACGCGATCTTGCGCCGATTGCACAAGCGCGCGACCTCCGGGTTCAGCAGCGGACCCACGACGAAATTCGCGCCGCTGGCGATGTACAGCGCGGCCGTCGGCGCATCCACGACGGAGCCAACACCCAAAATCATTTTGGGATTTGCCTGCGCCAGGTACTCGGCGAGTTCTTTGAAGACGAACGGTGCGAAATCGCCGCGATTCGTAAATTCCAAGGCGCGCGCGCCGCCCGCCGCACACGCCTCCGCGATTTTCTTTGCGACTGGCAGGTCAGGATGGTAGAACACCGGCACCAGCCCGGTCTCTACGATGGCATTCAACACTTCGAGTCGAGTAAAACGAGCCATAGTCTCCTTTCGAGTTCCCACTTTATACTTTTGCCTTCTTTAGCGCGCGAGCCACCCGCCATCCACCGGCACGATCGCACCATGCATATAGTTCGACGCAGCGGATGCGAGAAAGACGACGATGCCTTGCAAATCTTCTGGTGTGCCCCAGCGGCCGGCGGGAATACGATCCAAAATCGCGGCGTTACGCACCGGGTCCGCCCGCAGCGCGGCGGTGTTATCGGTTGCCATGTAGCCGGGCGCGATCGCGTTGACATTGATGTTGTGCTTCGCCCATTCGTTTGCGAGCGCGCGCGTCAAGCCCGCTATCGCGCTTTTCGACGACGTGTACGAGGGGACGAGGATGCCGCCCTGGAACGACAGCATCGAAGCGATGTTGATGATTTTGCCGCCGCCTTGTTTCACCATCACGCGCGCGGCGGCTTGCGAGAGAAAGAACACGGCTTTGAGATTGATCTGTAGCACATCGTCCCAATCTTTCTCGCTGAACTCGATGGCTGGCGCGCGGCGAATGATGCCGGCGTTGTTCACCAAGATATCGAGCCGACCCAATTGCGCGACGACCTCGCCGACGACGTTGTTCAAGTCGTCCACCGACGCCTCGCGCAAATTGCACTTGAGCGCGAAAAAGCGGCGACCGCGCGCAGTAATCGTTTTGCCGGTTTGTGTCACATCGGAAATATGGAGCGCGGCAATGTCCGCGCCGGCTTCGGCGAGCGCGACGGCGCATCCTTGCCCCAAGCCCTGCGCCGCGCCGGTCACCAGCGCGACTTGACCAGTCAGTTTGAATTGATCTAGTATCACAAGTCCTCCACGGAACACTGGTTTCAGTGACCAAGCGCTTTCAACATCGGCACAGTTTTCGACACCCACGCGTACGCGGGATCATCCGCGGTTGCCTGGACGCGCTGATTGCCGGCGAGGAACCACAGATAGTACGTGGTGTACCCCGGCGCGCTGACGACGGTGTGATACCCTTTGGGCGCCATCAAGATCGTGTGGTCGCGCACGATAAAGCCGATGTCCATCGCGTCGTTGTAATAGCGCGTGATGCCAAAGCCCTCGGCGGGGCTGACCTTGAAGAAATACATTTCCTCGTGGTACGCTTCGCGCGGCAGATCGTCCTTTTCGTGCCGATGCGGTGGGAACGTGCTCCAATTGCCGGAGGGCGTGTACGTTTCGCCGACGATGAGCCGTTGCGCCGGCAAATCGGCTTGACTGGCGAGCGTGAGGATCTGATGATAGTTGCGCGAGAAATTCGCCGCGCCCCACACCCCGGTGGCGACACGTTCCGGCGGAATCACGTACGCCGCGGTCTTGAGTTCGCTGGGCGCGCTGCACAGTGCGATTTCGACCGCGCCGCGCGCGGTGATCGCAAAGTTCGACTGGGCAGGAATGTAGACCGCGTGCGGCTTGCCGGCGAAAACATTCGGACGCCCGCCAACGCTTTCGAACTTTTTTTCGCCGACGACGAACGTGGCTTTGCCGCCGAGGATAACTGCACAGATTTCGCGATTGCCACTTGCGCCTTCGTGCACCTTGCCGTCGGCAAGCACGAGCAGATTGAAATCCAGCAACTGGCACGGGTTTGACGGCAGGACATTCAAGCCTGGGTTGTGGGGCACTGATTCAAAGTACGCCAAAACCATCCTCCTTTGTTTGTGTGTCATGGCGAGCCGCGCCGCGGCGTGAAATTCGCAATGGCGCGGCGATTATTTTGTGAACCCGATGGGATTCGCCGGTTCGCCAATCTTTCGATTCGGACGCGCACCTCGTCGCCCGGCTCCGTTGCGGCGCGTGGGGGCGTGTTCCGTGGCGCCTCACGCACCACGCTTCACGTCCTTTACGCCCATCACGGCGCTGTTCGCCACAAACCGCGCGTCATTCCCCATCCAGATACAACGAAAGCCTTGTGCGACGCGTTGCGCCACCGTGTCTGGCGCGCCAATGTCAATGCCGGGAATTTTGCCGGTGTTGTGGCACGCTTGCACGATGCGTTCGAGCGCGCGCGCGTGTTCGTCGCGCGTGGGGATTTCGCGCGGATGAAACCCCAGCGACAGCGCAAGGTCTTGCGGTCCGACCATACAACCATCCACGCCCGGCGTCGCGAGAATCGCCTCCGCGTTTTCCACTGCGGGCGCGCTTTCGATTTGCACGGCGACGAAAAGTTGTTCGTCGCTCCAGTCCGTGTAATCGTTGCCGTACGCCAACGCGCGTCCCCACCCAAACGAGCGCGTCCCCTTCGGCGGATAGCGGCACGCGCGTGCCGCCGCGCGCGCCTCCGCGACCGTGTCCACCATCGGGATGACGATGCCCAGCGCGCCGGCGTCCAACGTTTGACCGATCAGGTGAAATTGATTCGAGAGGACGCGCACGAAGGGGGTCGCGGGTCCCGCGCAAATGGCGGCAAGCCCAGCGACGAGCGAGTCGGGTCCCCACGCGCCGTGTTGCCCGTCCAGCATCACAAAATCAACGCCGCTGTGACTGAGCAACTCGGCTGCCACTGGCGAACCCAGTTTGGCGGAATAGCCGAACGCGAGTTCGCCGCGCAGTAATTTTTGTTTGGTGGTGTTGATTTTCATCGCGTCTGGCCTCGTGTGTGATTGCTCATTCACTACCACAGCTAGTCGGGCAGAGGTCGCCCAGGGGACATTCGGCGCAGCGCGGCGCGCGTTTCTGGCAGATGTTCTTGCCGAGTGCGACGATGAGCGCGTGATACTCGTTGAACAATCGCTCTCGGTGGGGCAGGTTCTCCATGAACAGCCGCTGCCATTCGTCGTACGCGGCGTCGTCGCGTGCCACGCCGAGCCGCGCGAACACGCGTCGCGTATACGCGTCCACGACGAAAATCGGCTGCTGCGCGGCGTAGAGAATGATCGAATCGGCGGTTTCGGGTCCAACGCCGTACACCGCGAGGAGTTGTGCGCGCAGAGTCGCCATATCGAGCCGGAACAAGCGCGCCAAACTGCCGCGATGCGTGGCGAACAAAAAGCGCGCGAACGCTTTGAGTTTCTTCGCCTTGAGGTTGAAATAGCCCGCCGGGCGAATCAGGCGCGCCAGGCGCGCCGTCGGCACACGCCGCAGCGCGGTGGGGGTGAGCAAGCGCGCGCGGCGCAGATTCACCATCGCCTTTTCGACGTTCGTCCACGCCGTATTCTGCGTGAGGACCGCGCCCACAATGATTTCGAACGCGCCATCGCGCTGGGGCCACCAATGTTGCGGACCAAACCGCGCGTAGAGACGCTGGTAGATATCTTGCAGTCGAACGGTCAAGTCGTTTTGGGATTGCATCGCCGAGCCAGATTGTAGCAGAGAACGACTCTAGCCGCAAGATTGACTTGCTCTCCACTACGCGGTATACTGCACCTGTCTGAACGACTGCCTTTTCGCTTCTGAGGGACGCGTGACCGTCAGCAGAAACCCAACGCGCAAATCGTCCGCCAACATCTTTGCGGTTGCATTAGTTTTTGCGGAGGAACATCGAATTCAAGGAGCATAACCAATGTCCAATCTCATTCTCGGTCCCACCTTCGAAGAAATGCTTCATCCCGATCAAATCGCGCCGGCGATTCGCGCGCGCGCGTTGGAGATGAAGACCAAAGACCCGCTCGACCCGATCAATCTGTTCAACATCACCTGGCGCGATGGCGACAACAACATCTACTATCACGTGATGCCGAAAGAGTTGACCGGCGTCGAGGCGAACATCGTCGTCCTCTATGGCAAAGATTTTCCCAGCGGCTCGCACAAAGTCGGCGCCGCGTACTCGGTGCTGATCGAAAAGCAGATGTTCGGCGAAGTGGACCCCAGCGTCCACACACTCGTCTGGCCCTCGACCGGCAACTACGGCATCGGCGGCGCGTGGGTCGGCTGTCGAATGAACTTTGATAGCGTCGTCGTCCTGCCGGCGGAGATGAGCAAGGAGCGCTTTCAGCAAATCGAATCGTACGGCGCGCGCATCATCAAAACGCCCGGTTCGGAATCGAACGTCAAAGAAATTTACGACGAAACGCATCGCCTGCGCCAAGACCCCAAGGTGCGCATCCTCAATCAATTCGAGGTGATGGGCAACTATCGTTTCCACTATTACGTCACCGGCAACACGATTGTCGAACTCGCTGAAGTTTTGAAGCAACAAGGCGTCGGCGATGGCAAGGTTGCCGCGTTCGTTTCCGCGATGGGGAGCGCGGGGACGATTGCCGCCGGCGATCGTTTGAAGCAGGTGTGGCACGATCACAAGATCGTTGGACTGGAACCGATTCAATGCCCCACTCTCTTCAGTAACGGCTACGGCTCGCACGATATTCAAGGTATCGGCGACAAGCACGTGACGTGGATTCATAACGTGATGAACATGGACGCGCTGATGTGCATTGACGATATCGAGTCCAAGAAAGGTCTGCAACTGCTCACCGAAGAAGCCGGGTGGAACACGCTCGTCAAACGCTTTGGCGTGCCGCGTGCGTCCGTGGAAAAGATGGCAACGATCTTTGGCATCAGCGGCGTGTGCAACGTGCTGGGCGCGATCAAGACCGCGAAATTCTACGGCTTGGGCAAGAACGATGTCGTCGTCACGATTTGCACCGACGCGATTGATCGTTACCACTCGGTGATGGACGATCTGACAAAACGCTTTGGCAAGATGGACGAAGCGGAAGCGACCGCGCGCGCCCACATTTTCCTCGATCAAAAGTTGGATTGGATCAAGGAAGGAACGCTGGAGACGCGCCGGCAGTGGCACAACTTGAAATACTATACCTGGGTTGAGCAGCAAGGCAAAACCATCGAAGAACTCGACGCGCAGCGTTCCCCAGCGTGGTGGGAACAAGAGCAAGCCCGCATCGCCGAGATTGACCGGGCGCTTTTGGCGGCTCGACCGTAGCGTAGCCAAGTCTGCAAAGATCCTCCCGCGCGCGCAGACAATTTAAGATAAGAACTACAGCAATTTCTGGTGTTTTTTGCACTGGCTA
>DYLA01000056.1 GCA_020722265.1 Anaerolinea sp.
ACCGTCAGGATCATCCATTCGGGACGATTCCCGGCTTGCCGCAGCGATTCGACGACGCGCAGTCGCTTGATTTCCTTTTTCTTCGTTTGCTTCGAGCGCGTAGTGCGAATCGTCGCGCGCAGCGATTGCGACAACGCATCGAGGTCAATACCTTTAAGGATGTCGTAGATCGCCTCCGCACCCATCTTCGCCTCGAACAGCAGCCCCCACTTGTCGCGCATTTCTTGGTATCGCGCTTCGCTGATGATTTCGCCGACACGAATCGCCTCGAGTTCTTCCATGCGCTGGTCGTGCATAGCGCGAACCTTTTCGATCTGTGCGTCGACGCGCTGGCGCAGCGCGCCGATGTCCTCAGCGAACGAGTGCTGTTTCTGTTCCTTTTCCGCGTCTGCCAGCAAGCGCCGGTCGGCTTGCTTGGCGCGAATGTCTTTTTCGAGTTCGCCGACGTACGCCTGCGTCAACTCGTTCAGTTTGCGGCGATGCTTGACGGTGATGGTCTCGCCTTCTGCGGCGATCACTTCGCCGGTCGGTTCGAAGACGATGGGCTTGCGAATTTCCGAACCCTTGGCATCCTCGATGCGATTTTCCAATTTCTTGGCGATGCTCATCACCTCGTCGGTTTTGTCCGCGAGTTGCTCTTCCAACTTTTGAATCGCCGCATCGGTCTTGCGCGCGAGCGCGTCCAGTGCCTTATCGAGTTGCTTTTGCAGCGCCGCGCTTTCCTCTTCGGCACGGGCTTCCAGTTCGAGCGTTTTGCTCTGGGTCTCTTTGCTCAAGCGCTGCATCGCGCGTTTGCGCGCGTCCTCGTCCACACGCGTGACGATGAATTGGGCAAAGTACAACACGCGTTCGAGTTGGCGCGGCGAGAGATCGAGCAGCAAGCCGATGCGTGAGGGAACGCCACGCACGTACCACAGGTGCGAGACCGGGGATGCCAATTCAATGTGCCCCATCCGCTCGCGACGCACGCGCGCTGGCGCGACCTGCACCCCGCACTTGTCGCAGATGATGCCGCGATTGCGAATTTTCTTGTACTTGCCGCACGCGCACTCCCAATCACGCGTCGGTCCAAAAATCCGCTCGTCGAACAACCCATCGCGTTCGGGACGCAAGGTGCGGTAGTTGATCGTCTCCGGTTTCAAGATTTCGCCGTATGACCATGCCCGAATCTGCTCCGGCGATGCGAGACTGACTCGAATGGCATTGAAATCCACAAGTTCCATTCCGACCCCATATCCAGTAACAGGTGACGAGTGACAAGGGATCCTGAGAGATCTTGTCACTCCGCACCCGCTTTATTCACTCTCTTCGTCCTTTTCTTCGCCCCGTTTGCGTCGGCGACTAGGAGCGGTGATGCGCTCGCCGCGTGCGAACCGCTCGCGGCGCTCACGCTGAAGATCGCGTTCGGAGCGCGTGAACCCCTCATGCAACAAACCCATCCCGCCCATACTCGGCACTCGTTCCTCGCTCTCTTCCTTGCCGAACTGCGTCTTTTCCCCTTCGGAATCGAAGACTTCGACGGCGAGACCGAGCGATTGCAACTCCTTGACGAGCACGCGGAACGATTCCGGCACGCCGGGTTCCATAATCTCTTCGCCTTTGACGATGGCTTCGTAGGTTTTGACGCGCCCGGTCACATCGTCGGACTTGACGGTGAGCATCTCTTGCAAGGTGTGCGCCGCGCCGTACGCTTCGAGCGCCCAAACTTCCATCTCACCAAAGCGCTGGCCACCGAATTGCGCCTTGCCGCCGAGTGGTTGTTGCGTCACCAGCGAGTACGGACCGGTCGAGCGCGCGTGCACCTTGTCTTCGACGAGATGGGCAAGTTTCATCATATAAATCGTACCGACCGTGACCGGCTCATCATAGCGCATCCCGGTCTTGCCATCGTACAGAATTTGCTTGCCGGAGGTCGGCGAGGGAATTTTGAGTTTCGCGCTGAGTTGATGCACGCGGGCGAGCAATTGCTCTTCGTTCAGTTTGTCGGAAACCGACTCGCCGTGCGCCTGCAACCACAGCCGATAGCACGCCACGCGCGCGGCTTGGTCTACGCTGACGCGCTCAGCCAGCGAACGCGTGTCATCTTCGAACGACAGGAGCGCGTCGGGGTCGTAGCCGTGCCCGCGCAGCCACCCGCGCAACACCTGGCGTCGCGCGTACGTCCGATCAGTCGCCAAACGGCGGTGGTCGGCGTCCTTCAACAGGTAGGGCAAGTACAACCGCCGCGCCTCGTCCTCGTCCTCCAAATCATCGAGCGAGGCGTTCTCTCCGAGGACAGAGTTCTCCGACTCCTTGAGCCACACCCATGCCTGCGCGGTCACCTGATGCCATGCCTGCTCCATCATCCACGCGCGCGCAAGTTCCGCGCTGATTTCCGCTTCGTCCGCGCCGTCAAAGACCGGCGACACGGCTTTGAAGCCGAGCGCTTGCGCCGCCCAACCCAGATGCGTTTCCAGAATCTGCCCGATGTTCATTCGCGCGGGGACGCCCAGCGGATTGAGGATAATGTCTACCGGCGTACCATCCTCCAGATACGGCATATCTTCGATGGGAACGACTTGGGAGACAACCCCCTTGTTGCCGTGCCGTCCCGCCAACTTATCCCCTTCGGTGATCTTGCGCTGTTGGGCAATCGAGACGCGCACCAGTTTATCCACGCCGGCAGATAATTCGCGATGTTCATCGCGATCGAACTCCTTGATGTCTACCACTTTGCCGCGTTCGCCATGGGGCAAGCGCAGCGACGAATCCTTGACCTCGCGCGCTTTTTCGCCGAAAATCGCGCGCAGCAGCCGTTCTTCCGGCGTGAGATCCGTTTCGCCCTTGGGCGTAATCTTACCGACGAGAATATCACCGGGTCCGACTTCGGCGCCGATGCGAATGATCCCATTCTCGTCCAAGTCTCTCAACACGTCTTCGCCGACATTCGGAATATCGCGCGTAATCTCTTCCGAACCGAGTTTCGTATCGCGCGCTTCGATCTCATGTTTTTCGATGTGGATGCTGGAGAACTTGTCCTCGCGCGCCATCTTTTCGCTGATGAGGATCGCGTCCTCGTAATTGCCTCCCTCCCAACTCATAAACGCGACCGTCACGTTCTGCCCTAACGCGATCTGACCTTGGTCGGTGGACGAACTATCCGCGATGACTTGGCCCGCCTCAACGTGTTGCCCACGCGAAACGATGGGACGCTGGTCAATGCATGTGGATTGATTCGAGCGACTGTAGCGCCGCAGAGGATAGACGCGCTCCTTTTTGCCGCTGCGCACGCGAATCTCTCGCGAGGTAACGCTGACGACTTCCCCCTCCTCTTCCGCGACGATGACCTGACCCGAATCGAGCGCGGCTTGCACTTCCATCCCCGTGCCCACGATGGGGGCTTCGGGAGTGAGCAGCGGCACTGCCTGGCGCTGCATATTCGATCCCATCAGGGCGCGGTTCGCGTCGTCGTGTTCGAGAAAAGGAATGAGCGCGGCGGACACGCCGACGATTTGCTTGGGCGATACATCGAGGTACTCGACCTTGTCCGACACATCCGTGAGGAATTGCTGGCGGCGTCGAACCTCTACGCGCCGGTCGAGGAACTGTCCCAACGCGTCCACGCGCGCGTTCGCCTGCGCAATCGTGTGCCGATCCTCTTCGTCGGCGGCGAGATAGACGATGGCATCGGTCGCGTAGGCGCGCACTGGAATCTCGGTGCCTTGCGGCAACGCGGCGAGTTTGCTCGCGAGGGACTCGTCAATCACCGTTTCGGCTTTCGCGAGCGGCTCGCCGGTTCTGGGGTCGAGGACATCTTCGCGCAGGATGCGCCCGATGAGCTGTTCGCGGCTGTTCGGGACGACGTTCTCGACCACGCGGTAGGGCGTCTCGATGAAACCGAACTCGTTGATTTGCGCGTAGGTCGCCAAGCGTCCAATCAAGCCGATGTTGGGACCTTCGGGCGTTTCGATGGGGCAGATCCGCCCATAGTGACTGTGGTGAACATCACGCACGTCAAAGCCGGCGCGCTCGCGACGCAATCCGCCCGGACCGAGTGCGGACAGCGTTCGCTTATGCGTCAACTCATCGAGGGGGTTGGTCTGCTGCATGAATTGCGATAATTGCGAACCGCCAAAGAATTCACGCATCGCCGCGACGACCGGGCGAATGTTGATGAGATTGATCGCCGTCATCTGCTCCGGGTCGCGCACACTCATTCGCTCACGCACCACCCGTTCGAGGCGCAACAGTCCGATGCGGAGGTGATTCTGAATCAATTCCCCAACGGTCTTGACGCGACGATTGCCCAGGTGGTCAATATCGTCTCCTCCCTCCAGGCCGTTGTTGACGAGAATCATATGTTCGACGACCTTGACCAAGTCATCGGCGCGGAGAGTGCGCGCTTGCGGCAGTTGCTCCGCTGGGGTATCGGTGCCGTACAGTCGCCGATTCAACTTGTGCCGTCCGACTTTGCCCAAGTCATAACGGCGTTGTGTGAAGAGAAGCGTCGTCAGAAAGTTGCGGGCGTTGTCCAGCGTGGGCGGATCACCGGGGCGCAGTTTCTTGTAGAATTCGAGCAGGGCTTCATCAGCCGAATGGAGTTTGGGGATCTCGCGCTCAAGGGTCGTGCGAATATATTCGTGCTCCGGATTGTTATCCGCGCCGGCAAAGATGTTGACGAGTCCTTCATCGGTGCCATCGCCGATGCCAACGGCTTTGAGGAGCATCGTCACCGGAATCTTGCGCTTGCGGTCTACTTTGACGGAAAGGATGTCGCGCTTGGAGGTTTCGAATTCGAGCCAGGCGCCGCGATTCGGGATGAGTTTGGCTGCACAAAGGATACGCCCGGTGGCGCGGTCTTCCGCCGCGCTGAAATAGACGCCGGGTGAGCGGATCAACTGCGAAACGACAACGCGCTCGGCGCCGTTGATGACGAAGGTCCCATGCTCGGTCATCAACGCAAAGTCCCCCATATAGACTTCTTGGATGCTGGTTTCGCCAGTTTGGTTGTTGACGAGCGCGACCTTGAGGTGGAGTGGCGCGGCGTAGGTCATATCGGTCTCGCGACACTCGGCTTCAGAGTACTTGGGCTCGTCGAACCAGTACGTCAGGTTGAGTTTGCGAGCGATATCGTTATCACCGGGGAAATAGAGACTGTATTCCTTGCTAAATGATTCGATCGGGGAAATTTCATCAAACAGTTCGCGCAAACCCTCCGTCTTGAACCATTCGAAGGACTCGATCTGAACCTTGATCAAGGTGGGGATGTTATGAACATCGGGGATGCGCGCGTATGACTTTTGATCAGGCATCAGGCTGATGGCTGGAGTAGACATCGTTAATTGGCTCATTCGTTATCTCCTCACAAGAAACGCGCCGCGCGCGAGCACACCGGCGCAAGTGCGCAAGAACTTGGGCAACTGCGCCCACCGACCATCACTGGGGAAAAGCCGCTGCTGGGTAAGGCACATTACCCCGCAGCCCATTCATTCGGTTGTGTCGAAACTGGACGAGTAAGAGAGATGGGGCTGGAGTTCGAAGTAAACTCCCTCTCCGAGTCGGGGAAGAAACAGTGCTATCTGCTTCAAGGCGAGGCAAAGTTGCATAGCCCTTCTGGGGCTAGGGAAAAAATAACGTTGGAAAATTGCGCTGGATACCCCGCGGCGACGACAAAAAAATCCGCGACCACGACCTGCAGTGCCTCGCGCCCGATTGTTTTATGTCCTTGAACAAGTTTGTATTATATGGAAAAAAAGGCCAAGTGTCAAATTTAGGATTTAGGTTGGAGGCGTTGGGGTTGCGCTTGACGCCGCGCGCAACTTGTGTTATGATACTGCCGCAACCCGGCGACACCACTCCGACAAGGAGGTCTCGCCATGATCGAGGTCCCATTGGTCAAACGCCTGCTCGTCCTCACGCTCATCGCCTTGCTGGCTGTGGGCGCGGTCGGTTGTACGCGCGAAAAACCATCCGAACCGACCACCCCAATCGCTTTGCAAATCGTCACACCCATTCCTGCCACAACTCCAACCACTGCCACTGCTCCTCTGTCTCCCGCGCCATCGCCAACGACACCAGTGCCCATCGCACCCGCGCCGACGGATACCCCGCTCCCTCCACTGCCGACGATCACACCTTCTGCGCCAACGCCTACACAGACGTCACCCACCCCGAGCGCGCCCGGCACCTACACCGTCCAATGGGGCGATTGGCTGAACAAGATCGCCACGCAGTTCGGCGTGCCTCCCCAAGCCATCATCGCGGCGAATCCGGGGCTCAACCCAAACGTGATCTACCCGGGACAGGTGCTCAAGATTCCGGAAGCCGGCGCGCCCGTTCCCACCCCCGCCGGCGCGCCAGCGCCTAGCCCTAGCGGAGGACCCACTACCTACACCGTCCAGCGCGGCGATTGGCTCTACGCGATTGCGCGCAAATTCGGCATCTCCGTCGCCGCGCTCCAAGCCGCTAACCCAAGCCTCAATCCGAACTTTGTCTACCCGGGGCAAGTGCTCAACATCCCCAGCAGCACTCCCCCCATGCCGGGACCGACCCCCGCACCCGGTCCAACGACCACGTACATCGTCCAGCGCGGCGACACACTCTACGCGATTGCCATCCGATTCCGCACCACACCGTACGCGATCCAGATCGCGAACCGCCTAGCCAGTCCCAACTTCATCTATCCGGGCCAAGTGCTAATCATTCCGCAGTGACGGCGCGGCCGATTTCGACGAGAGGCGCAGCAAATCGCCTGGCGCCTCTCGCACTATAACAGAACGAAATGACCGAAGAAATTCTTCACAGCGAATACCTCTATCGCGGACGCGTCATCAAACTGCGCCTCGACCAAGTCCGCCTGCCCAATCGAAACATCGTCGCCCGCGAGGTGGTCGAACACGCCGGCGCGGCTGCCATCGTCGCACTCGACGACGCGGCAAACGTCCTCCTCGTGCGTCAGCATCGCGCCGGCGCGGCGCGCGAACTGCTGGAGATTCCGGCAGGCACGCTGGAAGCGGGAGAAGACCCCACGCGTTGCGCGACGCGCGAGTTGACCGAAGAGACCGGCTATCGCGCCCAGCAGTGGGACGACCTGGGCTATTTCTATTCCTCCCCCGGCTTTTGCACCGAAATAATGCGCCTCTTTCTCGCGCGCCAACTGACCTTCGACAAGCCCAGCCCGGAAGAGGACGAACTCATTCACGTCGAACGCGTGCCACTCGCCGAGGCCATCCGGATGATCGAGCGCGGCGACATCGTGGACGCCAAGACAATGATCGGGCTGCTGCGCGTCGCGCGAGTCCTCGGAGCATCGGGCGTATGATCTTGTGGGGCGCGCGCACCGGCCTCAAGCCATTCGCCGAACCGCTCACCGACACGCAAGCCGCGCGCGTGTACAAGTGGAGCCGCGACCCGGAACTCTTGCGCTGGAGCAGCGGCACCCCCACCGACCTCTCGTTCGAAGAATTCCACGCGCGCCTGCGCGAGGAGAGTCACAACGACTCCAAGCAGCGCTACGTCTTCTACATCGTCACGCGCCCGGACGAACTGATCGGACGCATCGGCGTCTTTGCGATTGACTGGACGCGGCGCGACGGCGAACTCGGCATCGTCATTGGCGAGAGCGAACAATGGGGACGCGGCTATGGACGCGACGCGATAACGACCCTGCTGCATCATCTCTTCGCCACCACCCCGCTCGAACGCGTCTACCTGTTCACCTACCCAGAGAACACGCGCGCACAGCGCTGCTTCGCCGCGTGCGGCTTTCGCCACATCGGCACCGCGCTGCGCTTTTCGCCCGATCTGGGCGAGTACGTCGGCGTCGAAATGGAAATCACGCGCCACGAGTTCTTGAGCCAACCCACCCGCGGCAACATCGGACTAGATCAACTGGGCACAGCACTGAACCTGCCGCGCATCTAGTGCGCGTACTTCACAAAGGCGTGACCCGTGTCTTCTCTCGCATCGCTCACGAAAAGGCAATGGACGATTATCATCGCTCTGCTCGCGCTCAACGTCCTGTGTCTCTACGCCGGCGTGATTCCAGCCGTCCTGAGCATAACCCTCTTCGCCGAAACTCCAACCCTATCGGAGACAGCGCCCGAGCCTCCAAACGACCTCGCGCTCGCCGACGAATCCCCCCTCACACCCACGCCCACCGCGCGACCTTCCTCCACTCGAACGCCAACTCGCCTCCCTTCGCCCGCGCCGACGGCAGCGACACCGATTCCCACCGCCACCTCCACACACGTCCCTTCCGCAACCCCCACGCGCGCGCCCGCGCCTAGAATGCTCGCTCCACAAACGCTTGCCGAATTGGAACTAGACCCCAGAGCCGCGCTCTCCCGCAAGACGACTTTTTTCACCTCCGCCTGTTTCGGCGAAGGCGTCAATCTATTGCAAGACCTCGATTACATGGCACCTGCCGATTGGAGCAGTTCACCCGACCGCAAGTGCCTCTTTGGCTATCGCGTGAATCCGCTGGACGGTATGCCGACCGGGCGTTACTCGGTGTTCGGCGTCGGAGGACAGCCGCGTTTTTACCTCATCCCGCCGGAAGCATTCGCGCCGGAAAGTGCGCCGATCAAACAACTCTCACAGATGCATTTGATCGTTGACCCCACCCAGGGTTGCGGCGCGCTAGGCGCATTGGGCATCACCGCCGATGGGAAAACCTATCAGTGTCCCGCCTGCGCGTTCTTGCGCGCTGGCGGCACATGCCTAGCGACAGACAACTCCAAAAGTATCCTCCTGCCGAACAACCCAAACTACCTACTCGAACCTGACATCACCGGCGGCGCGTATGGCTTTCAGAACTTTCCGCTCATCCTCTTTCGACATGGTTTCTCGCTCTATTTCACCGGGCGTGGCGGCTATGCGCCCCCGCGCCTCTACTTTGAGAGCGTGGTAGACACCCTCAACGTCAACGCAAAAACAACGGCAGAGATGACCCAGCAAGACCTGCGCGAATTCGTCGCACCATTCGACCGTGCGACCTCTGGCGATCCTCCCTCGCGCCGATTAGCCTCGCTCGAACAAGAACTCTCGGCGAGCAGCACCGCACCCATCGCGATTCGATCGCGCGAGCAGGGCAGCATCAGTTTCACGGTGACGCCGGGCACCCTCCTTTCTAGCATCGTCTGGCGCATCAAGCCGCTGAACAACGTGGACAACCGGCAATTTTTAGAGACCAATCTATGCCTCACCTTGAACGGCGAGCCGGTCTGCTTTACCGGCGTCGAAGATTTCGCGCATTGCGCCTTCTACACCCCTTGCCAGACCGGCTACTCGAGTCTTACGCCGACCGACGGCGGCGGATATCTCGCGACGCGATACTTTCTTCCCGGCGCGGCGCCAGTCCTGCGCGACAAAACGATCACAGCGAAATTCCAAGCCCCGGATGTGGGAGCGGTACTGGAAATTGACGTCAAACTTCGCGTTCGACGCGCTGACCCGAACGCGCGCTAGTGCCACCTGCCCGACATTGGACTTACTAGGACAGGTATCGCGTGGATGCGCTCTAGTCGCTATGCTCAACCGAATTGCGCTTGTCTGCGTTGCCCTTCTCCTCGCCGCACTCATCGTGCCGAACGGGTCTGCCCTCTCCGAAGGCGCACGCGTGTACCTTCTGCCCGCGCTCTTCCCAGACGCGCCCCAGCCCATCCGCCGCGAGGGACGTTACGCATCGGTGTACGACCTCGTGCGTCTGCGAAATACCGCACGGCGCGACTATGTGCTGCACCATCTTGCCGCGTCGAACCTCACCATCGAGCCAATTCCCATCCCCGCTTCCCTCACGCCCAACCTCTTCGTTCGCTTCAACGCGACCGGACCTTACACGATCTTCGCCGCGCACTATGACAAATTGCACGACGATGCCGAATATCAAGGCGCGTCCGACAACACCGCCGCGGTGAGCGTCCTCCTCGCGGCGGCGATCGAACTTGCGCGGCGCGGCGACGCGGGCAATCGCGCGTTCCTATTCACCGGCGAGGAAGAAACCGGTATGCGCGGTGCGCGCGCGTTCGTCGAGCACGCGCGCGCGAATGACCTCGCGATTCGCGAGATCATCAATTTCGATAACATCGGGCGGGGGGAGTTGGCGATTCGTCCGCCGGCGGAGATCGTTGGCTGGGTGTTCACGCTGCCGCTCGTCGGCGATTTTGCGTTCGACGGGCATACGCTTCGCCCTAGCCCACCCTACGCGCCGGCGAACGCGCGGCTGGCACAAGCGCTTGAGCGCGTGCAACCCCACTTGATCGTGCTGGCGCACTTTACCTGCATCAGCGATTCGAACGAGTTTCAGGCACGCGGCATTGATACGGTCGCGATCAGCGGCAGCGATATGCACTTTCTCGAACAAACGTGGCACTCGTACGCCGACCGCGTCGAATGGCTCGACGAGCACAATCTCGATCTGGCGTTCGAGTTGGTGTTGAACTATCGGTGAATTATTGGAGCAATGCTTCGATCTTTTCTAGACCCGTGCGAATCGTCGCGCCCAGGAAAATTCCCGGCACTTGGGTTTGCCATTCCGGCTTTTCATTGAAGATGCGTCCCCCAAAGGTGACGAAGGGCTTGCCGGTGCGCGCGACTTCTGGCAACCACTGCTGCCATTCCGCGAGCGCACCCGCCGTCGCCTCCATCATCGCGACGAGAACGACGAGCGACGGCTGAACCTCGCGGACGAATTTCGCGAGGTCGGACAGCGGCACCGCCTGTCCCAAGTACGCAATCGGGTAACGGCGCCGCCGCAAGAGCGCACCGAGCATCAACAAACTCCCCTCGTGCCACTCTCCCGGCGCGCACGCAAGCACAATCGGCGCGAGCGGCAAGGTGGGTGGACCGCTCACCATCCACATCGTCAAGCGCTGGCGCAAATAACTCGTCGCCAGATGCTCAGTCGCCACACTGATACGCTGGGCTGCCCACCCCTCGCCAATCTCCGCCAAGACCGGCTCGATGAGTTCGAGCATCAACCCTTCGAGGCTGTAGAGCGGCAGTGCCTCACCAAGCACTTGGTCGGCTTGCTCAATGGCGTGCCTCACGAGCGCGTCGAGCAATCGCTCCCGCAACATCGCCATTTGATCGGAGGTAGGATAAACTGCCGCGCGTGCGGTCCCGCCGAGCGTGTGGGCTTGACCGAGCGCGTGGATCGCCTGCGCGGTCTGCATCCCTTCGCCTATCTTCGCCTTGACCCACCGTAGACGCGCCACATCTTCCTCGGAATAGAGCCGGTGCCCTCCGGCGGTTCGGCTGGAATGAGGGAATCCATAGCGGCGTTCCCAGGCACGCAGCGTTGCCATCGAGATACCGGTCATTCGGGAAACGGCGCCGATATTGTAGATTGGCTGAGCACTCATCATCCACCTCGCATAGATTTCCTGTACAATCTACTCTATTTCGTAACTTTCGTCAATATTTTACATCTAAAGTATTGACAAAACGTGGTCATTATAGTAGATTGTGTGTAGGTCAAGGGAGGAAAAATGCAAGTCATCATATCTGGCGGGACTGGGTTGATCGGACGGGCGCTCACAGACGAACTGCTCTCAGCGGGGCACAGCGTCGTTTGGTTGAGCCGGAACCCCAGCAAGGCGCGAAACATTCCGCCCGGCGTTCGCATCGAACGATGGAATGTGCGCAGCGATGATCCCTGGAGTGCCCTCATCAACCGCGATACTGCCATCGTCAATCTTGCCGGCGAAAGTATCGGCATACCGCCATTGCCGTGGACAGACGCGCGCAAGGCGCGCCTCCGCGAGAGCCGCCTTGCGGCGGGACGCGCGGTCGTCGCCGCGGTGAGCCAGGCACCCGCGCGACCCCGCGTCGTCATTCAATCGTCTGGCGTGGGGTACTATGGCTTGCGCGGCGACGAGCCCCTCGACGAAAATGCGCCGGCAGGCAATGATTTTCTCGCGCGCTTGGCTATAGACTGGGAAGCCACCACCACGGATGTCGAAGCGCTGGGAGTACGTCGTGCCGTCATCCGCATCGGCGCGGTCCTGAGCCGCACCGGCGGGATGCTGCCTTATCTCACCCTCCCCTTTCGATTCTTCGTTGGTGGACCGATTGGCAGCGGCAAGCAATGGCTCTCCTGGATTCACATCGCCGACGCGGCAGGCGCGATCCGTTTCCTCATCGAGAACGACGCCGCGCGTGGAGTGTTCAATCTGACGTCGCCTGATCCGCTGACGAATGCCGCGTTCGGACGCGTGGTGGGACGCGTGCTGCATCGTCCCGCGTTCTTTCCAACGCCAGCGTTCGCGCTCAAACTGGTCTTTGGAGAATTAGCCGATTATCTCTTACTCGGTGGGCAACGCGTCTTGCCCGAACGATTGCTGGCGGCGGGCTATCGTTTTCGCTTTGCCGATGCCGAAAGCGCGCTGCGCGCCTTGCTGAAAGGTTGAAAATGTCCATTCGAAGGTCATCGGCGCGCGCGTGGGTCCTGGCGCGGTCGGTTTCGCGTGCATCACCACACCGCGTTCGTAAACCTGTCGAACGACGAGGTTCGCTATGTCCATCCGCATCGTCAGCGACAGCACTTGCGACTTGCCTATCGAGATCGCTGCTGCGCGTGGCATCACCATCGTGCCATGCTACGTCAACATCGGCGATAAGAGTTATCTCGATGGCGTTGAGCTGAGCCGTGAGGAATTCTACACCCAGTTGCCGCGCTACAAAGCCTTTCCAAAGACTGCCGCGCCTGGCATCGGCATCTTCCTCGACGCCTATCGGCGGCTGATTGCGGAAGGCGCGGAGGGGATCGTTTCGATTCACCCACCGGCGCGGTTGAGCAATCTGATGCAGGTCGCCGCGCTGGCTGGACACGAGGTTGCGCCAGTGCCGGTCGCCGTCGTGGATTCCGGACAAATCACGCTGGGCACCGGTATCCTGGCGCTGACTGCCGCGCGTCTCGTCGCCGAGGGCTTGGGGATGGTGGAACTAGTCACGCGGCTCGAGGATCAAGCAAAACGTACTTGGTCTATCGGCGTCCTGAGTACGCTCGAGTTTCTGCGGCGTGGCGGACGCGTCTCGTGGCTGCAATCGGTTCTGGCGACGCTCTTGCAAATCAAGCCGGTCTTTGGCATTCATCAGGGAGACATCTTTTTCGAACGAACGCGTACGCGCGCGGTCGCGTTACGGCGTCTCATCGAGCGCGTGACCGAGTTGATGCCGCTGGAGCATCTGTCTGTCGTGCACACGCACGCGCCGGACCAGGCGGAGGAATTGCGGCAACTCGCGCAATCCCTCTTCCCAGCGGATAGCGAATCGCTCTGCGCCGAAGTCGCGCCGGTGTTGGGCGCGCATCTGGGACCCCAAGCCGTCGGGCTTGTGTGTGTGGCAAAATCAAAATAGAACATCAGCGGCGGGCGGAGCGGTCATCCGTCGCCCGCCAAGGCAATCGGCAAATCGGCATGGCACGATCCGACGAAAATCACGCCGGCGATTTGGGCGGGCTACACCAAGCCACTCCAAGTCGAGAATTGGGATCGCGCGCTGTGGGAATTTACTGCCGCGAGTTATGCCACCGATCTCCAGAGCCGGTAACGCTACATTCAATCGTGGAGACGTCAAAACTGGTGCACTTGATGCC
>DYLA01000057.1:0-9065 GCA_020722265.1 Anaerolinea sp.
CGTTTGTTTTCGGAGTTGTCCGTTGTAATCAGGCGTTCCAACCATGACCAAACTTATCTTCGAAGACCAAACCTACCAACTGCGCGGCGCGCTCTTCCAAGTTTACCGCGAACTGAAAGGGTCGGGAATCTCCGAAGCCGCGTGGGAGAACGCGCTCGCGATCATGTTGGACGAGAAACAAATTCCGCACAAAGAGCAGACGCCATTCTCAGTGCATTACAAAGGAGTTGAGGTCGGACGTTACTACACCGATGTGATTGCCTGGGACAACATCTTGCTTGAGTTGAAAGTTCTGCCTGAAGGTTTCTCGCCGATCAATGTCGCGCAGACGATTTCATATCTCAAGGTCACGGGGTTTCCGTTGGCATTGCTCGTCAACTTTGGCGCGGCAGATATCGAAATCAAACGCGTGCCAAATTTTCTCGACAAGAAAACATGGCAAGACGTTCAAGCGCAAGAATTCCAATCGAAAGATAACCTGATTTTACCAGAACTCGTGTATGCAATTCGCGGCGCTTTGCTTCGAGTGCATTTCGAACTCGGTCCTGGTTTTATCCATTTCGTTTATCGCCGCGCCGCGCAAGTTGAAATGCGGGAACGCGGCATCCCGTTCGAGTTCAAGAAGCAAATCCCTGTGATGTTCCACAATCAACTTTTGCAGAATGTTGACTGCCGACTGATTGTCGTAGATAATTCCATCGCGGTTGCAACCGCCGCACTGAAAGAAATCACCGACACACATCGGCAAAAACTGGAACGATACTGTAGCTGGCTTGGCTTGAAGATCGGTTTGCTTGCCAATTTTTACAAGACGACTTTGGACATCGAAACGATTAGAGTGTAGGAGAGAGAGTACAACGGACAAAACCGAAAAGGAACGGAAAATACACGGTTCGATGCTGGGTTTGCCCGTTTGTTTTCGCACTTGTCTGTTGTAATCCACCCAGGAGCCCTCCCATCCCAAAACCACCCACCTTTCCCTCCCAACCGCCAACTGAAAGGGCATTTTTGGTTGGCGTGGAACTCAAGCGCCCGCGCAACGAGTTTCCGATTGACGATTCGCTCGACGAACTCGAACGGCTCGCGGAAACCGCGGGACTTGGGGTCGTCGGGCGCGCGGTGCAGCACCTCGAACGCCTCAACCCCGCCACGCTTATCGGCAAGGGCAAACTCGCGGAGATCGTCGCTGCGCGCGCGGCGACGCCGTACGACGCGCTGATCTTCGACGACGAACTCGCGCCGAATCAGCAGCGTGAAATTGAGCAAGCGTTTGGCGGGGACGACATCAAAGTGCTCGACCGCACCGCGCTCATCCTCGATATTTTCGCGCAGCACGCGCGCACGCGCGAAGGCGCGCTCCAAGTGGAACTGGCGCAGTACGAGTATCGTTTGCCGCGCCTAACGCGAATGTGGACGCACCTCGCGCGCCAGACCGGCGGTGCGGCAGGGCGGGGCGGCACCGGCGGCGTCGGCTTGCGCGGTCCCGGCGAACGCCAACTGGAATTGGATCGCCGCGAGATTCGCGCGCGCATCGCGCACCTCAAACGCCAACTCGAAGCGGTACGCGCCCAGCGGCGCGAACATCGGCGCCAACGCCAGCGCGCCGGGTTGCCCGTCGTCGCTCTCGTCGGATACACGAACGCGGGCAAGTCCACGCTGCTCAACGCGCTCACCGATGCGGGCGTGCTCGTCGAAGACAAATTGTTTGCCACGCTCGATCCGACGACGCGGCGCGTGAGATTGCCGCGTGGTACCGAGGCATTGTTCACCGATACCGTCGGGTTCATCCAGAAACTGCCGACGCAACTCGTCGCCGCGTTCCGCGCGACGCTGGAAGAAATCACCGAAGCCGATGTGCTGCTGCACGTTCTCGACGCGTCGCATCCGAACGCGCGGGAGCAAGCGCGCGCGGTGGAAGAAACGTTGGCGGAAATCGGTGCGGGCGGCAAGCCGATGGTCGTGGCACTCAACAAAATGGACAAAGGGGTCACGGGTCAGGGCACAGGGACCAGATCCCTGTTTTTGGTTACACAAGATGAATTCGAGCGCGAGGGGAACGCGGTGCGCATCTCCGCGCTCAGAGGGCAGGGGCTCGCTGAACTGTGCGCGCTGATCGAACGCGTGCTGGCGGAGGAACTAGTCGAGTTGCGTGTGCAGATTCCGTATCGTGAGAACGCGCTCGTCGCGCTCTTCCATCAGCGCGGCATCGTCGAGCGCGAAGAATTTACGCCGCGCGGCACGCACATCGAGGGCAAGATCGCGCGCGCTTGGGCGGCGCGGTTCGCTGAGTTTGGTGAATCATTTGGGGTGACTCATTCTGGTTGACTGCGACCCTTCGCCGCGGACTTGCACCAGCCGTGAACTTTGACGGATACCCCTTGACAAGCGGGTACTGAAATGATAGAATGACGACGCGAAATGAGCAAACAACATCTAGGTAGCCGATGATTAAGTGGGTGTGGTCGCACTGGAACAGATCTCGCCGATGAGCGCGTTCCATCATCTCGTCACCGTTGCGTCTGCGCCACCGCGGGAATTCGACGCCATCCGATCCTGCGGCGTCCAGAGGCGGGTTGCGCAACCCAAGACTTGATTGCCCGGCAGACCCAAGGATCGAATGGGTGGGAACAGGGAAAGGAGGTGGTGTCCAGCACAGATCGCAGATTGACTATCGGATCGGATTGCTTGTGAATCGGTACATGAATCAAGTGTTTTTCAAGGAGGAAAACTCATGTCTGCGACATCCGCAACCGAGACAGGCAAAACCCTATCTCTCGGCAAATTGTCTCCCCTCAAGATCGTTGCCGTGCCCGCCTTCGTCGGACTGTGGGCGGCGATGGGCCCCGGCGTGATCTGGGCCTCCATGGCTCAGGGCAGCGGGGAATTGATCTTTTGGCCCTATCTCACCGCCAAGTACGGCGCGGCTTTCCTCGGTATTCTCCTGCCTGCCTGCTTGATGCAGTACTGGGTCAATCAGGAAATCGTGCGCTACACCGCGACCACCGGTGAGACCTTCTTCACCGGAATGATGCGCCTCAGCAAGTGGTTCACGTTGTTGTTGTGGTTGATGCTGGTTGTCACCTTCCTGTGGTTCGGCGGCTATGCCAGCGGCGGCGGAACCGCGTTGTTCGATCTGACTGGCTTTCCGCCGGGGTGGCAGGCGCGCGAAGGCACTCTCTTCTGGGCTTATCTGACCATTGCCATCTTCTTGATTGGCATGGTCTTTAGCCGGGTCGTGTACGAGTTGATCGAAAAGATCATGTACGTAGTGACGATCACAACCGTGGTCGGTTTGATCATCTCGATCCTCAACCCCACCGTCTTGCAAGCCGCGGGCGGTTTCTTTGCCGCGTATCTCAACCCGCTCGCGATCTTCGTCAACGGTATGCCCGCCAAGTGGGATCCCAAAGACGCTGACGGCATCATGACCGGCATCGCTTTCGCCGGGGCAGGCGGCTTTTTCAACGTGATGTATTCGTACTGGGTCCGCGACAAAGGCCACGGACTTGCCAAGGGCTTGGGGCGTGTGACCAGCCCGATCACCGGCAAAGCCGAGGCGATTCCCGCGACCGGCTATGCCTTCGAGGACACGCCGGAGAACAAAAAGAACTACCTCGATTGGATCAAGTACTTGCGGATTGACAACGCCATTGGCATCGGCGTCAACGCGCTCACCGTGATGATGATGTGTTGGTTGGCGTGGTCAATCCTCATGCCCACGGGTCAGGTCCCCAGCGGCTGGAAGGTGGCGGTCGTCCAGGCGCAGTTCTTTCAAGCCGCGATGGGACCGATCGGTCGCATCATCTTCCTCTTGGTCGCCGCGGCCTTTCTGGGCGACTCGTGGATCCTGATCGCGGATGCCATCTCGCGCATGCACTCGGACTTTGTGTGGCACTATTTCCCCTGGGCACAGCGCTGGTCGTTCCGCACCTGGTACTACATCTTCGTCGCGATCCTGACGGTCATTTCCTGCACGACGATGTTGATGACCCAGCCCGCGGAACTGCTTTTGGCAGGCGGCGTGCTCAACTTCATCGCCATGGCGGTCTATATGCCGGCGTTGATCTACCTGAACTACAAAGTCATCCCCAGCAAGTTCCCGGCATGGACAAAACCAGCGAACATCACGTTCTGGATCGTCTCCCTCATCACCGCCGTCTATGTCATTCTGGGGATCATCTATATCCTGTTCCGCCTGTTTGGCGTCCGCATCATCTTCTAGTTCTAGCCGGAGAAACCCGTTTTCTGGAAGAAAACGGGTTTCTCCAAGTACACGATGCCCCGTGCCTGGGATCAACGTTCCCAGGTTTTCGGTAGACTCTCCAGAACCTCACCGCGCGGTAGAGGTTTATTTTTATGGGAGGAGAATCGTATGCCGACTAAAGTGGTCATCCAGCCAACCGAATTCATCGGCGGCGCGCCGATGGAGAGCCGCCCCGGCGTGCGCGATTGGCAAGTCATCTATCCCGAAACCGGCTTTCCAACCAAGACCCTGATTCTAGGCATTGTCGAAATCGAACCCGGCGCGCACTCGCCGCTGCACAAGCACAATTGCGAAGAAGTGTACTACGTACTGCAAGGCACGGGCTATATCGAATCCGAAGGCCAGCGGCACGATTTTTCCACGGGCGACGCGATCTACAATCGCGAGAACACCGCGCATCGCGTTTTCAATGCTGGCACAGAGCCGGTGCGCCTGTGTGTCGTCGGCGGCATCATGTTCGTGGGCTTGCTGCCGCATTGGCCCACCGCGAGTCCGTACGAGATCTTGGAGTAAAGCGTGAAGCGGGGAGCGAAAGAGCGGGAGTGCGAAAAGCGGAGAGCGAAAGAGCGGGAGTGCGAAGAGCGGAGAGCGGAGAGCGAAGAGCGAAGGTGTCTATGAAAATTACTGATGTTCGGTTTATCGCGTTAAAGTATCCGCTCGCCGAACCGCTGCGGCTCGCGTGGGGCCCGATGACGCACCGTCAGTTCGGGTTGGTGGAGGTGGAAACGGACGCTGGCATCGCCGGCGTGGGCGAAACCTCGGTCAACTTTCCGCATTGGTCGCTGCGCGAGCGCGCCGCGACCATTGAAGAAGGTCTGCGCCATCTGCTCGTCGGCGAAGACCCGCTGTGCATCGAGCCACTGTGGGACAAGATGTACCGCGCGCTCATTCGACTGGGATTATTGTGGGGCAAAGGCGCGATTCTTTCCGCGATCGGCGGGGTGGACATCGCGCTGTGGGACATTGCGGGGCAAGCGTACGGCGTGCCGATCTACGCCCTGCTCGGCGGAAAATTGCGCGACCCGATTCCACTCTACGCGGTCGGCTTTAGCACGAAAGATCCGGTGGCGCGCGTGGGCGAGTTGATCGCCCAAGGTTATCGCGCGATCAAACTGCGAATTGGTTTCGAGCCGGAGCAGGATTTGAAACTGGTGGACACGGTGCATCACGCGTTCGCCGGCAGGGTGGATTTGCTCGCCGACGCGAACATGGGTTGGGAGCGTCCCACCGCGCGGCGAATGGTGAAAGCGCTGGAGCCGTACAAATTGTATTGGATCGAAGAGCCGCTCCGCTGCGACGACGTTGTCGGCTTGGCGGAACTCGCGGCGATGACCGAAACGCCGATCGCGGCGGGCGAAAACGCCTTCGATCGCGACGATGTGAAAGCGCTGCTCACCGCCGGCGCGATTGATTACCTGATGCCCGACCCGACGCGCTGTGGCGGCTTGACCGAGTGCAGACGCTTGTGCGCGCTCGCGCAGACTTGGCGCGTGCCGTATTCGCCGCATCACTACGGCAGCGATGTCGGGTTCGCCGCGGCGCTGCATTTGCTCGCGGCAACGCCCGGCGGCGGTTACATGCTGCGCGACGTTTCGCCGACGCCGCTGCGCGACCAGGTTCTCGCCGAACCGATCGTCATCGAGAACGGCGCAGCGTTCGTGCCGGAGGGCAAAGGGCTGGGTGTGCAACTGAATCGTGAGATGGTGGAACGATACCGGGTGTAGGGAATGCTCGCCGCGAAGGAGATCGTGTGAAAAATCTGGTTCTGCCGTACGGCGACAAGGAATTGACGGTACGGATTCCGGCGCGCAATCTGCTTGCATACGCGACGCCGCGAGCGGTCGCGCCTTGCCCCGACCCCGCTGCGGAAATTCGGCGCGCGCTCGAACATCCGATTGGCGCGCCGCGGCTGGGCGATGCCGCGCGCGGCGCCAAGAGCGTCGTCATCCTCGCCGACGATTTGACACGCCAGACGCCCTCGCACATCATCATTCCGATTCTGCTCGACGAATTGAATCGCGCGAACATCCAAGACGCGCAAATTTCTGTTTTGATCGCGCTCGGCACGCATCGCCCGATGACGCCGGAGGAAATCAATGCGCATTTTGGGTCCGCGGTGACTAGTCGCGTCCGCGTCATCAACAGTCCCTGGCAGGACTCGGCGCAGCTCGCCGACCTGGGCGCAACGCCGAACGGCACGCCGATCCAAATCGCGCGGCGCGCCGTCGACGCGGATTTTCTCATCGGCTTGGGCAGTATCGTCCCGCACCACATTTCCGGCTACTCGGCGGGCGCGAAAATCGTCCAGCCCGGCATTTCCGGCGCGGCGACGACCGGCGCGACGCACTTGTTCAGCACACGTACGCGGCGCTCGTACCTGGGCTTGGTCGAATCGCCGGTGCGCGCGGAAATGGAGACGATCGCCGACCGCGTCGGGCTGGGGACGATTCTCAATGGCGTGCTCGATGCGCGCGGGCGTTTGGTGCAGGCGTTTTACGGCGATGTGCGGCGCGCCTTCCGCGCGGGGGTCGCGCGGTCGCGGCAAGTGTACGGCGTCGAAATTCCGGGGCAGGCGGACATCGTCATTGCCGGGTCGCATCCGTGCGATATTGAATTCTGGCAGGCGCACAAATCGCTTTACCCGGCAGACCTGGCGGTGAAAGATGGCGGCACGGTCATCGTCGTCACGCCTTGTCCCGAAGGCGTCGCGGTGACGCACCGCGAGATGCTGGAGTTTACCGCGCTCGACGCGGACACGATTCTCGCGCGCATCAACGATGGCACGCTGCGCGACGTGGTCTCCGGCGCGCTCGCGCTGGCGTGGGCAAAGATGCGGCAGCGCGCCCACATCTATCTCGTGAGCGACGGCATTTCGAGCGACGACGCGCGCGCGCTCGCGTTCACGCCGTTTGCCAGCGTTGACGATGCGCTCGCCGACGCGTTCAAACGCCACGGCGACGACGCGCGAGTGATCGTGCTGACGCACGCGCCGGACATGCTGCCGATCCTGCCCGGTTGAAATACGCACTGTTCCCAATCGCTTGAGACTTTTCGGAGATGCCTGAACTGGCCATCATCGCGGATGATTTGACCGGCGCGGCGGACACGGGCGCGGCGTTTGGCGCGGCGGGCGCGGTTACGCTGATTCTGTTCGCAGCGCGCCTACCCGCCGATGTCGTCGTCATTTCGACCGAAAGCCGCCACTGTGCGCGCGACGAGGCGTGCGCGCGCGTTCGCCGCGCAACCGCGCAAATTGCGAGCGCGCCATGGATTTACAAGAAGATTGATTCGACTCTGCGCGGCGAGCCGGCGGCGGAATTGTTCGCGATGCTGGAGACGCTGAACGAAGCGCGCGCGCTCGTCGCGCCGGCGTTTCCGCCGCAAGGTCGCACGACGATCGGCGGGCGACAGCGCGTGGATGGCGCGCCGCTGGAGCAAACGCCATTCGGGCGCGAGGCGCGAACGTCGGACTTGGTCGCGTTATTTCCCAACGCGACGCTGATCGAGTTGAATCGCGTCCGGCGCGGCGCAGACGCGGTTGCCGCGCGGCTCGCCGCCCCATCCATCTTTGTGGCGGACGCCGAAACAGACGCCGATCTCGAAACGATTGCGGATGCCGCGCTCCGTGCGCGCGTGCGCGTGTGGTGCGGCTCCGCCGGCTTGGCGCACGCGCTGGCAAAAAAACTCGCATTGACTTGTACCGTTCCCGCGCCACCATGCCCACCCGCGCCGCGCGGCGCGACGCTCGTGGTCGCGGGCAGTCGCCACGCGCGCACGCGCGAACAAATCGAATGGGCGCGCCAGCACGGCGTCGTCAGCGTTCCAGCACACCCAGCGCTGTTGATTGGCGATGGCTGGGAAGGCATCGCGGCGTCGGCGCAAAGCGCAGCGGAACATCTCGCGCAAAATCGCGCGGTGATGCTCACGACGGCTGAGTTGCCGGATTCGCCGCTGAGCGGCCAAGTGATCGCGGCGCGGCTCGCGCAAGTGGTCGCGCAAATTACCCGGCGCGTCGAAATCGGCCGACTGGTTTTGACCGGCGGCGATGTCGCGGCGGCGGTTTGCCGCGCGCTCGCCGCAGACGCGCTTTGGCTGCGCGGAGAAATCGAACCGGGAATTCCATGGGGCGTGTTATTGGGCGGGGCGTGTCCTGGAATATGGGTGGTGACGAAGGCAGGCGGATTCGGGAATGAGTCTACGTTGGTGAGCGTGACGCGGGGAGTGGAGGAGCGGGGAGCGAGAGAGCGGGGAGCGGGGAGCGAGAGAGCGGGGAGCGAAAGGAGGAGGAAGATGGCGGTAAAAGATTATCGCGAGTTGAGAGTGTATCAGAGCGCGTTTGAGGGCGCAGTTCGCATCTATGAACTTTCAAAAAAGTTTCCGCGTGAGGAACGATTTGGTTTGACCGATCAGATCAGACGATCGTCGCAATCCGTGTGCGCGAACATCGCTGAAGCATGGCGCAAGCGGCGCTATCCCGGACACTTTGTGAGCAAGTTGAGCGACTCGGATCAAGAATCTGCTGAGACGACAGTATGGTTGGATTTTTGCAAGACTTTTGGCTTTATCACCGAAACGGAATGGGCTGAACTCGTGGATAGGTACGATCACATTTGCAGTCAATTGACCTTGATGATGGATGAACCAGAAAAATGGTGCCCAGCGGCAAAGCGAACCAAGTGAGCCACTCGCTCCACGCTCTCTCGCTCTTTCGCTCCACGCTCTCTCGCTCTTTCGCTCCACGCTCTCTCGCTCTTTCGCTCCACGCTCTTCCGCTCTTTCACTCTACGCGCTACGCGCTGAA
>DYLA01000057.1:9165-13494 GCA_020722265.1 Anaerolinea sp.
CGCTCTTTCACTCTACGCGCTACGCGCTGAAATGAGGTGCTGATGTCAGAGACGCGTCCCTTGCTCGCCATCACTATGGGCGATCCCGCCGGGGTGGGTCCCGAGGTAATCGTCAAAGCGCTAGAGCATTCAGAGGTTGGGCAGGTGTGCCGACCGCTCGTCGTCGGTGATGCGCGCTGGATGCAGGACGCGGCGCGGCTTGTCGGATCGAAACGCGCGGTGCGCGCGACGCAGGATGTTGCGGACGCGGGCGCGCGCGATTCGATTGACGTGCTCGATCTCGCGAACGTTGATGCGGCTCGGTTCGAGCGCGGCCAGTTGAGCGCGGCAGGTGGACACGCGGCGTATCAATACATCGAACGCGCGGTGCGTTTGGCGCGCGACCGGCAAGTCGCCGCTATCGTGACCGCGCCGCTGAACAAGGAAGCGCTGCACGCGGCGGGCCATCAGTATGCCGGGCACACCGAACTGCTCGCCGATCTTTGCGGCGTCACAGAGACGGTGATGCTGCTCGCGTGCGAGCGGCTGCGCGTCAGCCACGTCAGCACGCACGTCTCGCTGCGCCAGGCGATTGAACGCGTCACGGTGGAGCGCATTTTGCGTGTCACGCGTTTGACGCACGCTGCGCTCGTCAAAATGGGCTTTGCCGCGCCGCGGCTCGCCGTCGCCGGCTTGAATCCACATTCGGGCGAAGGCGGATTGTTCGGCGACGAAGAGCAAACGATCATCGCGCCAGCCGTCGCGGCAGCGCGACAAGCCGGATTCAACGCGGCGGGTCCCTTTCCGCCTGATACGATTTTCTGGCGCGCGAGCCAGGGCGAGTTCGACGCGGTCGTCGCGATGTACCACGACCAGGGTCACATTGCGATGAAACTGCTCGGTTTTTTCGACGGTGTGAACGTGACCCTCGGCTTGCCGATCATTCGCACGTCGGTGGATCACGGCACGGCGTTCGACATCGCCGGCACCGGCAAAGCCGATGAGCGCAGCATGGTTGCGGCGCTGCTGCTGGCGGCGCAGATGGCGCGGCAATGACGAATTACCAATCACGAATTACCAACAACCAAGAGAGGAGAAAATGAACAGCGACAAACGACAAATGCGTTCGGAGATGATTAAGAAAGGATTCGAGCGCGCGCCGCACCGTTCCTTGCTGCGCGCGACCGGCGTGATTCAGAGCGATGACGATTTCGACAAACCATTCATCGCGATCGCGAATTCGTACACCGACATCATCCCCGGGCACGTATCTTTGGACAAATTGGGCCAAGTGGTGCGCCAGGCGGTGCGCGCCGCCGGAGGCGTGCCGTTCATGTTCAACACGATCGGTGTGGACGACGGCATCGCGATGGGACATATCGGAATGAAGTACTCGCTCGCCAGCCGCGAATTGATCGCCGATTCAGTCGAGACGATGGTGAACGCGCACTGGTTCGACGGGATGGTTTGCGTCACCAATTGCGACAAGATCATCCCCGGTATGTTGATGGCGGCGCTGCGCTTGAACGTGCCGACCCTCTTCGTCAGCGGCGGACCGATGCGCGCCGGCGTCCTGGCGTCGGGCAAGGTGGTTGATGTGTCGAGCGTCTTCGAAGGTGTCGGCGCGTACCGCGCCGGCAAGATCAGCGAGGCGGAACTGCGCGAACTGGAAACGCGCGGCTGCCCGACGTACGGCTCGTGCGCCGGAATGTTCACCGCGAATTCGATGAACTGTCTGTGCGAGGCGCTCGGTATGGCGCTGCCCGGCAACGGCACGATCCTCGCCGTTGACCCGCGCCGCGAGGAATTGGCGCGCCAAGCCGGCCAGCAGATTATGCGTTTGATCGAAATGAACCTGCGCCCACGCGACATCGTGACCGCCGAAGCGATTGACAACGCCTTCGCGCTCGATATGGCGATGGGCGGCTCGACGAACACCGTGCTGCACACGCTCGCGTTCGCGCACGAAGCGCAGGTGGACTATCCGATCGCGCGGCTGAACGACGTTGCCGCGCGCGTGCCGAACATCTGCAAAGTCTCTCCCTCGTCGAACTATCACATGGAAGATGTGGATCGCGCCGGCGGTGTCTCCGCGATCTTGTGGGAATTGTTCAAGCGCCCCGGCATTCTGCACCGCGACGCCAAGACCGTGACCGGCAAAACGCTGTACGAAAATGTCCACGGCGTCGAGAGCAAGGACAGAGAGTGCGTGCGCGCGCTCGACAATCCGTACAGCGAACGCGGCGGCTTGGCGATTCTCTTCGGCAATCTCGCGCCCGACGGCGCGGTCGTCAAAACCGCAGGGGTGCTGCCGGAGATGATGAGACATCGCGGACCGGCAGTCGTCTTCGATTCGCACGATGAAGCGAACGCGGGCATACTCGGCGGCAAAGTGAAAGCGGGAGACGTCGTCGTCATTCGCTACGAAGGACCCAAAGGCGGACCGGGGATGCAAGAAATGCTCGCGCCCACGTCGAATATCGTCGGTATGGGTTTGGGCAGTTCGGTCGCGCTCGTCACCGATGGACGCTTTAGCGGCGCGACGCGCGGCGCGTCGATCGGGCACGTGTCGCCGGAAGCCGCGTCCGGCGGTCCCATCGGTTTGATTCGCAGCGGCGACATCATTGCGATTGACATTCCCGCGCGCAAACTTCAAGTGGAACTTTCGGACGAAGAGTTGCAGCGCCGCCGCGCGGAATGGAAACCGCCCCAGCGCGAACTAACCGGCTGGCTCAAGCGTTACGCCGCGAGGGTCACCTCGGGGAGTCAGGGCGCGGTTTTGGAGTAGGGGCGAGGCACTTGCTGGCGGGAACGCAACTGCCAGGGTTCGCTGAAATATTCTTCGCTTGGCAGTTGGTCCACTTACCGGGCACTCTCCGGGAAATGAGCGAGTACGGCATCTCTCATTTTACTCCGGAGGGTGCTTCTTTATTTTGGCTCAGTGAATCACCACACTCTGCCGCTTGTCCCACACGCGCTCCTTCGGTCCGACTGGGATAGGACCGAAGCGCGTCTGAATGTCGCCGTCCGCGCGCACTGCCAAACGCGCGCCGCCGCCCTCGCGCGGCGCCTCCAGCCACAGCCACAGGTGCCGCACGCCGAGGAGCGCTTTGCTCTTCGGACGCAGTTCCCAACGCGGCGCGCGCTCTTCCTCGCCAAGCCACCCCACGACCACTGGCTCGATTTGCCCCACGCGAACGTCGGTGCTGATTTTGCCGAGCGAGCCGCTCATTTCACCAATTTTGAGTTCGGGACCCAATTCGACCGAGACGACACGCGGCTCACCTTCGTACAGATCGCGCGGAAAGAGGTCGTACGCGCGCGGCGATGCACCGATACCCCAGAGAAATGCCTCGCAGCGCGCGAACACGAACTGCGCGCCCGCCTCGCGCGCCTCGCGCGGGAGATCGAATTCAAAGCCCAGGCGCACTTGATAGTACGCCGCCGCGCGCCCTGACGCGGCGAATTTGCTCGCATCCTCTATGCACAACCAACGCGGCTGATGCACGCGCACGATCCCCTGCGCCTTCCGCTCGATCTCCTCCGCTGCTACGGCGCGCTCTTCCGCCGAACGAAACGCGCGCGTTACGTGCTCGACACTCTGGAGCGTTGGTACGAGTGTCTCTTCAAACCAGATGTCGTCCACAAGTACCTCCTCGTTAGACCTGGAAGGTCTTGGAGACCTTCCAGGTCTTTAGGTCTTTCCAATCAACACGAACGGCGCCCAGATATGCGGCTCGTTGGGATGCGTTAGACCTGGAAGGTCTTGGAGACCTTCCAGGTCTTTAGGTCTTTCCAATCAACACGAACGGCGCCCAGATGTGCGGCTCGTTGGGATGTGCGGCCATTAACGCCAGCGTCGCCTCGCGGTGCGCGGCCGCTTTGGACTGCCCGCCCTGCAGGCGCGCGTAGAAATCGCGCATCCACGCCATCGTCGTGTCCGAGCGCACCGACCAGAGCGCCAGCAGCAGCGACGAGGCGCCCGCGTAAAAGAGCGCGCGCGCCATCCCGACTAAATCATCCCCCGCGTCCACGCCGCTGAACGCCAGTTGACACGCGCTAAGCGTCACCAGGTCCGCATCCAATTGCAGGCGCATCCACTCGCGCGCGCTGAACTCGCCGTCCGCCAGCAAAACCGCCGAGGCGAGCGCGTCCGTGCGGAACAAACCGTGACAGGAAAGATGAATGAGGCGGCTGCGCGGCGCCTCCTGTTCCAGCGCGGCGCGCGTAGCGGCATCGTCCACCAGCGGCGTGACGCCGAACATCCTGGCCACCTCCACCGCCTCGCCGATGAACGTGGGGCGTTCCTCTTCGCGCAGCGCATAACCCATCACCAGCGCGCCGTCCGCC
>DYLA01000058.1 GCA_020722265.1 Anaerolinea sp.
CTTCGCTCGGAATGACAGCGATGCGACTTTGCACATGCCGTGATGAGTCAACTCGCCCACTTGACAATTCACCCTGCTGGTGGTATGCTCCGGGCAGTTGGCATAGACCAACAAACCAATTGTATGCCACGCGTAATGTTGTGTGGGGTGGAATGTCTGCTCTTGCTCCGCGATCCCAAAACCGCTGGTCTGCCAGCGCGCCTCTTTACGCTCAAATCGCCGAGAGCTTGCTCGACCAAATCGAATCGGGCAAACTCGCGCCCGGTCAGCGACTGGCGCCGGAACGTGAGTTGAGCCGAACGCTCGGCGTCAATCGAATGACCCTACGGCAAGCCCTCCACGTCCTCGAGGCGCAAGGATTGCTCGTCCGCCGGCAAGGGCACGGGACGTACATCGCCGAGCCGAAAATCGAACGACAGGCAGGTAAATTGTTTTCGTTCACGCGCGGGATGGAGCGGCGGGGCTACAAGCCAGCCGGCAAGATCATCTCGTTCGCCGAGTCTCTAGTCGAGGCGTCCATCGCCGTTCACCTCCAATTGCCTACCTCTGCGCCGGTCTATGAAGTACATCGCCTTCGGCTCATCAATCGAGAACCCGTGTTGCTGGAGCGCTTCACCATCCCGCAAGCATCCTTCCCTCACTTCGAACGCCATGATCTAGCCAATCGTTCGTTGTACGAAGTTATGGAAACGGAATATGGCGTGGTGGTCAGCAAAGCGCGGCAAAGCCTTGAACCGGTGATCGCTACCGAGTACGAAGCCAAGTTGCTAGGAATCAAGCCGGGCGCACCGTTGATGCTCGAACGCCGACTCTCCTTCGACCAGAATAATCGCCCGGTGGAGTATAGCAAAGACCTCTTTCGCGGCGACCGCTTTCGATTCATCACCGAGAGAGCATCGCTGGAACTGTAACTCGCAAGCCACCCTTGTTCACCGGCGCGGAAGTTGTTACGTCAATGATCCGCTGGATGCAACCATGATGGGACGAGCCCTCTGGCTGTGGTATGGCATCAACGAATGGTACGCTGTCGTCATCGCCTCGACGCGATGCGCCGGCGCGCGCGCTTTTCAAATAGGCAGGCCTTTTCTTGGGCTGCCTATTTGTATTGTACGCGCACGGGCACCGGTTACGCAATGTGACGCCCAGGAAAAATGCAATAGGTGACCGCGCGCTGTATAATCGGCAGACCAAAAAGAGGGGAGGTGGTCAGCAACCGCTTGGTCTCCAATTTGTCGTATCGAGCCGGTTACAATTCTCTTTAGGAGGAGAGAAATGAACTCGAATCGAAAACTCGTCGCGATGATGTTGTGCCTTGCGCTCATCGCAATCGTCGTGGCGTGCGCGCCAGCGCCGACCACCGCGCCGACGGCGGCGGCTCCCAAGCCGACGGAAGCCCCCAAGCCGACGGCTCCCCCCGCAGCGGCAAAGCAAACTCTCGTCGTTTACACTGCCAAGGAGCCGGATGAGATCAAAGACTATCTTGAGATCGCCAAGAAAGAACTGCCCGATCTTGAACTCGAAGTGTTACGCCTCTCGACCGGCGATCTGACGGCTCGGCTGCTCGCGGAGAAGAACAACCCCCGCGCCGATGTAATCTGGGGCACTGCCGCAACCAGTATGATCATCTTCGAGAATCAGGGAATGCTCGAACCTTACGCGCCCAAAGGCGTGGAGAGCATCCTCCCCACGTTCAAGTCGCCGAAATCTCCACCGACCTGGGTGGGGGTAGATGCCTACGAGACCGCCTTCTGCTTCAACACCGATGTGGCGAAGAAGCAGAACTTGCCCAAACCGACTTCTTGGGCTGACCTGACCAAGCCGGTTTACAAAGGGCAAATCGTGATGCCCAACCCCGCTTCGTCTGGCACCGGCTATATGTTCGTGTCGAGCGTCTTGCAGGGCTTGGGCAAAGACAAAGGCTGGGCTTTTCTCGACGAACTGGACAAGAATATGGCGCAGTACACAAAGTCCGGTTCCAAGCCGTGTAAATTGGCTGGGACTGGCGAATTCGCCGTTGGCATCTCGTTCGGCTTTGTGGGACTCGGACTCAAAAAGGGTGGCGCGCCGCTAGAGTTGATCTGGCCCACCGAGGGAGCCGGGTTCGAAGTAGAAGCCAATGCCTTGGTCAAAGGCACCAAGAAAGTAGACGCCGCCAAGAAATTCCTGGACTGGGCGATTGGCGACAGCGCGATGAAGGCGTACGCCAAGTACTTTGCCATCATGGCGAAAGGCGGTTTCCCACCACCCGAGGGCTATCCCACCGACATCGCCGCCAAGTTGTTCAAGATGGACCATCAATGGTCGTCGGACAATCGAGACGCGGTCTTGAAAGAATGGACCACGAGATACTCTGCCAAGGCAGAGAAGTGAGTTAGCCCGTTAAGCCACCCTCCCGCAGGTTAGCGCCGGCGACCCTTTGGGCAAGTCGCCCTAGGCTCACCTACATTCGAATCTGCGGGAGGGTGAGCGGTGTGTCTCCCCATCGAAGGATGCAATCCACATGTCCTCAAAAGAATCCTACCTGCGTATCGTTCACATCACCAAAACGTTCGGGACTTTTGTCGCGCTGAATGATGTCTCGCTCACCGTCAACGAAGGAGAACTTGTCTGCATCCTGGGTCCGAGTGGCTGCGGCAAAACGACCCTCCTGCGGATCATCGCGGGGCTGGAGGAGCAGAATGTCGGCGAGATTTATCAATCGGGCAAGGACATTTCGCGCCTGCCGCCGCGTCAGCGTGATTTCGGCATCGTGTTCCAGTCCTACGCGCTGTTCCCCAATCTTACCGCTGCCGAAAATATTGCCTATGGATTGGAGAATCGCCGCGTGCCCAAAGAAAAAATCCGCGCCCGCGTCGCCGAATTGTTGACTCTGGTTGGCTTGCCCAATTCTGGACCCAAGTTCCCTTCACAACTTTCGGGCGGCGAGCAGCAGCGCATTGCGCTGGCGCGCGCGCTGGCAGTTTCGCCGGGCTTGTTGCTGCTGGACGAGCCGCTCTCGGCTCTGGATGCGCGCGTGCGCGTCGCGCTGCGGTTGGAGATCAAACGCCTCCAACGACACGTTGGCGTCACCACCATTTTTGTAACCCACGATCAGGAGGAAGCACTGGTGCTGGCTGACCGTATCGTGGTGCTGAATCGTGGCCGGATCGAGCAGGTAGGCACCCCGGAGGAAATTTATCGCTCGCCAGCGACCACGTTTGTTGCAGATTTCGTCGGTCTGATGAATTTTCTGCCCGGCCGCGCCGGCGACCGCCCTGATCGGGTGTATTGCGACCGGCTCGAACTGCGGTGCGCCGATTTGCATCGGCTTGCGCCGGACACGCCCGTCACCCTAGCCATTCGACCGGAAGATGTGCGCGTCAGCCATATTGATCCATCGGCGCCTAACCTCGTTCGTGGTCGCGTTCGAGAGACCGAGTTCTTGGGCTCGTTCTATCGCGTGACGCTGACGCTCGATGGCGTGGAAACCGCCCGCCTGATCGCCGAAGTGTCTACCAACGAGATACGCGATCAAAGCATCTGCCCCGGTATGACCCTGCCAGTCTCTCTCCCGCCCGATCTACTGCGCGTCTATCCTGAGTTTGCGAGAGTATCCCAATGAATGGTTCCGCTACCAGTGTCCTAGCTGCTCCATCTGTCGTGGACAGCCGCCTATCCCGCCAACGCGTCCATCAGCGTCTTGGGGTAGAGGGTCTCTTGATTCGCCTCTTGATCACACTGTTCGCCGTGTGGCTAGGCGCGTTCTTGGTGCTCCCGCTCCTTCAAGTGTTGCTCCGCAGTTTACAGAGCAAGACCGGCGAGTTCGTGGGACTGGCAAACTATGTCGCCTACTTTGCTACGCCGGCAATTTCGCGCGCGCTCGGCAACAGTCTTTACGTTTCGATTGTCAGCATGGTCGTGACGGTCGGGCTGGCACTCGTCTACGCCTATGCCCTCGTGCGCACGACGATGCCCGGACGAGGCATCCTGCGGACACTGGCCATGCTGCCGATCTTCGCTCCGTCGCTGATGCAGGCATTGGCGTTCATTTACATCTTTGGGAACAACGGGATCTTCACGCGTCTTACAGGCATCAACATCCGATTGTATGGCTCGACCGGCATCATCATGTCCGAGGTGTTCTACGCCTTTCCCCACGTGTTGATTGTCCTGATCACCGCGTTCTCTCTAGCGGATGCCCGTTTGTATGAGGCGGCGCAGGCGTTGGGCGCGTCCAGCCGACGCATCTTTTTCACCGTCACCCTGCCTAGCATCCGCTATGGTTTGATCAGCGCCGCGTTCGTCGCGTTCACTCTGGCGATCACCGATTTTGGCGCGCCCAAAGTGGTGGGCGGAGACTATGATGTGCTGGCAACGGACATTTACAACAAAGTCATCGGGCAGCAAGACTTTGGGATGGGAGCAACCATCAGTGTCTTGTTGTTGATCCCGGCGGTCCTGGCGTTCATCATTGACCGTATCGTTCAGCGGCGTCAAGTCGCTCAAGTGACTGCGTCCAGCACGCCGCTCGGTCCCAAGCGACACGGGCGCGTGACCCAAGCCGTTTTCTTCGCCTACTGCCTGCTCATCGTCGGGTTTATCCTTAGCGTCTACGGAGTGGTGCTGGTGGGCGCGTTCGCCAAGAACTGGCCCTATGACTTTTCCTTCACGCTCAAGCACTTTGATTTCTATTCTATGGGCGGCTACAAAGTGTTGTGGAACAGTCTGCAGATGGCAACCATTACTGCTCTCATAGGCACCATCCTCGTGTTCTGCAGCGCGTATCTAGTCGAGAAGACCAAAGTGTGGGCGCAAGGGCGTTCCGTCGTCTACCTCTTGTCCATTATGCCTCTGGCGATACCAGGAACGGTGTTAGGATTGGCTTACATCTTCAGTTTCAACGATCCGCGCAGTCCAATCAATTTCCTGTACGGGACGATGGGGATTCTGGTTCTTTCGACCATCGTCCACTACTACACAGTCCCGTATCTGACCGCGACGACGGCGTTGAAGCAGATAGACCCCGAATTCGAGGCGATTGGCGCATCACTCGACGCGCCGTTCTACCGCACCTTTTGGCGTGTCACCGTGCCGATGGCTCTGCCGGCGATCATCTCGATCGCGATGTATTTCTTTTTGAATGCGATGGTGACTATTTCCGCCGCCGTGTTTCTGTTCGTGCCGGGCAAGGAACTCGCCGCGCTCGCGGTAATGCTTCTGGACGACTCGGGCGAGAGCGCGCAGGCAATGGCTATGTCCTCGCTGATCATCTCGATTGGACTGGGCGCGCGCGTCGTATTCTATCTTCTGACTCGCGGCATCGAGCGGCGCAGCCAAGCGTGGACCCGGCGCTGACCAAGCATCGTCCCAACCCGTCGTGCGGACGCTTGAAGCGCGTAGACACATCAACCGAGCGCGCAATCAAAAAGACCTTCCAGAGTCCAAAACCTGGAAGGTCTTGATGGTTCATTTCGGCATCGGTTTAGCGTCTTTGGGCGCTTCCACCTTGATCGCGGGATTGTTGAAATCCCAAAAGTGCCCGTTCATCTTGAGCGAACCCTTCTCCGCCGCATTCTTGGGGTTGTGGCCGGCGTAATCGAGGATGAAGCGATGTACGAACCCATCCCTGCAAAGCCAGATGCTCATTTCGGCTTTGTCAATCGCGCCGAACGCGTTTTGGTATTGCGACATACCGGTCAAGCCCTCGAGCGCGGCGTTCTGAGCGGTCTTGAAATCGTACAGATAGACATCGCACGATTGTCCATCGAGCGATTCCGTTCGCACTTTTTTAAAGTCGCTGGGCTTGGCGCCGCCAAAATAATCGTCGTATTGGTCCGGCTTGGCAAAATCCTTGAAACTCGACGCGGTCGAGTCATCGGTGATGTACCATACCTTGGGATCAGTCATTCCGAACATCGCAACACCCTTCATATACGACTTGCCATTCGCTTCGATGAACTCGATGGGCGCACCCTCTTTGCCTCCCAGCATTGCCAGCAGTCCTCCTTGCGAGACAAAGTGCGAGTTGTCCCCATCCACTTCACCCTTCAGATCAATGAACGGCGTCTCCTTGAACTTCCCTTGGTCCATACCGCCAAAAGCCATCACGAACTCGACGCGATACTTGCTCGCGCTCTGGGCTTTGGCGAACGCATCGGCGAACGGATCGCCGGTGCTGGGTTGTCCGCTCGATGGCTTGGTCGGCGCGGCGGTGGCACCGGGAAGCGGAGCGATGCGTGTGCCGACGGCTGGAATCGGCGGCGTTGTCTCCCCCAGTTGTTCCACTGTGCTGCCAAGCGCCCGGCTGATTTGCGTGGGCACGTCGAACACGACGACGAGTACGACAGAAGCAAGGCAGCACACGACCAACAACGCCGCGCACCCGCCAAGGATTGCCAGAGTTTTGTTATTCATTTTTCCTCCTGGTTTGATTCTATTTCCCTTCTTTGACACGCCCCGACTCACCGTGTCGGCTCAACGAGACGGAACGGTACAGCATTCGCTGGCGCGTCAATCTTGATCCCCGCCTCGTCCAGAGCCCAAACGTGAAGTGTCCATTTCGCTGTGCTTTTGTCCGCCGGCGTGTTCGCGTTGTGCGCCGCGATCTCCGCGCTGACCTGATGCGCTGCGCCGTCAGCGCACACCCACACCTTGATTTCCGCGCGGTCGAGCGCGCCGAACGCCGAGTCCGTGTGCCCCGCGCCGACCACGTCACCGATGCCGGTCTCGGCAGGCGCTCGCGGCGTCGCGCGCCACACCGCGCACGGTTGCCCGTCGAGCGGCTCGCGCCCTGTCATCTGAAACGCGAGGTGCGCGGTCTGCGCGACGAAATCGTTCAGCAAATCCATCGGTGCGAACGGCGGCTGCGCGGCGTCCGCGAGATCAGGTGTGAGCGAGTACCACGTAGTCATCGTCGGCATACCCAGCCCGCGCGCGCCCTTGACGAAAAATTGCCCGCGCGCGGCAATCAGTTCGATTGACTCACCGCCGAGTTGGTACGCCGTGCGCGCGTCCGCGCCATTCACCTCCCCTTTTAAATCGAGCGCGAACGCTGGCGCGCCCGGTGACTGGACGTCGAGCAACATCGTGACGCGGTATTTCTGCGCCGCTTGGGTCTTGGCGAACGCGGCGGCGAGTGGACTGAGCGGCGTCGGCGAATTTGCTGGCGTCGGTGTGAAAAGTGGCATCGGAATTGGCACCGGCGTAGATGACGGAAGCGCGGCCGACATGCCGGGCGTGCTCTTCGTTGGCGTGACCGGCGCGGGCGCGGCGCACGCCGAGAGAGCGAGTGCGAAGATAAAAATCGCCCGCGCGCCGTCGAGCCACTTGATCGAAGGCAATTCCATTGGGCACAGTTTACTGTATAACGCGTCTTTTGGCAATTACGCCGAGTTGTGCTAGAATCGCGGCGGTATGGATCTCGGCATTGTGATTGTCAACTACAACACCCGCGACCGCTTGCGGGACTGTCTCCAGTCTCTCGAAGCGAATCGCGGCGTGTCGTTCATCACGTATGTCGTTGACAATGGCTCCACCGATGAGAGTGTAGCGATGGTACGCGCCGAATTTCCGCGCGTGCGATTGATCGCCAGCGCGGTCAACGGCGGTTACGCGTACGCGAACAATCTTGCGCTGCGCGCGCTTCTTGCGCTCGACCCGACGCCTCCTTTCGTCCTGCTGCTCAACCCCGACACCGTTCTGCCGCCCGATGCGCTCGCGCGGATGCTCGCGTTCTTCGCGACACATCCGGACGCTGGCATCGCGGGGCCCAAACTCGTGAGGGCGGACGGTTCGCTCGACCTTGCGTGCCGGCGCAGTTTCCCCTCGCCGGAACTTTCGATTTACCACGTGCTCGGACTCACCCGGTTGTTTCCCAAGAGCAAGCGCTTTGGACGATACAACCTTACGTTTCTCGACGAGAACGTGGTGACGGAAGTGGATTCGGTCGTCGGCGCGTTTATGCTGATGCGCGTCGAGGCGCTGCAGCAAGCCGGCTTGCTCGATGAATCGTACTTTATGTACGGCGAAGACCTCGATTTAGCCTTGCGAATCAAAAAGTGCGGTTGGAAGGTGTACTACAATCCAGCGGTCCAAGTGCTGCATTACAAGCGTGAGGCGAGCCGGCAATCGGCGCGCGCCCAGTACGAGTTCTGGCGCGCCGGATACATCTTCTATCGCAAGCACTATGCGGCGACGACGCCGCGCCTGCTGCGCGTGCTAATTGCCTGTGGCCTCGCGCTCAAGGGGGGGCTGAAACTCGCGCGTGAGATGGGGCAGCCACTGCCACCCGCGCCGAACGCGGCGGAGCTGCGCGTATGAAACGTCACGCGCCATTCGTCTTCACCGCGACGATGCTCGGCGTGGATGTGGCGATGACGTGCCTCGCGTTCCTCCTCGCCTACCTGCTGCGCCCGCGCGAGACAACACCGACCGTAGTCATCCCGCCGTTCACGTACTATCTGGGGATGATGGGGTTGAGCGTCATCGCGCTCATCGTCGTCTTTTTCTTCTACAAACTGTATCACCTGCGGCGCGGTACCTCGCGGCTCGACGAGTTGTACTCGGTCGCCTCCGCCGTTTCGATCAGCGTCATCGTCGGGATGGCGCTCACCACGTTCGTCTATCGCACCGAGATTGATTACCCGCGCGTGATGATCGTCTATTTCTGGGGGCTCGCGCTCCTCCTGGTCGGACTGGGGCGCGTGGTGCACAGCACGTTGCGGTCGGCGCTATACCAGCGCGGCTGGGGCGAGTCGCGCGTTCTCATCGTGGGCGCGGGCGAAGCCGGTACTATGATTCTCGAAAAGATTCGCGTCTCGCCGCAACTCGGCTACCGCCCGGTCGGCTTCCTCGATGATACGCGCGCGGGACAAACAGTTTTTGGTCTGCCGGTGCTGGGCAAGACAGCGCAACTCGGCGACATCGTGCACGAGCAGCGGATCAACGAAGTCATCATCGCGCTGCCGGAAGCCTCGCATCAGGACTTGCTCTCCGTGATCGCGCGCTGCGAGGATGGTCGCGTCAGCATCAAGGTCTTTCCCGATGTCTTTCAAATTATGGCCGCCGAAGTGAACATCGGCGACCTGAATGGCTTGCCCCTTTTGACGATGCGCGATGTCGCGCTGCGCGGCTGGCGGTTGACCGCCAAGCGAATCGTGGATGTGGTCGGCAGCGCGCTCGTCCTCATCTTCATCTCGCCGCTGCTCTTGTTCCTCGCGCTCCTTGTCAAACTCGATTCACCGGGACCGGCGCTCTACTGGCAGGAGCGAATGGGCTTGGACGCCAAGCCGTTTCCCTGCTTCAAGTTCCGTTCGATGCGCGTGAACGCCGAGGAGGAAACTGGTCCCGTCTGGGCGACGCGCGACGACCCGCGGCGGACGCGCATCGGCGCGTGGTTACGCCGTTACTCGCTCGACGAACTGCCGAATTTTATCAACGTCTTTCTGGGGCATATGAGTCTGGTGGGACCACGCCCGGAGCGACCGGTCTTTGTGGAGCAGTTCCGGCAAATGGTGCCACGTTATATGGAGCGACATCAGGAAAAAGCCGGAATTACCGGTTGGGCGCAGGTGAATGGCTTGCGCGGCGATACATCCATCTGGGAGCGCACCAAATACGATCTCTACTACATCGAGCACTGGTCGCTTTGGTTCGATTTCAAGATTATGATTCTGACGCTGTTGCGCTTTTTGCGCGATCCGAACGCGATTTGAGGGAACGGGACGCGACAGGAATTTCCCCTCCTCTCTTTTTTCATCGCCCTGGTCGCATTCTCTCCCGCACCGGTGCGAACGAAACGCGATGCTCGCGCGAAACGCCCAAGACCTCCAACGCGGCTCGATGCGCGGCGGTGCCGTACCCCTTGTGTTGCGCCAAGCCATAACCGGGAAGTTGCGCGTCCAATTCGATCATCAGATGGTCGCGCGTCACTTTGGCGAGGATGGACGCGCACGCAATCGAGAGGGACAACTGATCGCCGTGAACGATGGCGCGCTGGGGTAGGCGCGTTGCCGGGAGGGTGAGGGCGTCGAGGAGCAGCGCCTCCGGCGCAAGGGGGAGCGCCTCGAGCGCGCGCTGCATTGCCAGCCGCGTCGCGGCGAGGATGCCGAGCGCATCAATTTCCTCGCGCGTCGCAAGTCCGGTCGCGCACGCGAGCGCGCCGGCGCGGATCGGCTCAATGAGGGATTCACGCTGCGCGGGGGAGAGGAGTTTGGAATCGCGCGCGTCGCGGAGAGCGCGCAGCGCGGGCACAGTCCACCACGCGCGCGTCGCGCGCACGCGCGGCAAAATCACCGCGCCGGCGACGACAGGACCTGCCCACGCGCCGCGCCCGGCTTCGTCCACGCCGGCGACGCGCGCCCAGTGGCGCGTCCAGAAGGCGCGCTCGAACTCGAGCGTGGGGACTGGCGCGGTAGCCCGCGTAAATGGAGTGAGGGTGGCAATTGTGTCCACCCCCACTGGCCTACGATCTTGCCGCACGCGCGCGACTCAGCCTACTTGTTCGGACAAATAGTTCTGGATACCCATCTGCCCGATCTGATCGAGTTGCGCCTCCACCCAATCGAGATGGTCCTCCTCGTCCTTGAGAATGGACTCAAGGAGTTCGTGGCTGCCGTTGTCGCCGAGTTGGGCCACGAGGGCGACGCCATCGTTGTACGCTTTGACCGCGCCCTCTTCGACGGCGCGATCGTTCGCGAGTTGCGCGGCGACGTCGGCGCCGATGTTGATCTTGTTGAGCGCGCTGACGATGGGACGCCCTTCGAGAAAGATGATTCGACCAATCAATTTCTCGGCGTGCTTCATTTCCGTGATGGCGCGCTTTTCGATGGCTTCATGAAGACGCGTATAGCCCCAGTTCGCGCACATCTCGGAATGAACCATGTACTGATTGATCGCTGTCAATTCGTCGGCAAGCAGCGCGTTTAATCGCTCGATGATCTTGTCGTTCCCTTTCATAGATTCTCCTCCGTCAAGTGTCTTGACTAAGCCTCGCTTTCGCACCCTCGCCCAAGCAATAGGAATGAGCCGTTGAGACGCCCCGGCGGGGCGTCTCTGCTTGGGCTGGGCTTGTTGGCTTATTCAAGCGTGCAGGTGCGAAATCTAGGCTAAGTATATTGCCGACGTGACCAGAAGTCAAATTCCTTGGTAGTCTAATGCAGTAGCCGAACCGCCCTACTATCGCTGGCGGGGTGCAAAAGCGAGGCTGGAGGTAACGTGATTGCCAATCTTCGCGGTTTGGAAATCGCATACGATGATACCGGCGGCGCGCTGCCGCCTGTGCTGCTCATTCACGGTTTTCCGCTCGATCGGACGTTGTGGCGGGAACAGACGCGCCGGCTCGCTGACATCGCGCGCCTCATCGCGCCCGACTTGCGCGGCTTGGGCGAATCGCTTTTGCCCAGCGAAGGCGCGGTGACGCTGGATGATTACGCCAGCGACCTCGGCGCGCTCCTCGATGCACTTGGCATCGAGCGCGCGGTGGTGGGCGGGCTTTCGATGGGAGGCTATATCGCGTTCGCGTTCTATCGCCGCTACCGATCGCGCGTGCGCGCGCTCATCCTCGCGAATACGCGCGCGGGCGCGGACTCGCCGGAGGGGAAAAAGGGGCGGGATGATAACATCGCGCTGGCGCGCACCCAAGGTGCAGCCGCCCTCGCCGACAAGATGCTGCCCAAGCTGCTGATCCCCAAGACCGCCGCGCTGCGTGCCCAAGTCGCTGACGAAGTGAAAGCGATGATGGCACGCCAATCGGTCGCCGGCATCGTCGCCGCGCTCGCGGCGATGCGCGATCGCCCCGACGCGACCCCGTGGCTCGCCGAAATCGCCGTGCCCACGCTCATCATTGCCGGCGCGGACGATACGCTGATTCCGCTGGCAGAGGCGGAAGCGCTGCGCGACGCGATTCGGGGCGCGCGCCTGGTGACGATCCCGCGCGCCGCGCACCTCTCCAACGTCGAACAGCCCGACGCGTTCAACTTCGCCGTGCGCGAGTTCTTGCGCTCGCTCGCGTGAACGCGCCTTGAACTGTGCGCCCCGCTGATGGCCGGGGCGCATTTCAGTTTGGGGACAAAGCGAAGCATCTCTCCATTCAGATAGGCGAGAGGCTTCGCAAACGCTTCGCGCTCCTCCGCCCGACAACCCCGCCCTCAATGTGAACTACACCCGATCGCCGGGGCGTACAGTTTCTGCTGAGAGCGCGCGGTGCGCTAGAAAGACGAGCGCGGGTGAAATTCGACTTCGGCGTGTCCGCCGCTCAACTCCACATCGGCATAGATGTTCAGCCCTAGCGGAATCACGCGCCAGACGCCCGTGCACGCGTGCGCGAACTCGACGACGTAGGGTCCGCGTTCCGGCTTGGTGCCGGTAAATTTCGGATCGCTGATCCAACTGCCATCCGTCGTCGCCACGACGACGGGCCAATCGGTCTTGCCGACGACAATCGCCGCGAGCGAACACGGACCTGTGCCCACAGTGTTCGTGATCAACACGGCTTCCCACCCCGCGCTCGGTGGAGGCACCGGCGTCGGCTGGATCGGCGTTGGATAGACTGGAACCGGCGGCGGCATCACCGGCGGCGCTGCCGGCGGCTGAACCTGCGCGAGTTGTGGGCTGATGACGAGCGGCGGATTGACCACCGGCGGCACATAGATGGAGGGCAGCGGTGCGTACGCGGGTGGCATCGTCGGGGCTTCGCCGCCCGGAATGTACAACCGTTGACCAGACCAGATGAAGGAGGCGTTGGGCAACTTGTTCGCGATCTGAATCGCGTAGGGCGTCGTTTTGTAACGCGTGGCGATTTGCGTCAGGTAATCGCCCGGGTGCACGATGTAGTACAACCCGCGCGATACGGTGGACGGAATCGGCGCGGGCGCAGAGGCGATCGGCGCGCCATACCCCGGAATCTTGAGCACTTGACCGACGTAGATCCAATAGTTCTGCAGGTTGTTCGCCTGCATCAGCGCGGCGACCGTCGTGCCGTGTCGCGTGGCAATCGAAAACAAAGTATCGCCCGATTGCACGGCGTAGGTCGTCACCGGCATCGGCTGGGTCGAACCGGGAATGACGAGGCGTTGCCCCACGAAGATGTAATCGGGATTCCGCAGGTTGTTCGCTTGCATAATCGCGTGCACAGTCGTGCCATAGCGATTGGCAATCGAAAAGAGCGTGTCGCCCCAACTGACGACGTGAATCGCCGAGGCATCTGCCGCGACGGTAGCCGACAGCCCCAAGATGCCGAGCGTCAGAGCGAGCACGGCAAGGGCGAGCAGTACTAGGTGGTAATCTTTTCGCATCATTCCTCCTTTCGATAGTGCTTGACCGCGCGTGGGCGGTGGGGCGAGCGCGGCTGAGCGCTCGCCGAGCATCTTTTTTCGGCCTCTCTTGACTGGAAAAGTTCTCGCTTGCACTAGGGTTGATCGTTGCGCAACACCAACGGCAGGTAGATATAGATGTAATTGTACAGTGCGAACTCGTAGGCGCCGATGTCGCAGCCCGCTCCCTGGGGA
>DYLA01000059.1 GCA_020722265.1 Anaerolinea sp.
TTTGACGTCTCCACGATTGAATGTAGCGTTACCGAGATTCCTCGCTTCGCTCGGAGTGACAGCGATGCGACTTTGCACATGCCGTGACACCCGACCAGCCGCGCTTGACGCGCGAACAAACTTGAGTTATTCTGAATACGCCACAGTGACCCAATGAGGGGACAGTTCCTTGTCACCTGCCACCTTCACCGGTCACATTCTTCGGAGGAGATAACGATGCTACTCTGGATTCTGCTCGCACTTTTGGCAATCCTCGCGTTGGTCGCGCTCGCGGCAGTTTACCTGTTTCGCCGCTCGCTGCCGCAAACGCGCGGCACCCTGCGCGTGCCCGGCTTGCGCGCCCCGGTCGAAATCCTACGCGACGAATGGGGCGTGCCGCACATCTACGCCCAGAATCAAGACGATCTCTTCTTCGCACAAGGGTTCGTCCACGCCCAAGACCGGCTCTGGCAAATGGAGATGAACCGCCGGCTCTGCGCCGGACGACTCTCCGAACTCTTTGGCGAAATTGCGTTCGAGACCGACCGGCTCATCCGCACGCTCGGCTTTGCGCGCACCGCCGAGCAGGATGAACAGATGCTGGACGACGATACGCGCCGCGTGCTCGAGGCGTACGCGCGCGGCGTGAACGCGTTCATCGCCGACGCGACGCGCACCAAGCGTCTCCCGCCAGAGTTTCTTCTCCTCGGCCTCAAGCCCGCGGCGTGGCGCGTGCGCGATTCAGTCGTCTGGGCCAAGTATATGGGCTGGGGACTTTCGGCAAACTGGGATATGGAACTCGCGCGCGCGGCGTTCATCGGCAAACTTGGCGTCGAGCGCGCCGCGCAACTCGAATCCGAGTACCCGCGCGACAATCCGACGATTCTCCCCTCGGGGAGTTGGGCGTTCGCCGACACGGTGCTCGAACAATTTCGCGCCGCGCAAACTCTGCCCGCCATCGGCTTGCGCGGCGGCAGCAACAACTGGGTCGTGGACGGCTCCAAGACGCTGACCGGCAAACCGCTCCTCGCGAACGATCCGCATTTGCCGATTCTGGTGCCGGGCATTTGGTATGAAAACCACCTCGTTGCGCCCGATTTCGAAGCGACCGGCGTCTCGTTCCCCGGCGGCGCCGGCATCGTGATCGGACACAATCGCGAAATCGCGTGGGGATTCACCAACGCGTTTCCCGACGTGCAAGACCTCTACGTCGAAAAACCGAATCCCGCCGATCCGCGCACATTCGAGTTTCGCGGCGCGTGGGAACGCGCGACCATCGTGCGCGAAGAGATTCGCGTGAAAGGACGCGCCGAGCCGCACATCGAAGAGGTCGTCATCACGCGGCACGGTCCGATTCTCAACTCGGTATTGCCACTCGCCGCGAACACTCCGCCCCTCGCGCTGCGCTGGACGGGGTACGAGCCGAGCCGCGTCTATCGCGCGATCTATCGCCTCGACCGCGCGCACAACTGGAACGAGTTCACCGAGGCGCTGCGCGATTGGACACTCCCATCGCAAAATATGGTGTACGCGGATCGCGCCGGCAACATCGGCTACTATCAACCCGGTTTGATTCCGATTCGCGCGCGCGGATTCGGACTGCTGCCATCGCCGGGGTGGACGGGCGAGTACGAGTGGACGGGCTGGATTCCGCACGAAGAGTTGCCGCACGCGTTCAACCCGCCGCAGCATTTCGTCGCAAGCGCGAACAATCGCGTCGTCGGCGACGATTATCGCTACTTTCTCGCGCACGATTACGCCAACGGCTATCGCGCCGCGCGCATCACCGCGCTCCTCGTCGAGAAAGAGAAACTGACGCCGGACGATTTCGCGCGGATGCACACGGATTTCTACTGCGCGCCGGCGAAGGATTTCCTCGCGCACCTGCACGAACTCACGCCGCGCGACGAGTCCACGGCGCGCGCGCTCGACGCGCTCAAGGCGTGGGACTGTCATCTCACTCCCGATTCGGTCGCCGGCGGTCTGTACAAGACGATGGAGTACTTTGCGCTTCGCCGCATCTTTGCCGATAAACTCGGCGACGCGCTAGCGGATCGTTTTATCGGCGTGGGGCTGCATCCGCTGCTCGCGCCCCTCACGCTATATTACGACCGTTCGCTCGTCACGCTGAATCGCCTGCTGGAGCAGGAACACTCGGAATGGTACGCCGATGCGGCGACCGGCGCGCCGCGCACGCGCGCGGAGGTTCTCGCACTCGCCTTGGACGATGCCATCGCCGCGCTGCGGAAACACTATGGCGACGATATGTCGCGCTGGGCGTGGGGCAACCTGCATCGCCTTGGGTTCAACCACACGCTCGGCGCGCAGAAACCGCTCGACAAAATTTTCAATCGCGCCGCGCGTCCGCTGGGCGGCGACCCGAGTACGGTGTGGCAAGGCGCGTACGTCCCGGCGTTTCCCATCGAGCAGGTTCACTTTGCGCCTTCGTGGCGACAGATCATTGACCTTGCCGATTGGGATAACTCGCGCGCGGTGCACGTGCCGGGGCAATCGGGGCATCCGGCGAGCAAGCATTACGACGATATGATCGAGCCATGGCAGCGCGGCGAATATCACTCGCTCCTGTGGTCGCGCGCGAACGTGGACAAGCACGCGGTTGCTCGGTTGGTGCTGGAGTAGAGGTGAGACATTCGTGCCAGCCGCCGTATCGGTGATGGTACCCCTCGTGTTTCTTTTCGCGTGGAGCGCGTGCGCGCCAGTCCCGATCGCGCGCTCGGACGCGACGGTGCCGCCGACGCCAAGCCAGGGAGGGGACGAGGTGAGTGTGCCACTACCCACGCCGCGTTCGCAAGGACCGTTGTCGCTGGAAGAGACGTTGGCGCGGCGGCGATCGGTGCGCGAGTTCGCGGATACGCCATTGACGCTGGCGGAACTGGGGCAGTTGCTGTGGGCGGCGCAGGGGCTCACGCACGAGGCGGGCTTGCGCACCGCGCCTTCGGCGGGCGCGCTCTACCCGCTCGAAGTGTACGTGGTGATGCGCGAGGGGGTGTATCGTTACGACCCAGCGCGACATCGTTTGATCGTCCACGCGCGCGGCGATGCGCGCCCCGCGCTGCACGCCGCGGCGCTCTCGCAAGACGCGGTGCGACGCGCGCCGGCAACGATCGTGATTGCGGCGGTGTACGCGCGCACGGCGCGCAAGTACGGCGAGGAACGCGCGCCGCGCTACGTTCACCTCGAAGCCGGTCACGCCGCGCAGAATGTGCTCTTGCAGGCAGTCGCGCTCGGGCTGGGCGCGGTGCCGATTGGCGCGTTCTACGACGACGAGGTGGCGCGCGTGCTCGCACTGCCCGCAGAGTACGCGCCCTTGTATCTGATTCCAGTGGGGCGTTTCCAGTGATGCAGAATCGGAAACGCGAGACGTAAAAGCCAAATTCAATCCAAGGAGGAGCAAATGCCAGAGATCAAACAATTCCCCGCCACGCGCGCCGCGCGCGTGATGGAGGTAGGGCCGTTCGACGAAGCGGTTCGACGCGGGTTTCAAAAGTTGTTCGCTTGGCTCGGCGCGAACAATCTTCAGCCGCAGGGAGCATCGTTTGGAATCTACTACGATGACCCCGCCAAAGTACCGGCGGAGAAACTTCGCAGCGAGTTGTGCGTGCCGGTCGCGCCCGATGTGCAAGGTTCAGGCGAGGTGCGAGTAGACGAGATTCCCGGCTTTGAAGCGGCAACCATCGTGTACCAGGGAGACGCGAACGTCACGCGCGCCTACAACGAAGTGTACGATTGGCTGCGCGCACAAGGGTACCGCGATGCCGGCGCGCCCATCGAAGTGTACCTCAGCAAGCCCGGCGAAGAACTCCGCGCGGAAATCTTTGTGCCGATTATGAAGGTCGCTGCCGCGCCCAGCGCAAGAAAGGCAGCCCCACGCCCAACCGCCCAAAAACCCAAGAAAAAGGTCGCAAAGAAAAAACCGGCAAACAAGTCCGCCAAGAAGACGGTCAACAAGTCGGCACGCGCGCCAAATGAAATGGCGTGACTAAAATCAGTTGGGGTTGCATCCGATCTTTTCGTCATCTGGTCGTTCGTCCTTCAGAGGAAATACGCCCGAATCGGTGCAGCGCGCGGCATCGAGCCGAGTGATGGTCGAGATTCGATTGACGCAATGACCGGGTGACTCTGACCGCTTTTTGACCTGTCTGGGACTCGATACGTACCTCGCGGCGTTATAATCGAAGCGCTCGTACCGTTGCGAGACCTCTATGCCGATTGTAGAGTTTGCGCTTGCCGATGGGCATCGTCTGCTGGTAAACGCGCGCCCTCAAACCACCACCGTCATGGTGGACGAGGCACTGACGCTGAACTTGGACCGCGAGGGGCGGTTGACCAGCGCGTGGCTAGGCGGGCGAAACTATCGCCGGGGATTGGACAATCGCATCATCGAAAAGCAAGGGGGGCCGCAACCGGGACTCTCTTATCGCGTTCGGCGCGAATTGGACGCGAACGAGGGACGGGAGTTTCTCGCGCGCGCGTACGCGCGCCTCGCCGAGTACAACGCCGCGCTGCGCGAGCCCGCGACGCGCGTTCTCGGCGCCGCCTCTGCAGACGAGGTCGCCGTCGCGCGCGCCGCGCTGGACGAGGCGGCGCGGTGCGATCTGGCGCGGCTCGATCGTGATCGCGAAACGTTCCAGCGCATCTACAAACCGATCAGCATCTTGCCGCCCGATCAGTATCTCGCGCTCGTCTTGCAGGCGACGGAGGGATGTTCGTACAACGCGTGCGCGTTCTGTGGATTCTATCGTGACCGCTCGTTCCGCATCAAAACGCCGATGGAATTCGAGCGGCACATCGCGGCGGTGCGCGCGTTCTTGGGCAAGGCGTTAGGCTCGCGCAAAACGATTTTCCTGGCAGACGCGAACGCGCTCGTCATTCCGCAAGAGCAACTCATTCCGATTTTCGACGCGATCGGCGCGGAATTTGCGCTTCTCCCGCGCGGACTCGGCGGCGATGCACGCGCGGCGTGGCAAGCCGAGCACCCGGTTCATTTCGAGGGCATCTACTCGTTCGTGGACGCGTTCACCACGCGGCGCAAGACCGCGCGCGAGTTCGCGTCACTCGCCGAGCGTGGCTTGCGGCGCGTCTACATCGGTTTGGAGAGCGGCGATGCCGAGTTGCTGCACTTCTTGGGCAAACCCAATTCGCCGGACGATGTCGCGCAACTCGTCGAGCGCGTCAAGGCAGGGGGAGTGGCAGTTGGCATCATCATCCTTGCCGGCGCAGGCGGCGCGCGCTACGCCGAACAGCACGTTCGCCAGACGACGGCTCTCGTCAACGCCCTGCCGCTCGACGAGGGCGACTTGATCTATTTTTCCGAACTGGTGGATTATCCCGGCTCGAACTATGCCGCCCTGACGCGCGCCGCCGGGATTCGTCCGTTGACCATTGACGAAATCGCGCGACAGGTGGCGGAGATGCGCGCGCGGTTCGAGTTCGAGCCGCCCGCGCCGAAGGTGAGTTACTACGACATTCGTGAATTCATCTATTGATGCATTGCGGAGACGGCGCGACACCATTCGCAATGGCGGATATACTCGGGAGGACTTATGGCGAAAGGCACGATCAAGATAGACGAAAATCGCTGCAAAGGATGCGAATTGTGTACGTCGGTTTGCCCGCAGCACATCATTCAGATGGCGACTTATTTTAGCGCGCGCGGTTATCGCCCGGCGACACTAGTGGATCCCGCCGGGAAATGCACGGGCTGCGCCCTCTGTGCGATGATTTGCCCGGATGTGGCGATTACCGTTTACCGGGAAACCAAGCCGGTGTCAGGTCCCAAGATACAGGTTGCGCCGGCATAACCTGCGCTTAGCCTAGATTTCGCACCCGCGCGCTTGATAAGCCAGATGGCGTAGCCAAACTGCCAATACCGCCTGACCCCCTATCGCTTGGGCTAGGGTGCGAAAGCGAGGCTTAGAAATTCGATTCGCGACGGAGCAACTATGAAAGAATTCTGGAAAGGCAACGAAGCCATCGCCGAAGCCGCGCTGCGCGCCGGCTTGGAAGCGTACTTTGGCTATCCCATCACGCCGCAGACCGAACTGTTGGAGTATCTGGCGAAACATATGCCGCCGCAAGGACGCGCGTTCGTGCAGGCGGAAAGCGAAGTCGCGGCAATCAATATGGTCTACGGCGCGGCGTGCGCCGGCGCGCGCGTCATGTCCTCGTCCTCTAGCCCCGGCGTCTCGTTGATGCAAGAGGGCTTGTCGTACATCGCCGGGTCGGAGGTGCCGGTCGTGTTAGTGGACATTATGCGCGGCGGACCCGGCTTGGGCAACATCGCTCCCTCGCAAGGCGATTATTTTCAACTGACCAAGGGGGGCGGGCACGGCGATTATCACCCCATCGTCCTTGCGCCGGCGTCGGTGCAAGAGGCGGTGGATTTGACGTACGGCGCGTTCGACCTTGCCGAAAAGTACCGCTGGATCGTCATCGTCGCGGCGGATGGCAACATCGGGCAAATGATGGAGCCGATCGAGTTGCCGCCGCCCCGTCGGGTCGAAAGGCGCGATCGCGGCTGGGAATTGACCGGCGCGCAGGGACGCCCGCGACGGGTCATCACCTCGATCTATTTGCAGCCCGAGGCGCTGCACCAGTACAACGAGCACCTCCAACGCAAGCAGCGTGAAATCGAAAAGCATGAGGTGCGTTATAGCGAGTATCTGATGGAGGACGCGGAGTACGCCATCGTCGCGTTCGGCACATCGGCGCGCGTGTCGCAGACCGCGATCAAGTGGGCGCGCGCCAAAGGCATCCGCGTGGGTCTCTTCCGCCCCATCAGTTTGTATCCGTTTCCGTACGCGCGCGTCGCGGCAATCTCCCAGCGCGTGCGCGCCATCCTCGTCGTCGAAATGAATTCGGGGCAGATGATCGAAGATGTCCGGCTGGGCGCGCTGGACCGCGTGCCGATCTCGTTTTTCGGCACGATGGGCGGGTTGGTGCCGCTGCCGGATGACGTGCTGCCGGCGATCGAAAAGATGGTACAGTAGGAGCCGCGCGGGCTCGTTCCACTGGAGGAAATATGCTGACCGAAGAGATGCAAGTCGTGTTCGATTATCCCGATGCGCTCACCGAGGAGACGACGCACTATTGCCCGGGTTGTACGCACGGCATCATTCACCGCCTCGTTGCCGAAACGATTGACGAGTTGGGTATCCGCGAAAAAACGATTGGCGTCGCGCCGGTGGGCTGCGCGGTCTTTATCTACAACTATTTCGATACCGATTTCTGCGAAGCCGCGCACGGACGCGCCCCGGCGATGGCGACCGGCATCAAGCGCGCGCTGCCAGACCGCGTGGTGTTCACGTATCAAGGGGATGGAGACCTCGCGGCGATTGGCACAGCCGAAATCATTCACGCGGCGGCGCGCGGCGAGAATATCACGGTGGTCTTTGTGAACAACGCCGTGTACGGGATGACCAGCGGGCAAATGGCGCCAACGACGCTGCCCGGCATGAAGACGACGACGACGCCGACCGGGCGCGATGTCGAAATCGCCGGCTATCCGATTCGCATGTGCGAGTTGCTGGCGCAACTCTCCGGCGCGTCGTACATTGTGCGGCGTTCGGTGCACGATCCCGGCAACATCAATCGGACCAAAAAGGCACTCAAGACCGCGTTCAGGGCGCAACTCAACCAAGCCGGCTTTTCGCTCGTCGAAATTCTCTCCTCCTGCCCGACGAACTGGGGTATGAGTCCGCGCGACGCGCTCACGTTCGTCAAGGAGAAGATGATTCCATACTATCCCTTGGGGGATTACAAAGTGGCAGAGGCGGTAAAAACAATCGCCCAATGAGCCAAAGGGGGGATTGGAGTTTGGCGGTTGGGCGCATCGGTCAGAGGAAACCATGCATCACGAAATCATTATTTCCGGTTTTGGCGGGCAGGGCGCGCTGTTCGCTGGACAATTGCTGGCGTACGCGGCATTGGCAGAGGATCGGCACGTGACCTGGATTCCATCGTACGGTCCCGAAATGCGTGGAGGCACGGCGAACTGTACCGTGATCATTTCGGATGAAGAGATCGGCTCGCCGCTCGTGCGGAATCCAACGGCGGCAATCGTTATGAACCCCCCTTCTTTCGACCGCTTTGAGCCGCTCGTCAAACCGGGAGGCGTGTTGATCGTCAACACCTCGCTGGTTTCGAGCGAGTCCAAACGGTCGGATATTCGCGTGGTCAAGGCGCAGGCGAATGAACTGGCGGCCGAATTGGGGGCAGCACAGATGGCGAACGTCGTGTTGGTGGGCGCGCTCGTCGCGGCGACGGGGATGCTCAAGTTCGAAACGCTCGATCGGGTGCTGGACGAGCACATCAGCGCGCGGCATCGCGACAAGTTGGACTCGAACAAGGCAGCGCTGCGCCGCGGCGCAGCGCTGGCGCGCCCCTAGCGCGCGTGCGTTCCGAAAACAAAAGGCGCGGCTGGCTGCCGCGCCTTTTTTATTTTGCCGCGAGGTATCAATGCTTTTTCCACGCCTCTTCGATCTCGCGGATGGCGGCGGAGGTCAGGCGACGATAGGTTTGTTGTGGCGGCGCGATGACCGCGAGCACGAAGGGTCGCCGGTCGAGTGTAAAGTATCGGCAGACCAGACGCGAGCGATCGCTGACGACGATGGAGACTTCGTCCACTTCGGCGAGACCGAGACGCGTCTGAGTCTGCTGAACGAAATCCTTGACCAGCGTCACCATCGCGGCGACGGTGTTCGCGTCGTGTGGCGATGGGGAGGGCGCGACGGCGATGGGCAAGCCATCCTCGCTCGCGAGGACCGAGGAGGTAAAGTTACCCGCCGCGTTCATTCGCGCGAGAATCTGTTCGAATGTAGATTGTTCGGACGAGACTTGCATCGGTAACCGGGGCGGATTTTATGCCATCGCCTTGCGAATGGCTTCGGCAGTACGCTCCATCTGTAGGAAGACGAGTCCCATCTTGGCATCTTTGCGCGCGACGGTGCTTAGAACGGCTTCGGGGCCCGCGCTCATGATGATGGTGTAGCCGTCGGTGCCTTCGACGAAGACGCGTTCGAGGCGTCCGTGCTCGAACTCGCTGGTGGTTTGTTCACCGAGCGCGAGCATCGCGGCTGCCATCGCGGCGACGCGGCGTTCTTCCACGCTGGTGGGCAGTTCGGAGGCGATGGCAAAGCCGTCACTGCTGATGACGGCAGCGCCGAGAACGCCGGGGGTGGAGGCTTGAAACGAACGCAGCGTTTCGGTCAAGCGGTTGGTCAGGTCTTTTTCAGCCATTTGAGTTTTTTCTCCTTGTGGAAAATTCTATTCTAGAAATTCGGTGGGGACACGGGTCACACATTCAAAAGTCGCCTGTACGGCTTTGGTCGTTCGCATCATTTTGACCAGATTCCCTTCCAGTTTGATTTGCTGTCTTGCTAGCGCAGGAATTGGGTTGAGTTTTCCTTCGATGAGTTTGCGCCACACGCTAAAGGGCGCGGACATAACAAAGGTGGCTTTTTTCGTTGGCGCCTCGCGGGACATATACGCGTTGCGGACGTGACCGTGCCACGGATCCGTGTAGAAATAGACGGGCTCCTTGAGGGGGCCATCGGGCAGCACGACGTAGCAGACGTCCCCTTCCCAATTCTTGGCGGCTTCGGCGTACTCTGGACTTTGGTTCAGTTCATCGGCAAACGCTTTGATCCATTCGTCGGACGGAAATTTTGGCATTGGGTCCCTCCTGTTCGCGTCTTGATTTCGGTGGTTTTTTGGACGATGCGCTCGTTGCATCATTGCTCCGGCGGCTTGCTGAGCCTAGATTTCGCACCTGCACGCTTGAATAAGCCAACAAGCCCAGCCCAAGTCACAGTTCTACGCTCTTCCCTATCGCTGAGTCTAGGGTGCGAAAGCGAGGCTGAGTATCGTTCGCACCTCCTCGACTGCGCGGCTCATCTGCATAAAGACAAGTCCCACTTTTGCGTCTTTTTGCGCCACGACAGTCAAAACGGCAGTTGGACCCGCGGGGGTCACGACCGTATAGCCATTTTCACCTTCGATGAAAACGCGCTCCAACTCTCCATGCCCAAATTCGGCGATCGTCTGTTCACCCAGAGAGAGCAGCGCCGCCGCTATCGCACCCACGCGGCGTTCTTGCGCGCGCTGGGGAAGCAGAGAAGCGATGGTCATGCCATCGGTGTCCACGATTGCCGCGGCGCGGATTCTGGACGCGGCGGTTTGCAGCCGCCGCAAAGCCTGAACCAATTCGGAGGCTGGACCGGAGGCGCGCGGTCGTGCCTTTGCCGCGCCCGGCTTTTTGCTTCGTTTGACTAGTCTGGTGGAGTTTGTCATTTACCATCAATTGATTTGGGTGCGAAAGTTGGGCTTGAATTCTTGGAACGTCCGTACCGGGCGGCGGCATCGGCGAGGGCGGCAAAGACTTCGCAGACGCCTGTGCCAGTGAGACAACTCGTTTCGAAGAAGGGAACGCCCCACCTGGAGGCGAGCGCTGCGCCCTCCTCTGCGCTCACCTGACGTTCCAGATCAATTTTATTGCCCACGACGACGAGCGGCACACTGGGGAGAATCCCTCGAATCTCGTCGCGCCAGTCGGGCAAGCGGTCGAACGTATCGCGGCGGCTTACGTCGTACACCAAGCCGACGGCTTTGCTGCCGCGATAGAAGGCGCGCCGCGTGAAGGCGAATTGTTCTTGCCCGCTGACATCCCAGACGATCAGCCGCGTCACTCGATTATCCCGTTCGATGTCGTACAGGTGAAAATCCACACCGATCGTCATCACGCGCGCGGCTTCGAATTCGCCGGTGCACAGTCGCCGAATCAAAGTGGTCTTGCCGACGTTTCCCTCGCCACCCAGAGTGACCTTCAGCGCTGCCGGCGGCTCGCTATCGGCCGGAGGGGGTGCGCCGCCGTTCTGTTTGAGCGCGAGCGCGTCCTGGACAACTTGCTTGAGCGCGTTGAGCGGGAACGGCTTGGTCATATACCGAAAGACGCGCAGTTGCTCCGCCGCTTGTTGGATTTCCTCCGAGCCGTACGCGGTGACCAGAATCGTCAGGGTGTCGGGAGCGCGCGCGCGCAATGACCGAATCAATTCCAAGCCGGTCATCCCCGGCATCCGATGATCGGTGACGATGAGGTCCCAGCGTCTCTGCTCCGCTTCCCGCAGAGCCTCCTCGCCGGAACCGACGACGCCGATTTCAAAGTCGTCACCCAGTTCGGCGAGGGCTTCTTTCATCAGGAACGCCCCGGTCGCTTCGTCTTCGACGATCAGAATGCGCTTGGACTTCATCCGGCTTGGCTTCCGTACTTGGCGAGGTACTCTTTAGTATAGCCCAAGAGTTTCTTGGGGGGCGCCATGACAAAGATGCACTGCGGGTCCCCTTTGGCGCGGCAGGTAATCTCCTTAGCCGCCAGTTCGACGCCGAAACTGATCTCACACCATCCCGAACTGTAACCGGCGTTCATCCAGCAGACCGGCTCTTCGGATTTGATGCCGGCTTCGAGGTACGAAGCCGCTTCGAACGAAAAGGGGTGATCGTAGATCAGAAAGTAATTCTCGTCGGGCGAGGGCGCGCTTTCGGGAAAAATATCCACGAACGCCCAGCCGACGTGGGCAAAGTGGACTGGTCCCGCCGCGAGTTTCATTGCCGGATCGGTCAGCCCCAATCGTTCGTGGAACATCTTGGCGTCCTGAATGCCGCAGGCGCGACCAAAGTTGTAGATGATCTGGTTCGCGGTGCGGAGTCCGTAAATCGAAGCAAGTTCGTTCCGGAATTGGATGCTCATCGAAGCGGCGCGGACGAGAAGATAACGCACATCGCTGATAGTGATTTCTCCCTTTTCCGGGTGCCGTTCCAAGCCGGTAAAGAACTTGGCCATCGCGTCTTCCGCCGCTACGAAAAGTGGCTCGAATGGTTCTGGGCATTTGACCAGTTGGGGTTTGCGCGAATTACCCATGATGTCCTCCCACAAGATTTCCGCTCGACTCCACGGGTTGACGCGATGGAGCGTGAGCAGAGGAAAGTTAGGCCGCTGGAAACTCGGTGTGCACACGCAGGCCGCACTCGAAGAACTCGTGCGTGCGCTTGGTATTCTGCATCAGTTTGAGCACATTCCCCTGCACCTTGACTTGCCGCTTGGCAATGGCCGCGAGGGGATGCATTTTTTGTTCCAACATTCTGCGCCATACGCCAAACGGCGCAGACAACACCAAGTCGGTCTCCTTGCCGACCGGGTCATCGCATTGGTAAGAATTGACGCATTTGCCCTGACGAATTTCGGCATACAGGACGACCGACTCGGGCAAAGCACTGTCCGCTTCCACGATGAACAAGTAGGTCGCGCTCCAATCCTTGGCGACCTGGGCGTAGAATTGGCTGCGGTTCAATTCTTCTTGGAATGCTTTTGCCCATTCGTCAGATGGAAAGACCGGCATCGAATTTCTCCTGTGAAGGGATTTGCTGCGCCAGACTCTGCGCGGCTTGATCGGCGAGTGTTTCGAAGAATTCTGGCACACCCTGCCCGGTGAGACAACTCGTTTCGAAGAACGGCACGCCCCACTTGGACGCGAGTTGCTGTCCCTCGGCAGCGCTCACTCGACGTTCCTGATCCGACTTGTTGGCAGCCAAGACAATGGGTACGTGTGGCAAGATTTGGCGAATCTCGTCATACCACGCGGGGGTGCGCTCGAACGAGACGCGGTCGTCTGCGGCGTACACCAAACCCACCGCTTTGCTGCCGCGAAAGAAGGCGCGGTGTGTAAAGGTGCATTGCTCTTGCCCGCTCACGTCCCACACCAGCAAACGCTTGACGAACGGCGGATGTCCCAAGTCGCACAGGTGCACATCCACTCCCAGCGACATCACGCGCGTCGGTTCGAATTTCCCGGTGTGGAGGCGGCGAATCAGCGCGGTCTTGCCGACATTGCCTTCGCCAGCCAGAGTAACTTTCATCGGCAGGGTAAGTGCTTGGGGCGGCTTGGGGGAGTCTTCTTGCGCGCTCGGAAGCGTGAGCGCGTCTCGGACGGTACGTTTGAAATCCGCCAGCGAAAAGGGTTTGGTCAGGTAGCGGAACACTTGCAATCGTTGGGCCGATTTTCGCACTTCTTCCGAGCCGTACGCGGTGACCAGAATGGTTGGGGTCGTTGCGGACCGTTCGCGCAGCGCTTCGATCAGTTGCAAGCCGGTGACCTGCGCCATACGTTGGTCTGTGATGAGAACGTCCCACGTGCCGGTGTGAATCTTGCGCAACGCTTCTTCACCGCACGAGGCAGTCTCCACATAACAATCAGCGCCGAGGTCTGCCAGACTCTCGCGCAACAAAAAGGCAATATTGGTCTCGTCTTCGACGAGCAACACACGTTTTGGACTCATGGCGTGTCCGGCTCTTGCTTTCTACTCTATCTGCGGGTTTCTCCCCGAGCAAGCGTGATTTTCGACTCTTTGTCGGT
>DYLA01000060.1:0-6048 GCA_020722265.1 Anaerolinea sp.
GCTCAGCCAATTGCAAGCGGCAGCCAGCAAGGCGAGCGCGGCGATGACGAGTGCACTGACCAAGCAAAAGACTTGGACTAACACCGTCAAGACCGAACTCACCAAGCGCGCGAACACCGCGTTGCAAACCAAGCCGACGAGCATCCCCACGGATTGGCGCAGCACCGTGCAGAGCGTGGCGTCGTACGCGGACACCGTCCGCTCCGCGCTGGGTGACAACAAGATCACAAAGAGTGAGGTCTCGGCGATCAGCGTCGCCGGCGCGAACGCGACGGCGGGGTTGAAGCAGTTCGGCGGTACGCAGTTCGATAGCTTGGTCAATTCCATCAACACGATGACCACCCAGATCGCGCGGGGCGAGTTGCCAAAAGCCAAGAGTGGTTTGGCTGGTTTGGAACAGTCCACCAAGTCGTTGCCGACATTGCCAAGCAAGCCCTCGCGGCGGTGAGCCGCGCGCTCATCGTGATGATGACAAGCCCCTCGCGCCCGGCTTTTTTTCGTGTGTGCCGGGCGTGCCTTTTCTTGAGCGAATGGTGGAGGCACGATGGAGGAACTGAAACCGGGATTGTTCGCCGAAGCGACGGAGTTTGTGAGTGAACAACTGACGGCTGTCTCTATCCGCAGTGGCTTGGTCTCGGCGTACGCAACGCCAGCGATGGTTGCGCTGATGGAGAACGCGAGTGTTCTCGCGATTCAGAAATGCTTGGGCAAAGGGCAGACCTCGGTGGGGTTCGAGGTGAACATCCACCACATCGCGGCAACGCCGGTGGGTGTGCGCGTCCGCGCGCGGGCGGAGGTGATCGCGGTAGAAGGTCGCCGCGTGACGTTCAAGGTGGAAGCGTGGGACCCCCACGAAAAAATCGGTGAGGGGACGCACACGCGCGTCATCGTGGACGCGGCGCGGTTCAAAGCCAAGGTGGAGCAAAAGTTCCGGTTCTAGTCCCTCGACTAGCGTTCACAGTCAACCAGGATGAGTCACACCCTGCGGGAGGAACAATGAGAGACATTGCCAATCGCGCGTTGAACATCGCCCAGGTGCGCGGCGCGACGTACGCCGACATCCGCATCGTCGCGCGCGATACGCAGCGTATCGCGGTCAAGAACGGCCGAGTGGAAGCGCTGGAGCAGGACGAGACACAGGGTTTGGGCGTACGCGTCATTGCCAACGGCGCGTGGGGGTTTGCGGCAAGTTCGCGGCTGGAGATGTCGGAAGTGGAGCGTGTCGTCCTCCAAGCCATCGCCATCGCCAAGGCGAGCGCGTTGACCAAAGCGCGTGACGTAGACCTCGGCGAACCGGTCGTTTCGAAAGGAGCGTACCAAACGGCGGTGAAAATTGATCCGTTCACCGTTCCGATGGCAGACAAGATCGCGTTGCTCCTCCAAGCGGATGAGGAGATGCGGCGCGTCAACGGCGTCAAAGTTACGCGCGGCGAAATGGTGTTCGTGCGCGAGAACAAGACGTTGGCTTCAACGGAAGGAAGTTTCATCACCCAAGAAATCGTCGAGAGCGGCTGCGGCATCGTTGCACTGGCGACCGATTTGCGGTCGGGCGAGGTGCAAGTGCGTTCGTATCCCAACTCGGTCGGGCGACATCAGCAGACGCGCGGGTACGAATTCATCGTGGAGCAGAAACTCGTCGAGAACGCGCCGCGCGTCGCGGAACAAGCCGTCGCGCTCTTGACCGCCGACCCCTGCCCCAGTGATGACGCGGCGACCCTCATTCTCGACAGTTCGCAACTCGCGCTGCAAATCCACGAGTCGTGCGGGCACCCCATCGAATTGGATCGTGTGCTCGGCTCGGAAGCGGCGTACGCCGGCACCTCGTTCTTGACGCCGGACAAGTTGAACAATTTTCGCTACGGGTCGGAGGTCGTCAACATCGTCGCGGACGCGACGGTGCCGGGCGCACTCGGCACGTTCGGCTACGATGACGAAGGGGTGCCGGCGCAGCGTACCGACATTGTGAAGAACGGACTGTTCGTCGGCTATTTGACCAGCCGCGAGACGGCGCGGCAACTGGGTCTCGGACAATCGAATGGGACGATGCGCGCCGATGGATGGAATCGTCCGCCGATCATTCGGATGACCAACATCAATTTGTTGCCGGGGACGTGGAGCGTGGACGATTTGATTGCGGACACGGACGATGGTCTCTGGATGGAGACGAACCGCTCGTGGAGTATTGACGACAAGCGGCTCAATTTCCAATTTGGCACCGAGATCGCGTGGGAGATCAAGGGGGGCAAAAAGACGCGGCTGTTGAAGAACGCGACCTACACCGGCATCACGCCGCAGTTCTGGGGCGCGTGCGACGCGGTGTGCAATGAGCAAGCCTGGGTCGTGTGGGGCACACCGAATTGCGGCAAGGGACAGCCACCGCAGATCGCTCACACCGGGCACGGCGCCGCGCCAGCGCGCTTTAGGAATGTACGGGTGGGAGTGATCAAGTAGGTTTCATGGTTTCAGAGGTTGAGGTTTCAGATCACGCCAACCTGGCAACCCGAGACCGATAAGGAGACAGCAATGCTTGGCATAGAACGAGTCCGCGAACTGACCCAACAAATTCTCGCGCTCTCGAAAGCGGACGAGACCGAAGTGCTCTTTACCGGCACCGATGCGGCGCTGACGCGCTTTGCAAACTCGCAGATCCACCAGAACGTCGCTGAGACGAATACCGATATTCGCGTGCGCGTCGTGTGCGGCAAAAAGATCGGCGTGGCTTCATCCAACGATCTATCGCCGGACGCGCTCAAGCGCACGGTGGACACGGCGCGCGTCATCGCCCAGTTGCAGCGCGAGAACCCGGATTTTCGCGCGCTGCCCGAGCCCCAGCCGATTCCGCGCGTCGAGGCGTTCGTCGAACACACGGCGAATTTCTCGCCAGAGCAACGCGCGCAAGCGGTCAGCGTGCTGTGCAAAAAAGCCAAGGCGCAAGGCGTCGTCGCGGCGGGCGCGTTCGCCACGACCGCGCTGGAAATCGCGGTCGCCAACTCGCGCGGCGTCTTTGCGTATCATCCCGTCACCTACGCCGATCTCAACACAGTGATGACCGCCGAGACCGGCACCGGCTATGCCTCGTTCACGCACGCGGACGCGCGCGCGGTCAACGTCGAAGCGTTAGCGGATGAAGCGATTGACAAGGCGCTGCGCTCGCGCGATCCCGGCGCGACGGAGGCGGGCGAGTACACCGTGTTGCTGGAAGAGTACGCCGTGCACGATATTCTGAACTTTCTGGCGTTCGTCGCGTTCTCCGCCCAAGCCGTGCAGGAAGACCGTTCGTTTATGAAAGGCAAATTCGGCGAAAAGGTGATGAGCGAAAGCGTTACTCTGTGGGATGATGGCTGCGCACCCGATACCATCGCCCTCCCCTTTGATTTCGAGGGAGTGCCGCGCCAGAAGGTGGTGTTCGTCGAAAACGGCATCGCGCGCGGTGTAGTGTACGACACGGCGACGGCGCAGCGCGATGGCGTCGCGTCAACCGGTCATTCGCTCCCCGCGCCGAATACAATGGGCCCGCTCGCGCTGCATATGTTCATGGCGCCAGGCGACACGCCCAAGCGCGAGCTGATTCGTGGAATCGAACGCGGCCTCTGGGTCACGCGCTTTTGGTACACCCGCGTCGTGCATCCGATGAAAGTGCTGATTACCGGGATGACGCGCGACGGCACATTCCTCATCGAAAAGGGCGAGGTGACGCGTCCGGTCAAGAACCTGCGCTTTACGACGAGTTATCTCGACGCGCTGAATCGCGTGCGTGCGATCAGCCGCGAGACGAAGTTGTTTATTAACGATTGGGGAGGTGCGTCGCGCCGCGTCCCCGCACTCGTGGTGGACGGATTCCGGTTTACCGGTGCGACGCAATGAACGATGCGCGATCTGATTCCGACGGTGAAGGCGTGGCGCGCGCGCGGCGATTGCTTCGCGCGCGCCACAGTCGTCAAGACGAGTGGCTCGACCCCGCGCCCGCTCGGCGCGAAGATGGTGGTCAATTCGCGTGGCGAGTTCGCCGGCTCGGTGAGCGGCGGCTGCGTCGAGGGGGCGGTCATCGAGGCGGCGCAGCGCGTCATCGCCACCGGCGAGCCGCAACTGCTCGAGTTCGGCATCGCGGACGAAGCGGCGTGGGAGGTAGGGCTCGCGTGCGGTGGTGCGCTCGCGGTGTTCGTAGAGCGGACGCAGCCGGCGCGTCAGCCGGCGTTGGAGGAGCAACTCGAACGCGATCTAGCCGATGAAATACCGTGCGCGATGGCAACTGTCGTGCGCGGTGCGCGCGTCGGCGCGAAGATGCTGGTGTATCTCGACCGGGACGCGCGCGGCGAGTGGGGGGACGCGCACACCCGCGCGCCGGTCGAAGCGGACGCGCGGCGCGCGCTGCAATCGGAATTACCAGCGAGTCGCGCGTACGGCGATGGCCTCGTCTTTGTGGATGTATTCGCGCCCAAGCCGAGACTCGTTATCGTCGGCGGTGTGCACGTCGCCATTCCATTGACTCGGTTTGCACAGTCGCTTGGGTTTCGTGTGACCATCGTGGACGGGCGCAGTCGGTTCGCGACGCGTGAGCGCTTTCCCACTGCGGACGAGATTATCGTGGCGTATCCGCAAGACGCTTTTGCGCGGATGCGGATTGATGCGTCAACCTACGTGGCGATTCTAACGCACGATCCCAAATTCGATCTGCCCGCGTTACAAGCCCTTGCCATGCGCCAGCCGCGTTATGTTGGTGCGATGGGGGCGCGCGAGACGCGAGCGCGGCATTTTGCCGAACTGCGCGCGGCGGGCGTGTCGGAAGAATTTCTGGCGCGCGTCTATGCGCCGATTGGTTTGGATGTGGGGGCACGGACGCCGGAGGAGGTGGCACTGGCGATTCTCGCGGAGATGGTCGCGGTGCGGTATGGGAGGCGAGGCGGATTTCTCGCGACGCAGTGAGGGGCGCGGGGGGCGCGATTTGATTTGCGCGTTTGCCGCGTTTGTGCTAAAATAGCTCGTGTCAAGGGGAGTAGCTCAATTGGCAGAGTCCCCGTCTCCAAAACGGGTGGTTGCAGGTTCAAGTCCTGTCTCCCCTGCTCTTGTTGAATGAATCGGGCGTGACCAAAATCAGTTGGGGCGCGCCCGATGTCATTCTGAGCCAAGATTTCGCACTTGCACGCTTGGACAAGCCGACTGACCGATTCAACGGGGCGTCTCTGCTTTGCGCTAGCCGTACGTCCCTAAATCACTGTTTGACATTTCGTTGCTTTTTCCGGATAATGGGACAAATTTTGGAATGAGGAGAGGGGATGTCACCTCGTAGAGCAGCGCCTGTGAAGCAGACGACCGGCGGCTTGCCCAGTTGGCTGATCGTCGCGGTCGTTGCCATCGTAGTGATTGTCGTCGTCATCGTCGGCGCGGATTTTGTTGGCAAGATGACCGCAAGCCCAACGCCTGCACCATCGGGCTTGGGCAGCCGGACACGCGGCAGCCCGAACGCCAGAATCGAGTTCGTCGAGTACTCGGATTTCAAGTGACCGTACTGCACGCGGTTTGCAGCCGACGCGGGACGTCGGATCAACGAAGCGTATGTCAAGACCGGTAAGATCAGACAGACGTACAAATACTTTGTGATTGGAGACCTCCACGGAGAGTCGGGTTGGGCGGCGAACGCTGCCGAGTGCGCGAACGAACAGGGCAAGTTCTGGGAGTACCACGACAAACTGGCGGACGAGGGATTGACCGGCCAAGCCGTGTTCAATAAAGCGAATCTGAAAAAGTACGCGGCAGAGTTGGGGCTGGACGCCAGCAAGTTCAATGCGTGCGTGGACAGTGACAAGTATCTTTCCATCGTTCAAGCCTCCTCCGCTGAAGCGCAGGCGCGAGGTTTCCCCGGCACGCCGACCTTCTTGGTGAACGAACGGGTCTTGCAAATTCGTTCGCTCGATTTCTCCGAATTCGCGCGCGCGTTCGACGCGTTGCTGCGCTAGGCGCGACCGCCGGAGACACGATGCCGTAGGGGCAGACCGGCGTGTCTGCCCTGTTCTATCCGCAGACCGGCGTGTCTGCCCTGTTCTATCCGCA
>DYLA01000060.1:6148-13363 GCA_020722265.1 Anaerolinea sp.
GCGTGTCTGCCCTGTTCTATCCGCAGACCGGCGTGTCTGCCCTGTTCTATCCGCAGACCGGTGTGTCTGCCCTGTTCTATCCGCAGACCGGCGTGCCTGCCCAGTCGGCGCACGCAGGTACGCCCCTACATCGTTCGCCGCGCCAGCGCTGAATTTTGGCGCGCTTGTATCCAGCCCCGCTCGGTGGTAGAATACCGCCGATGTTTGCCCTCTTTCGCAAAGCGTACCGCGACCTCACCCAGCGCCGCGTGCGTTCGCTCCTGACGATGGGTGCAGTGGCGATCGGCGTCGCGGGCATTGTCGCGATCGTTTCGACCGCGCAGACTCTCGCCCGCGCCCAAGCCGCCGCCTACCAAAACGCGTCCCAAGCCGACATCACTTTCTGGGTCTGGGATGCGCCCCCGACGACTGCGCGCGCCCTCGCCGAAATCCCCAATGTCGCCGCCGCCGAACTCCGCAACAATTATTTCACCAAATGTGAATGGAACGGCGAATATCGCGATGTGGACCTGTGGGGCTTGAACGATTTCAACGATCAACGCATCAACCAGATTCGTTTGCTTGACCGCGCCCCGAACGCGGGCGAGTTCGTCGCCGAGACGACCGTGCGCGATCTGTTCCCCATTCGAACCGGCGATACGATGACTTGCCGCGCCCGCGATGGCTCGACGCGCGCGCTCACCCTCGTCGGGTTCGCGCAAAGTCCGTGCTATCCAAGCGCGGCGATCCTCGATTTCGCCACAGTGTACGCGAACGCGGCGGACGTGCGCCGATTGCTCGGCATCGCCGGCGCGAATCAAGCGCTTCTCAAACTTCACGACCTTGCCGACGCCCCCAAGACCGCGCGCGCCGCCAGCGAACTGCTCAATCGGCGCGGCGTGCCGCACAGCGCGCCGGACATTCGCGACCCGCAAAACTATCTCGGTAAGCGCGAACTAGACGCGCTCTTTCTTCTCCTCTTCGTCTTTTCGCTCGTCGGTCTCTTGACCAGCGGCTTTCTCGTCGCGAACACCCTTGCCGCAATGACGGCGGAGCAAGTCAGCGAAATCGGCATCGTCAAGGCGATAGGCGGCACGCGCCTCCAGGTGTTGACCATTTACCTCATCGCCGCGTTGCTGTACGGCATTGCTGGCACTCTCGTCGGCATCGTGCTGGGTGCGTTCGGCGCGTGGCGTCTGCTCGTTTATCTCGGCGGCCTGATGAATCTCGAATTTGCCTTCGAGATTGCGCCCCAAGGAGTCGCGCTCGGTGCGGCGGTTGGCGTGGGCGTGACATTGCTCGGCGGATTGATCCCCGCACTCGCCGGCGCGGCGATTCGTATCAAGGACGCGCTGGAAGCGTATGGCATTACTTCGACGTACGGGCAAGGGCGAGTGGATCGCGTCGTGCAGCGCATCGTCGCGTTGCCGCCGCTCGCGGCGATGTCGTTGCGCAATCTGGCGCGGCGCAAGGCGCGCTCGCTCATCACGACGACGGTGATCGCGGTCGCGGTGGCGGCGTGGCTCGCTGCGCAAAGCACGAGTGCGTCGGTGGACGCGGCGATTGATGGCTTGTTCCGCACGTTTCGCGCGGACGCGTGGGCATGGTTCGATGTCTGGGTGGGCGCGAATTTCGCGGCGAATTTTCGCGCCATCGAAGGGGTGCGCGCCGCAGAGGTGTGGTCGCTCACCGATGGCTGGGTCGCGACCGAGCGCGTGCGCGTCTGGGGCGTGCCGGCCAGCACTACCTTGTACGAGCCGCATCTCGTTGCCGGGCGCTGGCTGCGCGCGGACGAAGCGGACGCTGTCGTCATCTCCACCGATCTCGCGCACGCGCGCGGCGCGCGCGTGGGAGAGCGCATCGAAATCGAGATTGCAGAGACGCGCCGCGAGTTCGTCGTCGTCGGCATCGTGATTGACAACAGCATCTTTCTCGGCAGCACCGTCGCGGGCAAAGTGTTCGTCTCGGAAGACCGCGTCGAGCGGATGCAGGATCGGCAGGGCTGGGCGACGTTTTTCGCGCTTGGGTTCGACGCGCACGACCCGGCGACGGTGGAGAAACGCTTGGGTGATCTCACCACGCGGTTCAAACGCTATCAGATGGGGAGCGGCGCGGCGTATCGTGAGGTGCGCGGCGCCAAGGAACAATCGCGCGTCTTGTCGCTGGGATTGTACGCGATGTCGCTCGTCATCGGCGCGATGGGGGCGCTGGGAGTGTTGAACACCTTGACGCTCAACGTGCTGGAACGGCGACGCGAGATCGGCGTGTTGCGCGCCATCGGCGCGGCGGACGCGAATCTCGTGCAGGTCTTTTTGACTGAAGGATTGGCTTTGGGTTTTGGGGGTTGGGTTTTAGGATGTGCGTTGGGTTATCCGCTCGGACAATTTTTATTGAATTTGATGCAGGCAGTCCTGTTCCAGATTGACTATGTGTTCAGTCCACCGATGGTGTTGACGAGTCTGGTGTTCGCGCTCGCGCTCGCGGCGCTGGCGAGTCTCGCGCCCGCGCTCGGCGCCGCGCGGCTACGCGTGGGCTATGTGCTGCGGTACGAATGACGCGGCAGCGCAGAGATAGGCGCGGTCGTATTTTTCAGAGAAGGAGGGAGAGATGGCAAGGAGAGCGCCAACCAAGAAGCGCAAGCCCAAGTCCCTGCCGCGCAAGGTGATGGTGATCGTTCACGGCGGCGGCAGTTTTTCGAACGATTATTACCAGCCGCTCGTCAGGGCGATCGAAAAGGCACTGGGGAGGAAATTCGATTACATTCCGGTCTATTACGCCGATGTGCCGCGCGCGGCGGTTTCCGCCGCCGCTGGATCGCCGGCGGAAAAGCAATTCCGCGCCGATTTCGAGAACGAGTTGCGCCGCGCCTACCAAGCGGCGCAGCCGCCCGGCGTTGCGGCGCGCGCGATCCCGGTCGAGGCGTTCGCGTTTATCGCCAAAGAGTTGGCGCAGTACTTTTTCGATCGCGCCATCCGCGCGGAGATTCACGCGCGTGTCATCGCCGCGCTCGATCAAGCGAAGCGCAAGCGCAAGCGCGTCGTGTTGGTGACGCTTAGTCTCGGCACGGTCATCGCGTTCGATGTGCTCAAGCAGTTCGCCGACCGTTACAAGATTGCGCTGTGGTTCACGTGCGGTTCCCCGCTGGCGAAACTGCGCCGCGTCAAGATGTACGATGATTCGCTCGGCGCGATGACTTCCCAAAACGTCGTTTTCTGGTATAATCTCTACGACGATAGCGATTACGTTGCCGATCCGCTCGGTCCGGCGTTCCCCAAGCCGGGTTATCGGCTCCACGATATTTTCGTGAACATCGGCAGTGGTCTGCTCGGTTCGCACGATTACTGGAATAACGCCGAGACGATCAAGATGCTGGCGGACGCGATGCGGTAGGCTGTCGGCAATGGGTGGAGGTCAAGGGAGGAGGTTATGCCACTAACGGAATGGTTGTTTGGGCAGCGCGCGGCGCCGCGTCGAGGATTGGTGATTGTTCACGGCGCGGGGCATTTCCCACCGGGGTACGAACGCGATTTGATTCGGCGCATCCAGGAGGAATTGCGCTGGCAAGAGCCACCGCCGAATCTCCCGGTCTGTTACGCGCATTTGACCGAGGGCGCGGACGCGGACAAGACGCGGCTTCAGGTAGCCGAGTTCAAATCCACGTTCCGCAACCAGATCGAGTACGATCAAATCGTCGCCGCGCTGATCGGAAAGAATCCGACGTTCTCGATGCTGTCGAGCATTCTCGGGGCGAGCAATCCGCTCTTCTCGCTGGTGACGCTCTTGCCGCAGTTCTTGCCCGGCGATTTCTTGAAGCAACTGCGCGAGCGTCTGGATGGGGTGCGCTTTCCGGGTGGGTTCGATCTCGCGGCAGTTATCGAGCAGGTCGGGCGGTATCTGTTCGATGCGGAGTTGCGGAATCGCGTCCAGGGCGAAGTGGTCAACGCGCTCGATCAAGCCGCGCGGACCTTCGACGAAATCGTTCTGGTCAGCCACAGTCTCGGCACGCTCGTTTCGTACGATGTGTTGCGGGCGCGCGCCGATCAGTACAAGATCGCGTACTGGTTCACGCTGGGCAGCCCTATCGCCAAAGTGGCGCGGGTGCGTTCGGAACTCAAAGACCTTGGGAAGATTTCGCGCGCGACCGTGGCGTGGTGGTTCAACGTGTACGACGATACCGATTTCATCGCGAACGCGCTCGGCAAAGCGCTCTCGACGCCGGCGTGTCCCATCTACGATGTTTTCGTCAACGTCGCGACCGACCCCATTAGTTCGCACGATTATTTCACGAATCCGCCCACGATCAAACTCATCGCGGATGTGCTGAGGTGAAGAATGAGTAACACGACGACACAACCGAAACCGAGTATTCTGAACGATCTGTTTTCGAGTTTGCGCACGCTGCTGCTCGCGCTGCTCCTGTTGGGCTTGGTGCTCGTCGCCACGCTGGTTATCGGTTTGGGGGTTGCGCTGGTGGGCAAAATCATCGCGGGGGTGACCGGGCTGAGTTTGTTCGAGGCGTCCCTCCTCGCGCTGGGCGCGGCGTTCGGGCTGGGTATCGTGTTGGCGATCGCAGTGCGCCCGTCACCCACCGTCGTGTCCGAGTCGGATTGGGACGAAGAGGAGGATGACGCGGACGAGGATTTGTTCGACGAGGATGAATTCGAAGAAGAAGAGAAAATGCCGGTGGTAGGGCGCAACGATCCGTGCCCGTGCGGCAGTGGGAAAAAGTACAAGTACTGTCACGGCAAGTGAGGCACTATGCGCGCCCTGCTCTTCGATCTCGACGGTACGCTCATCTCCAATTCGATGGAGACATTTCTGCCGCCCTACTTTGCCGCGCTGACGAAAAAACTCGCGCCCCTCGTTCCACCGGCTCGCCTCATCGCGCAGTTGCGCGCATCTACCCAAGTGATGATGGCGAACCAAGACCCGGCGCGCACGAACGCGCAAGTTTTCGCCGATGACTTTTTCCCCAGGCTCGGCCTCGCGCGCGAACGCTTGCTGCCGCTCTTGGATGATTTCTACGCGCGCGAGTATCGCGCGTTGCGCGTCTATGTCCAACCGATCGCGCCGGCGCGGCCGCTCATCGAGCGCGCCCTCGCGCGCGGGTATCGCGTCGTCATCGCGACCGCGCCCGTCTTTCCGCGCGCGGCAATCGAGCAGCGGCTGGAGTGGGGCAACCTGGCCGATTTGCCTTACGCGCTCGTAACCGATTACGAGACGATGCACGCGAGCAAGCCGAATCCGGCGTACTATCGCGAGATCGCCGCGCGCATCGGCTGCGCGCCGACCGAGTGCGTGATGGTCGGAAACGATGTCGAGATGGACATTGTGCCGGCGCGGCGCGTCGGGATGAAGACGTTCTGGGTCACCGACGCCGGTGGGGTGCCGACCGAGGCGCCGGCGGATTGGTGTGGGACGCTCGCGGATTTCGCCGAGTTGTTGGAGCGTGGCGAGTTCGCGTCAGCGTAGGGGGCTTATTGGCTCGCTGCGCCCATCTCGAAATTCGCGAGTTTCTCGAACATCGTTACGAGCGCGGAATGGTCCAGCTCCGCGCCGCCGTGCGCGATCAGTCCGTTCATCAACTCCGCCACGTGCGCCGACATCGGCAGGGAGAGTCCCAATTCGCGTGCCGTGTTGAGGACGATGTTCATATCTTTGCGGTGCAATCGGATTTTGAACCCTGGCGCGAACGCGCGCTGTATCATCCGATTGCCGTGCAACTCCAAAATGCGCGACGAGGCAAAGCCCCCCATCAGCGCTTCGCGTACCTTGGCGGGATCCACACCTGCCTTGGCCGCCAAGAGTAATGCCTCGCTTACCGCCGCAATCGTCACGCCGACGATGATCTGATTCGCGGCTTTGGTGATTTGTCCTGCGCCGGCTTCCCCGACGAGCGTGATGTTCTTTCCCATCTTCTCCAAGATCGGTTTGGCGCGTTCGAACGCGGCGGGCGCGCCGCCGACCATAATCGTCAGGGTCGCGTTCTTCGCGCCTACCTCGCCGCCCGAAACGGGCGCATCGAGCGCGTCCGCGCCCCGAGCGCGCGCCGCTGCCGCCACCTTGCGCGCGGTCGAAGGCAGAATCGTGCTCATATCAATCACCAGCGCGCCCGCGCGCAATCCTTCGAGCACCCCCTGTTTGCCCAGAATCACTTGCTCCACCTCCGGCGAATCGGGCAGCATCGTGATTACCACATCGCTCTGCGCGGCAACCTCTTGCGGCGATGTGCCGGCGCGCGCGCCGGCGGCGACCAGTTCGTCTTGCGCGGTTTGGACGATATCGAGAACGGTGAGCGGATAACCCGCTCTCAAAAGGTGTCCAGCCATCGGTTTGCCCATAATGCCTAGACCGATGAATCCGATACGTTCAGTCATAGTCATCCTTTCGAAAACTGGAGAGGGGCACTCTCACAAGTTGTAGCCGTACTCTTTCACCCAGCCGAGCGATTGCTCTGTCGTCCCGGTGGGAATGTATTCTAGTCCGATGTATCCCGTGTAGCCAACCTTGTCCATCCAATCGAATAGAAAGCGATAGTTGATTTCGCCGGTGCCCGGTTGATGGCGCCCGGGGTTGTCGGCAATCTGAACGTGCGCGATGCGGGCGAGGTTGTGCTGGAAGGTATTCGCGAGTTCGCCTTCGCTGCGTTGGGCGTGATACACGTCGTACTGAATCTTCAGATTCGGCGCGGCGACCGCATCCTGTAGCGCGAACGCCTCTGTGGGGCTGGGGATAAGGAAATTAGGCACATCGAACGGGTTGAGCATTTCGACGAGGAGCAGAATATCACGTTTGCCCAATTCGCTCGCGGCGAAGCGCAAGTTTTCGATCATCACGCGCCTTTGCTCCGCCAGCGGAATGTTTTCATCGCGTTTGCCGACCAGACAATTGACTTGCTTGACCCCCAACACTTGGGCGACTTGGAGGGCGCGCGCCACGCCTTGCCGAAATTCGGCGATGCGGTCAGGCTGCGCGGCGATACCGCGTTCTCCCGTCCCCCAATCGCCGGCAGGCAGGTTGAAGAGCACTTGCGTCAAGTGGTGCTGTGCGAGCGCGTTGGCTAACGTACCGAGGTCGTAGTCGTACGGAAAAAGATACTCGACGAAGCGAAAGCCCGATGCCTGAGCGCGTGCAAAGCGCTCCAAGAACGGGCTGTCGGTGTACAACATCGTCAAGTTTGCCGCGAATTTTGGCATAGCGTTTCCTCGTTCACCAGCGGAAAGGAACACGGATGAA
>DYLA01000001.1:0-23665 GCA_020722265.1 Anaerolinea sp.
GTCCCCCCCAACATCCCCTCAATCCCCCTCTTCCCCGCATTGCGGGGAAGAGGGGGAAGGGGGAGATGGGGTATCGGGGGACACCCCCGCACCCCCGTCAGGGGGCAAAGCCCCCTGAACCCCCATGTCCACGATTTACTGTGGTGCTACCCGAAAATCTATAGCGTGACGCGTCGGGGTTTGACGCGGCACTTTTCTGCCTGAATGATGGCATAGATGAGTTGCGCCGTCTCGTCGAGCGCGTCGTCCTCGTTGACGATGAGATAATCGAAATTCTCGACTTCGCTCATCTCCAGCCGCGCGGCGTGGAGGCGGATTTGCAGGTACTCCTCCGGTTCGGTGCGTCGCTTGCGGAGGCGCGCTTCGAGTGCGCCCATCGAAGGAGGTAGGAGAAAAATGAAAATCGCGTCGGGCACGGTGCGTCGAATCGTCGCCGCGCCTTGCACGTCAATGCGCATAATCACATCTTGCCCGCGCCCTAGCGCCTCGCGCACTTCGCGCCGCGAATTGCCGTAATCGTACCCGTAGACGATGGCGTGCTCCAGAAATTCGCCGCGCGCCTCCATCTCGGCGAATTGTTCTTTCGTGATGAAATGGTAATCCCTGCCATCCACTTCTTCGGCACGTTTGGGACGCGTCGTGCAGGTGACGAGAAAGTGGAAGGGGTAGTTCCGTTCGCGCATCTGTTTGAGCGCGGCATCCTTCCCTACACCCGAAGGTCCTGAAACGACGACGAGGAGCGCGGGACGCGCCGGCAGGTCAATCGGCAGATTCGTCGGGTTTTCCATTTCGACATCACTCTTTCGGCATCGGCGCACCAATCCGTGCGATTTTGCGCGTGTGCCCCAGCCCATAGGTCGCGTTCGCCGAGTCCACGATGAGGGGCGCGTGCTCCACGACCATACGATAGTTGACCGCGCGGTGCGCGGTGACGATGACGGCGATGTCGCTCGCGCGCAGCGTGGCGCGCGTCAACGGCACCGATTGCAACTCGGTGCGGGGACGATGAAAGACATCGCCGCCGACGCGAAAAGTCGGCACGTGCGGATCATGGTAGCGCACCTGCGCGCCGTACTCCAGCAGCAATTCGATCACGCGCTCAGCCGGCGAGTTGCGCGGGTCGTCCACGTCCCGTTTGAACGCCACGCCGAGCACCAACACGCGCGCGTCGCGCAGGGTCTTGCGTTCGCGCGTCAGCAAATCGTGCGTCAGTTTGACGACGTGGTAGGGCATCGCCTGGTTCGTGTCCGCCGCCAATTCGATGAAGCGGGTGTAGAAATCGTACTCGCGCGCCTTCCACGAAAGGTAGTACGGGTCCACTGGGATACAGTGTCCTCCCACGCCCGCGCCTGGGTAGAACGGCATAAACCCGAACGGCTTGGTCTTGGCGGCCTCGATGACTTGCCAAAAATCAATCCCCATCCGTTCGCACAAGAGGGCGAGTTCGTTCACGAGCGCGATGTTGACCGAGCGGAAGATATTTTCGAGCAGTTTGCTCATCTCCGCCGCGCGCGGCGACGAAACGACGAACACCTGAGGCGTGAGATGCGTCAGCAGCGCTTTGGCAAGCGTGGCGCAACGCGGCGTCAGCCCTCCCAGCGTCTTGGGAGTGTTCTTGACATTCCACCCCGCGCTGCTCGTCGCGCCTGGGTCAATGCGTTCCGGCGAGAACGCTAGATGGAAATCCTTGCCGGCGCGCAACCCGCTCCGTTCGAGAATCGGCAGACACACTTCTTCCGTCGTCCCCGGGTACGTCGTGCTTTGCAGAATGACGAGTTGCCCCCGCCGCAGTCGCGGCGTGATGCCCTCCATCGCCGCGATCACCGGCTTGAGGTCGGGCGTCTTCATCTCGTCGAAGGGGGTCGGGACGCAGATAAAGATCGCATCTGCCTCTGTGAGCGCGTTGTAATCGGTTGTCGCCACGAATTTCTTTTTGGCGACGAAGCGCCGCACGTCCGCGCGGGCAACATCCGGAATGTAACTTTCCCCTCGTCCCAGCCGTTCGACTTTGCGCGCGTCCACGTCAATGCCGATGACCGAAAACCCCGCGCGCGCGAATTCGACGGCAATCGGCAAGCCAACGTATCCCAAGCCGATCACCGCGACGCGCGCCGTCTTGCGCGCGATTTTGGTTTCGAGTTTCACAATGCCTCCATACTCACGGACAGAATTCGAGTTTGAGTAGCGACGCTAGACCGATTGCCGCGACCCCAGCCGCTACCCCAATCCCCACCCCGCCGGCTTGCACGCAAAAGAGCGCGAGCGCGCCCAGCGACGCCGCGACGAGGTACAGCCCCAAGACGGCTTCGCGACGCGTCAGCCCGCGCGCCACCAATCGGTGCGATAGATGATCGGTGCCGGGCGTCGTCAGTGGATTCAGCCCGCGCCGCAAACGCGAAACAAAGACCAATGTCGTGTCGAAGATCGGCAAGCCGAGCACCAAGAGCGGAATGTACCACGACTCGATGAGCGGATGCTCGGGGAAACGCAACTTGATGCCGACTGCCGCCAGTACAAAACCCAAAAACAAACTGCCGCTATCGCCCATAAAGATCGAAGCCGGATTAAAGTTGTAGAGCAAAAAGCCGAGCGACGCCCCCAAAAGCGCCGCGCTCAATGCGCCGACGAGATATTGCCCGTTGAGCGCGGCGAGCAGCAAGAAAAAACCGGACGCAATCGCCGCGACGCCACTCGACAACCCATCCATATTGTCGAGCAAATTCAGCGCGTTCGTGATGCCGACGATCCAGAGGAGCGTGATTCCCCAGTTCAAAACCGGCAACGGCAGCAGTTCGACGCTGACGCCGGAGAGGAGCAGGAAAAACGCGCCAAGAATCTGCCCGGCGAGTTTGACGCTGGCGCGCAGGCCGACGCGATCATCCCACAGACCGAGAAACGAGACCCAGGTCGCGCCGACGATAATGCTGACCATTTGCGAGACATAGAACCGCTCGGCGAATAGAATCAGCGCGAGCAGGAACGCGGCATAGAGCGCCACTCCTCCCAGTCGCGGCATCGGACTCGTGTGGATTTTGCGCGCGCCAGGGTGATCCACGAATCCGCTGCGCCGCGCGATTCGTCGCATTGCTGGCGTCACGCCGATCGCCAAAACAAGTGCGGTGGCAAAGATCAAGAGCCAAGTGGACATCTGGGTCGGTAGCAGTAGGCAGTAGGCAGTAAGCAGTGAGAGTGCTATTGGGGTGTTGGAAGTTGTCGTTGCAATTGGGATACGTACGCTTGTAACGCCGGCTTGTCCGTGTCCGACGCGAGTGCGAGCGCGGCTTGCGCCGCTTGGCGCGCGGCGTCGAGTTGGCCGGCTTTGTGCGCGTTCAGCGCGGCTAGGATGTTTTGCCACAGCGGCTTGTCGCCCTCCGGCGCGAGCGACACGGCTGTGACGAGCGCGCGCTGCGCCGCGTCGATCTGGTTGACCTGCAAGTTCAGGAGGACCAGATTCTTGTGCGCGTCGTAATCGTTCGGCGCGAGGCGCGCGAGTTCGGCGTACTCCTTGAGTGCGAATTGTGGTTGCCCGCGCGCTTTCCAACGCGCGGCAAGGGTGCGCCGCGCGTTCACGTCGGTTGGGGCTTGTTGGACGGCTTGGAGATCGCGTTGCAATACCTGCAATTGGGTGTAGAAATCCTGAAAACGCCGATAGTCGGGGCGCGAGGGCTGAACGAGTTCCATCACGCGGCGCATCGCATTGACCGCCGCGTCGATCTGCCCGGTCTCGGACAAGAGGTTGACGAGCGCGAGTTGGAGTGTCCAATCGTTCGGTGCGACTTGTATCCCGCGTTCTAGAACCTCCCGCGCGTGATCGAGTTGCCCGGCGCGCTTGTACAAATCCGCCAATGCATAGTATGGAGCAAGCGATTGGGGATTGCGCTCGGCAAAGGTACGATACGCGTCTGCCGCGCGCGCGAGATATTCCGGCTGTGTCAGGATTTGCGCTGGACCGCTCATCAGCGTTCCGTTCGGCTCGGACAAAGCGGAAGCGTCGAGCGCGATGGCTTGGAGATAATTCTCGCCCGCTGCGGCGACATCGCCTTGCGAACGATAGTACTCGCCGAGATACGCGTACGTCTGTCCGTACTTCTGGTCGAGTTGCAGCGATTTTTCCAACTTGGCGCGCGCTTGCTCCAGGTCGCCGGCAAGGGTGTAGGTTTGACTCCACTCGTTGTACAGGTACGCCGTGTTCGGACTAAGCCGCGTGGCGTCCTGATAGTACTGGGACGATTTTTGCAATCGCTCCGCTTTTTCTTTCGGGTCGTCCGTCATCGCGGCGACGATGCGATGCAGACGGGCGAGGTTTGCCGAATGGTCGGTGTTGAGCGGATTGAGTTGCCGCGCTTCGAGGAGTATCTTTTCGCTTGTCGAAATCATCGTCGCGCGCATCGTGGGGTTGGTCGCCGCGCGCCCGCCTTCCAAATAGGCGCGCCCCAGAAAGAGCGCGTAGAAATCCTGCATCGGTTGCAGCGCCCGCGCGCGTTGGTACGCCCCGATGCTGTAATCCCACGCGCCCAGGGCGTCGTAATTCGTCCCGGCTTTGTACACAATGTCGGCAGTAATCGAGGACACGTTCGTCGTGTAGATCGCGCCGGCAAGCCCAGCGACGAGCAGCGGCGCGAGGATCACGCTGACCGGCGCACGCACCCACATCATCGCGCGCGGACATTCCTCTGTGAGCGCGAACGCGAGCGCGCCGACCAAGAAAAAGAGCGCGACGTAGTACCAGCCCAACAGCGCGATGAGCGAATCGGTCAGGTCGCCGGGCTGGATGAGCCAACGCGTCTGCAGCAGCACGAACCACAACACGGCGGTGAACGACAGCACGACGAAGAGCGCGACCTCGAACACGCGCGCCTCGTGCGTCATCTGGGCGCGTATCCCCTCGTTCAGCGCGAGGATGCCCGCGATCAACCAGGTGAAGGTGATCAAGAAAAAGATGCCGTACGAGGCTTCCTGACCTTTGGTGAAGAGCGCGGTTTGCACGACCTGGAGCGCGCTCGCCGCACCGGCTTGATTGGTGATGAACTCGTACGCCAGCGTGACGAGGATGATCGTCGCCACCGCCGTCCACGCGATCACCGGGGCAGGGGAGGGCTCGGTCTCTTTCGCGCGCGTGGGTTCGACGGTGCGGCGGCGTGGATGGCGTCGTGCCGACGCGTGCGTCGGCGGAGCCGCCGGCGTCGCGGTAGATGTCGTTGCGCGTTCAGCCATCTGATTCATTCCCACGACGACGAGGAGCGCGGCGTAGAACCAAAAGTACGTGCGCGTCGCAACGATGGCGATGCCAAAGTGAATTTCGATAAAGTGCGCGATGAACGCGGCGATGAGCGCGGTGAGCCAGAGCGCGCGATCGCTCACAGCGGCGTCTGGCGACGACGCGGTGCGGGCGCGCAGCGCGTTGACGACGAGGAAAATCAAAAAGCCAAGCATCATTCCAAACGGCAGTGCGACGCCGATGAAATTCCAACCGCGCCACCAACCGAATCCCAGCGCCGCCACCAAGCCGCCGATCAGCCACAACGCGATGAACAGGTTGCGTTCGGCCGGCGTGTGGATGAACCCCAGCCATTTCAAGCCAAAGTAGAAGATCGAAACGAACAGAAAGATGTACACGCCGAACCCGAGCCCACCGGTCATCACGAGCATATCGAAGGTCTCGTTGTGCGAGCGATCCGGCGACGCATTGCGCGCCTCATAGTTCCCCAGTTCCGGCGGATAGAACGGGTTGAACGCGACGTACATCGCCTCGGGTCCATAGCCGATGAGCGGACGAATCGGATTGAGCGCATCCTCGCCGGTCGTCGGCGACCAGAGGGGCGCGTGCGGCAGAACGAGTTGCACCGCTCCTTGCCAGATCAACTCGCGCACCTTGCCGGTGCCGGTATCCGTTTCGAGCATCTGTCCCAGTCGTCCGATGTACGGCACGCGCTTGAGCGGTTCGAGCGGCGCGAGCGGTAGGTTGAATACGCCCAGCAGCACAGCCGCGATGGCAGCGACGACGATGACGGCGAGCATCACACGGCGCGCCCCGTGCGCGAGCGCGTACAGAACGACGAACGCGAACAGACCGCCTGCCAAACCAAGCCAGGGTCCGCGACTTTGCGTGAACAAGATGGCCACGAACTGCGCGGCGAGAATCAGCGTGTAGGTTGCCGTGAGCAGCGCGTCGCGCCGGGCAATCGCCCACAATCGCGCTGCCCCGAGCGCGCCCGCGAGCAAGACGAGCGCGAACAGCGCGCCAAGCGCAAAGTCGAAGGTCCACAGCGCGACGAGCACGAGGAGCGCGGCAACGGTGACGCCGATAAAGACGCGTCCCTTGGGCGTGGCGCGTGCCGCGCGCACCATCGTCTCGATCCAGCGCGCTAGCGCGATCGGTACGACCATGATGAGGTACGCCGCGACGAAAATCGAGTTACCCATATTCGCCGCAATCCGCTCGACCGTATCCCCCGCCCAGGGGAGCGGATCGAGCCGAAAGTGCTGCACCAAACCATAGACCGCGATCGGCAGACTCGTCAGCAGAATCGTATTGAGCGCGCGGTCGAGTTGGACGCGCGTTCGCAGCGTGCTCGCCGCGATAAGAAAAATCACGATGTACGCAAAGGTGGTGTAGGTGCCTTGCAAGCGCTGATACGACCCCCAGAGACTGACGTTCGCCGCGACCGAAAAAATCGTCGCGAGGATGTAGACGAGGACGAGGGCAAGGGTAGGCGAGAGAAGCGGATTCGCCCGTAGGTGCGCGCGCGTCGGCACGAACGCACGGATGCCGCCGCGCTCGATCTGGCGAATGATCCACGCGCTCGCCATTACCAGCGCGAGCGAACGCACCAGAGTCGCTTTGTCCGGCTCGAAGACGCGACTGGAATAGACGTTGAAGAAGAGGGGCGCGACGATCAGCGCGGCAAGCCAGCCGGCTTCGAGCAATTTATCGCATAGATTCGCAAGACGACTCGTCATCTGGGGAGTGACCTCGAATATTCTGGCGGCATTATACGACGGTTACAGGCGATTCGCAAGTTACGCGCCGTTTGCCATTCCTTTCTAGTCCGGGTATAATCTGGATGGAAGACAGGGGCAATGGATTGGCTGACCACACTGATCGGTCGCACGGCGGACTGTGATCCGATTCGCGAGTGGGTGGTGCGCGGGATGTGCGGGTCCATCGTCGGGGTAAGTAACACCGGCAAGACTGCGCTACTGCGTCACTTGTGCGATCCAACGACCGTGCCGCGCGTCGGCACCTTCGTCTACGTAGATTGCAATCAGATGCCGGCGCGCACGGCGCGCGCATTCTTTTCGGCGATGGGGCGCGCGCTGACCGAGACGCTGCGAACGCAAGGCGATGGCGCAGCCTACGCGCGGGCGCGTCAACTCTACGCCGATAGCGTGGACGCTGCGGACGAGACAGTTTTCGCGTTCAACTTTGAAAAGGGGCTCGCGCACGCGCTCGACGCGCTGCCGCATCCCCTCGTCCTCTGCCTCGACGATTTCGACGAGGCATACCGCTACCTCGAACCCCAAACTTTTCTCAACCTCCGCGCCCTCAAAGATCGCTACGGCAGCGCACTGGCATACGTTACCGCCACCGAACGCGAGTTGTCGCGCCTCACTCGCTCGCGCGAGCAAGGCGAGTTCCACGAATTGATTGGTCCGCGCGTTCACTTTTTGCACTGGTTGACATCGGCGGAGACGCGCGAGTTGTGCGAGCGTTTCGCCGCGCGCGAAGGGGTTACTTTTAGCGACGCGGACATCGCCTTCGTCTGGGACAACGCCGGTGGACATCTGGGACTCGCGCTTGCCGTCTGCCACGCGCTGGGCGCGGTGACTGGCGCACCCGCCCGCAGCGCGCAGCAAGACCGCGTGATTCATCGAGCGGTGCAGCAAGCCCTCGCGACGGACACGCACGTGCAGAGCGAGTGCGCGAAAATCTGGGACGACCTCGATGCAGATGAGCGCGATGCGCTGTTTGCGCGCCCCACCGCCGAGGCGGAAGACATCGCGTCGCGTTCCCTGCGCGCCAAACACATCTTGCGCGAGACCCCCGACGGTACGGTGATCTTTCCACGCCTCTTCGACGACTATGTCCGGCGGCAGAAACTGCTGCGCCAGCCCGAAGCGCGCGGCGTCTACGTGGACGCCGATGCGGGGAACGTGTGGGTGGAGGGCAAGCCCATCGAATCGCTGACCGCTCTGGAGTATCGTTTGCTCCTCTTCCTCTACGGACGACTCGACCGCGTGTGCGACAAGTACTCCATCGTGCAAGGGGTGTGGGGCGAGGATTTCATTGACACGGTGGACGACGCGCGTATCGAGAAACTGGTGAGCCGCGTGCGCGCCAAGATCGAGCCGGACGCGACCAAGCCGCGCTATCTGGTGAGCGTGCGGGGACGCGGGTACAAGTTGGTTCGTTAGTTCGAAAGTGGGAAGAGCGTGCTTGAATCACAGCAACTTGGCACACCATTGAACTATACAACCATCCAACTATTTGGGCACAGGCTGTCAGCGTCCTGTCAGGATTTTAACGCCCGGCCCTTCTATAATTGCGCCAGATTCTCATCCCGAGTCGCGTGTGCCGCGTGATCCGTCACTTGTCACTCGCCACTCGTTACCCCAAGGGAGGAAACTATGGCTAGTCTGCTCGAAAAAGTTCAAACGCTCATCGCCGCGAATCTGCACGCGCTCGTGGACGAAGCGTTGAAGAAAAACTCGCTCGCGGTGATTGACCAGTACATCCGCCAGGTCGAAGACAACCTGGAAGACCTGGAAGATGCGGCGGCGACCATCGGCGGCGAGGTGAAAACGCTCAAGCGCAAGTACGACGAGTTCGCCGCAAAAGCCGCTGAACTCGACCGCAACATTGACTTGATGCTGCGCGAGGGCAAGGAAGAACTCGCCGTCGCCGCACAGAGCAAACTCAACTCGACCGCGCGGCTGGCAGAGACGTACCACGCCCAGTACGAACGCCAGCAGAGCGAGTACCAGAAACTGCTCGACGCGAAACTGAAACTCGAAGCAAAACTCACAACCGTCAAGCAGGAACGCGAAGAGATGCAGGCGTTGCTCGACCTCGCCCGGTCGAAGGAACTCACTGCCAAGACGATGCAATCGCTCGACAACTTGATGGGCTCAGGCGATCAGGATGTCGCGCGTATGGCAGAGAGCATCCGCGCCCGTCTCGACAAAGCGTCCGCGCGCGCCGAAATGCAAGCGACGCGTCTCGACGTGCAGATGGACGAACTGCTGGAACGCCACACGCTGGAGACGCAACTGGCGGAACGGAAGAAGAAACTGGGACTGTCGTAGGCACGCCATTCGCAACAAGGTGACAAGGTGATGGCTCCGTGTCACCCTGTCACCTTGTCATCAGAGAAACCGCATGAACCGAACTCGACTCATCTTCTTCGCCGTCGTCCTGTTCGCACTGGTCATCGTCGGCGTTTCGTTTGTGATTCAGCAGTTGAGCGGTAACCTCCCGAATCCCACTGCCCAGCCGATTCAAGTGCGCGTCGTCACCGCGCTGCCGATTGAACCGTGGGTGCAGGAAGCCGCGCAAAAGTTCAACGCCGAGAAACGCTCGCTCGACGGACGCACGATCGTCGTCGCCATAACGCCGATGGACAGCGTGACCGCGCTCGGCAAGTGGGATCGCGGCGAATTCAACCCGGTGCCAACCGTATGGATTCCCGATAGCCGCTATCTCATCGAACTTGTCAACGCGACGCAGAGCGAAAAACTCGGACGCGATATCTTTCTCACCGATGGCGAGTATCGCGCGCGTCCGCTCGTCACATCGTTGTTCGCGTGGGGCATCTACAAAAGCCGCTATGATGCACTGGCAGCGAAATTCGGCAAAGACAATGTGAATTGGAAGACGATCCACGATGCGGCGATCGCGAAAGGCGGCTGGCCCGAACTCGGCGGCGACGCCAAGTGGGGTTACTTCAAACTCATCGTGCCGAATCCGAACAAGAACGCGGCCGGCTTGCTGGCGATGGTCTCGGCGGCGGGCGAGTACTACGACAAGACGAGCATCACGACTGAAGACGTGACGAATCCAAAATTCCAGGTGTGGCTCAAAGAGTTGATCAGTTCGGTCACCGATTTCTCATCGCTCTCGTCGTACACCGTCGAAGACCTCGCGCTCTTTGGCTACTCGGTCGGCGATGGCGGGCAGTTGCTCGAAAGCGATTTGCTCGTGAATATGAGCGGCATCCAAACGCGTTGGGCGGACCCGCTCATCATCGTCTATCCCAAGTACCTGACGTGGTTCGATTTCCCGTTCACGATTTGGATGGGACCCGAAACGAGTGCGGCAGAGAAGAACGCGGCGCTGCTATTCGAAAAGTTTCTTCTCTCCGCGCCGATCCAAAGCGCAGCCGCCGCGCGTGGTCTGCGTCCCGCCAATCCCGACGTTTCCATTGCCAGCGGCGATTCGCTCTTCGTCAAGTGGAAGAGCCAGGGCGCCGAGGCGCTCGTGTCGCGCACCGCGCGGATGCGCCCTCCCGACCGCGAGACACTGCGCGCGCTGTTGCGTTGGTTCGATCTGAACGTGAAAGGGCGGTGAGCGATGAGCCGCAAGATCACCCGTCGTCCCGCCCTCCAAGCGAACAGTTGCGCCCTCATCGCCATCGCCACCGTCGTGCTCGGTATGGTCGGCGTGCTCTGCCTAATCGCTGGACTCGTCTCGATCACCAGCACGGCGGATGCGACGCCCACGCCCACCACCGCCACGCTCGAACTGGCATACTCGCCGGAAAAAGACGCGCTGATGCAAGACATTGTCGCGCGCTTTCACAAAGCGAATTACAAGACGCCCGCCGGCTTGCCGATGAAAATCAGTGCGACGAGGATGGACGCGGCGGACATCGTCGAAGCCGCGCGCGCGGGCAGATTCACCGCCATCAGCCCCGATTCGTCGCTGTGGCTAGGACAGATTGACGCCGATCGTGAACGCCCTCTGGTGAGCGAGGCAACGCGCTTTGCCGTCACGCCCATCGTGATCGCTATGTGGAGCGATGTGGCGCAATCGTTGGGCTATCCGCAGAAACCCATCGGTTGGCAAGAGTTGTTGGGCAAAGCGCAGAGCGACGCGAATTTCAAATGGAGTCATCCGGCGACAAGTTCCGCGAGCGGCTTGCTCGCGACGCTCGCCGAATTCTACGCCGGTGCGAACAAGACGCGTGGCTTGACCGAAGAGGATGTGAAGAATCGCGCGACCCTCGATTACGTCGCCGCGCTCGAAAAGACCGTGCGTTACTACGGCGAAGGCGAACAGGCGACGATCGACCAAGTGTTGCAGCGCGGGCGCAGTTACCTCGATGCGTTCGTCGTCTCCGAGCGACTGGTGGTCTATCACAATTCGAAAGCGTCCGCGAAACTCGTGGCGATTTACCCAGTCGAAGGGACGCTGTGGCAAGACCATCCGCTCGCCTTGCTCGAACAGCCGAATCTCACGGACGACCAGCGGCTCACCTATCGCCGCCTGCGCGAATTCGTTCTCTCGGCGGAAATTCAAAAACTGATCTTGCAGGCGGGCTATCGTCCGGTGGATTTGAACATCCGGCTCGATGACCCCGCCTCGCCCATCAAAACGCAAAACGGCGTTGACCCCGCGCAGCCGCAAACGACACTGCAAATGCCGAACGCGGCGGTCATCGAGGAGGCGCAATCGTACTGGTTCCTCGCCAAGCGCCCGGCGAACATTATGCTGGTCGTGGACACCTCCGGCAGTATGGGGTCACAGAGCAAGTTGAAGCAGGCGCAGGACGCGCTCGTCACCTTCCTCGATCAAGTTCAAGGGGAAAAAGATCGCGTCGGACTCGTGCCGTTCTCGACGCGCGTCTCGGGGGCAGTGGGGTTGCAAGACGTCGGCAAGGAGCGTGACGCGCTCAAGGCGCGCGTGCGCGCGCTCAAAGCCGAAGGGAGTACCGCGCTGTTGGATGCCGTGTGGTTCGCGTACGACGACTTGCAAAAGCGCGGCGAGCGCGAGCGCATCAACGCGATCGTCGTAATGACCGATGGCATCGAAAACGCATCGTCCCTCAAACTCAACACGCTCGCCGAGCGCATCCGGCGCGGTAACGCCAGCGGCATCCCGATCGTGATCTTTTGTATCGGCTACGGCAGTGATGCGGACTGGAACGTGCTGAACACGCTGGCGGACGCGACGGGCGGTTTTGCGCGGCGCGCCGACCCGGAGACGATTCGGCGGCTGTATAAAATTCTTTCGACGTACTTTTAGAAGATGACAAGGTAACCGGGTGACAGTGTGGCACGGGGAGGTGCTCTCCTTGTCACCCTGTCGCCTTGTTACCCTGTCTCCGACGACAAGTCTATGCCCAACTCCAACCTTCGTTCCCGCGCCACCGCGGCGATCCTCGCGCACGCGTTCTTTCGCTTGGAAAGCGCGGCGACGATCGCGTTGACGATTTTGCTCGCGTACTTTGTGCCGCGCCCCTTCGAGTGGTGGCAGTGGTGGTACTGGCTCCTCATCGGCGCGGTCGCAGAAGCGCTCATCATCTACACGAGCGTTCAGGATGTGGAGACCGGCGCCCAAGTCATCGCGGAAATGCTGCGCGAGGAATTCAACCCGGCGATGATCAAGACGCCCAAGTTGCGCGCCGCGGTACAGCGCGCGCTCGACTACCGCAGTCGCATCGAAGCGCTGATCCGTCAGAGCCAAGCGGGCGTGCTGCGCGAGCACTTGCAAGATTCCACCACCGGCATCACCGATTGGATCGCGCAAATCTTTCGGCTGGCGCAACGGCTGGACGCGTTCGAACGCGACGAGATGATCAAGCAAGATGCCGAAGCCGCGCCGCGCGCGGTGCGCGAGTTGGAACAGCGCATCGAACGCGAGGACGACGAGGCGGTGCGCGCCCAAGCGCGTGTCGCACTCGCATCGAAGCAAGCCCAAGCGGCGAATCTCGAAAAGTTGACGAACACGATGGAGAACGCCGAACTGCAACTCGACGCGACGCTCACCGCGCTCGGCACAGTGTACTCACAACTCGTACTGATTCGTTCGAAGGACGACGTTGAGGATAGCCGCGCGCACCGTTTGCGCGGCGACATCGCAGAGCAAGTCGCGCGGCTGAACGAGTTGCAAGGCGCGCTGGACGAGGTGTACCGCCATCGAACGTGAGGCGCGCCCTCATTGCCCGAACCACGGGAAGAAGAGCGCGTAGAGAATACTTGCCCCCAAACAGGTGGCGATCATCACCGGCAGCCCGCGCCGGTTCCATAGAGCGGGGGTGATCGGCGTGCGCGTGCGCTCCGAAAGCGAGGCGACGACGATGTTCGCCGTCGAGCCGATAATCGTCCCGTTGCCGCCAAAACCCGCTCCGAACGCCACTGCCCACCACAAGGGGCGAATGTCCACCCCGACGCTCCCCAACTCTTGGATCACTGGAATCAGCGCGATGGTAATCGGCACGTTATCCACCACAGCCGAGAGCGCAGCCACTATCCAGAGGGTCAGCACACCGAACAACATCGGTGGCATGATGTGACCTATCTGGGTGACGAGCATCGCCAAGCCATGCAAAACCCCGGCGGCTTTCAGCCCTCCCACCATCACGAACAGCGCGCCGAAAAACAACAGCACATTCCACTCGATTCGCTCCAGCGTCTTGCGAACATCGGGACGCACCCACACGAGCCCCGCCGCGGCCGCGCTCAACGCGATGAACGCGGGAGTTAGGTGCAGTTGTTCCTCCGTCAGAAAGAGGGCGATCGCCGCCAGCAACACAACCAGCACTCGTCCTGCCGTCGCGCGATCTTCCAATGCCTCCATCGGATCGAGTTTGAGGACTGCCTCTGTGTCTAGGGGTCGCTGCGACAGTTCGTCTCGAAAGAGATACCACAAGAGGGCGAGCGCGATCAACCAGACGATGACGACGACCGGCAACGCGTGCGTGAGGAAATCGTTGAAGGTCAAATCAGCGGCTGAGGCGATCAGCACGTTCGGCGGATCGCCGATGAGCGTCGCCACGCCTCCCGTGTTGGAGAGCAGCGCCTCCGCGATCAAAAACGGCACCGCGCGCACACCCAGAACCTCGCTGATGAGAATGGTCACCGGCGCAATGAGCACCACCGTCGTCACATTGGCCAGAAACATCGAAAGAACGGTAGTAACGATACCCAGCAGCACGAGCAAGTGCACCAGATTGCCGCGCGAGATTCGCGCTGCCCAGAGGGCGAGGAACTGGAAAAAGCCCGTTGGCTCCAGCAGCGCGACGAGCAGCATTGTCCCGAGCAATAGCCCTAGCGTTTTGAAATCAATCGCGGCAATGGCTTGCGACTCGGAATAAAAACCGAGCGTCAGTCCTGCGCTCACCATCGTTGCCGCGCCCACCATACTTGTGATCGTTCGATCCAGTTTTTCCGAAAAGATCAGGTACAGCGACAGGACGAAGACCATTCCAGCGACGAGCGCAGCAATCATCGTGTCTCCTCCGATGCTTCCAACCAATCCGTCAACAGCGCGATGCCGATGTCCACGTGCGAGGCGATGCCCACGAGGCGTCGCTTGGAATTTACTACCGGCAGGTCGCGCAATTCGTGATGTCGCATCAACGCGATCGCGCGCAGCAAGCCACACGTCTCTTCGATGAAAATCGGCGGCTCCATCACTTCCCGCACCGGTTGTTCCAACGCCTCCGGCGAAGGGTGCTTGCTTTCGACGGCGCCAAAATCGTGCACAAAGTCGAATTCGTCTACCAAGCGCAAGAAATCCGGCATCATCAGCGATAGCAGGCGGCGCAGCGGTAACACGCCAACCAACTGCTCGGCGTCGTCTACCACCGGCAGCGTGCCGATGTGTGCCGAGCGAAAGACTGCCGCCGCCTCACTGAGGCTTGCCGAAGCGGAGACAGAGACCACTTGGCGTTTCATACAACCGCTGATTTTGGGTGAACTCATAACTCCTCCTATTTCCTTCGCACGCGCCACCATAACGCCAGCACACCTATTTCTGCCGCGACGGCTGCCAGCAGAACGGCGGCGACGCGCTCCATCTTCCACGTCAGCGGCGCGAGAACGAGCGTGCGCGTCGCGCACGGCGCGACGCGCGTTTCCGCCGCGCCGACGCGGTACGTCACCTGCCCGCTCGCCAGCGCGGCTTGCCATCCTTGCTGCGCGAATTGGAGCCAGGCGCGCTTCAATTGTGTCTCCGCATCCATCGCCGCGACGGACGTTTCGTTCAGCGGAGCGAGCGCGGACGCGAGCGTATCGAGTTGGGTCTGGAACGCGGCGCACGCGGCGGAGAGATTCACATGCTCTTGATAGCGCAGCGTCCGCGAAAACATCCCGTCGCTTTCGTCCCACGTCAACGCGTCCGGCGCGGCAACCGCGCGCACGAGTGCCCATTCGATACCATCGGGGAGCGCGCGTTGCAGCGCGGTCAGTTCCCCCCAATCGCCCGGGGGAGTGAGAATCGTTAGCCGGTGCGCGCTCGCGTCGAACGAGGCATTCCCTCCTGCCGCGCGCAGCGTTTCGACGGTGCGGTTCACTGCCTCTAGGGTGTCCGCGTAGGGAACGAGTGTGAACGTCATCGTGCGCGCCTCTGTCGTGGTGGTCACCTGGGCACGGGCGACGTAGAACGCGGGCGGTGGAGCCGCTTCGATGAACGGATCGCCGAGTGCGGCGCGCGCTCTGAGCGCCGCGTTCGGGGCGTCGTTCTGGTCGAGTAGTGCGCGCGCCCAGGCGATATTCAACGCGCGGCGCTGCGCTGCCGCGCGGTCGGGCACGAAGAGTGGACCCGCGCCGTTCGGCGCGAGGGTGTACGCCTTGTCGTAGTACGCCGACGCCTCGGCGTACGCTTGCCGCGTCTGCGCGTCCAAGCCGAGATAGAAATAATCCTCCGCGAGTTGTTTGCGCGCGGTCGCGTCGTTTGCCGCGAGGGTTTCCCATTGAGCGACGGCGAGCAGGACGTACTCGGCGCGACGCGGTCCGGTGGCTGGACCTGCGCGCGCTTCGTACAGCCCGGCGAGCGATTGGCGCGCGGCGCGCTGGTTCGCGTCGAGCCGGAGCGCGGCTTGGAGTTCCGCGACCGCTTGCCCGTAGAAACTCTCGCGGCGCGGCGAATCCACCAAGGCGAGTTGGCGTAGCACGGCGCCCAATGCGGCGCGCGCGTTCGCATCGTGGGGAGTTTGCTGCGCGGCGCGGCGTTTGGCGACGAGGTCGCTCCAGAGCGACGGGCGCAAAAATACGAGCGTTGGATTTGCCGGCGGTTCGGTTGCCTCGAAGCGCCACGTCCAACTCTGCCCGTCGAAAGCCGGGTTCGGCGGATCGTACGCGACGACTTGTTCCCGCGTCGTCACTTCCGGCAAGCGTAGGGTCAGCCGCGCGCTGCCAACGGGTCCTTTCCACGCGTTCGCCGGCAGAAAACCATAGGTAAAGCGCGGCATCGCGCCGTCGCCGAGGTCTTGCTGAAAATCGAAGCGGACGGTGTGTTTGGTGTCCGCTGCCAGCGAGAGGGTGAAGGTGTACCAGTCTACGGTGCGGACGGTGCTGCCGATTTTCAGTTCGGCGCGCGCGGTCGCGAGGTTCGTCACCTTTTTCCCGTCCACGCTGACGCTGAACGTACCCAGTCGCGCCGGATCGAACGCGTACGGATCGCCCGCCCAGGCTGGAAAGCCGACCGGGACTTGCAGGTCGTTCAATTTATCGGGGTTGTGGAGCTTGAAGGTCGAGTTGCCGGTGACGAGGGTGCGCCCGTTGGCTTCGCTGATGTCTGCGTCAAGGGTGAGCGCGACGAGTTCGACGGGTGCATCGCGCGCGAGGGGAGCGAGCGCGATCGGTACGATCGTCGGTGCGGGGGTTTGTGCGCCGGCACGCCCGGTCAGTGACAGCCCCGCGGCGAGAGTGATGGTCAGGAGCAACAGGCGGGACTTCATTTACCCAAAGAGGTCGGCTGGAGGTGGGGGAGGTTTGATCGGCAGAGTGAGGGTGACCGTCGTGCCTTTGCCGGGCTGCGAGTCAATCGTCAATTTGCCGGCACAGATTTCGGTGCGCTCTTTCATTGTCAAGAGTCCCAGGTTGCCGCGCTGCGCGTACGAGGCTTCGACTTGCCCGAGGTCGAAGCCGCGGCCATCGTCGCGCACGCTAATCGTCAGCGCGTTCGACGAGGCTTTGGCGGAGACCCAGATGTGATTGGCATCGGCGTGTTTGCGCGCGTTGCCGATGGCCTCTTGGATGATCGCAAAGACCGCCGCTTCGGTTTTGGGCGCGAGGCGCGTCTTGAGGGCGTCAATGTCGAGGTGAATCTTCAGTCCATCGGCGACGAACTGCCGCTCGCCGTACACTTGCAGCGCGGCGTACAAGCCATGGGTTTCCAGCAGCACGGGGCGCAGATCGAAGAGCATATTGCGAACTTGGAGCAGCGCGCGCGTGGAGAGTTGTTCCAACTCGGCGAGTTCCTCCGGGACGCGCTCGGGTTGGCGGCGCATCACCTCCTTGAGGAATTTCAGGCTCATGATGATCGCCGCGAGGATTTGCGAGGGACCATCGTGCAACTCGCGTGCCAGTTCGCGGCGGATTTGTTCTTCGGCGGCGAGGAGGCGGTCGCGTTCGGTGATGACTTGCTGGTACAGGCGCGCGTTTTCGATGACGATGGCGGATTGGGCGGCGAACGCCATCAGCAAATCCTCGTCATCATCGTTGAACTGCTCGCCCGATTGCTTGTTCAAGATTTCGATGACTCCGATGGGCTTGGCTTTGTAAATCATCGGCGCGGCGACCATATCCGCCGTATGGAACTTGGACGCCGCGTCGATCCGATTGAGAAAGCGCGGGTCGGAGCGCGCGTCGTGGACGATGACGGGGCGGCGACGCGTGAACACCCAGCCGGCAATGCCCTCGTCGCTGCGGATGCGTTTGTTGCGCAACGCTTTGCCGCCGCCGCCTTGCACAACCTGAAAGACCAACTCTTTGGTCGCTGGGTCGTGCAGCAAAAGCGAGCCTGCGCTGGCTTGCATCACGTCAATCGCGCTCGAAAGGATGAGTTCGAGTACGCGCTTGAGTTCGAGTTTGGAAGAGAAGCTGCGCGTGACTTCTTGCAGCGCTTCGAGCGCGGCGATACGTTGTTCCAGATGGGTGATCTGGGCACGCAGTTCTTTTAGAGACGATTCGGTGCGATGGGTCTTGTCCATAGAGCCATCCTGATTATTCGCGCAAGGGCTTGCGCGGATGCGGCGCGAGTCGTTGGCGGATTGCCGGAATCTGCTCGCGCGCCGCTTCTTCACCCCGCTGAATCAATTCGTACACCTTGTCGTATTCCAGCGTGCCATAGCGCGCAATGTCCGGCTGAATCAGCACGTCCACCGGCCCCATCCGCGATTTGATAATCTCGCTCTCCATAATTTCCATTGCGCCCATCACGATGCCGACGACGTTGGGCAATTTGCCCTCGCGCTTGAGTTCGCGTCGGTGCAAGCGATCCTCCAGACTGGGGATGACGTTGCTGGCGAGGATGATGCTCACCCCTTTATCGGCCAGGAGTTGGGTGGGGACCGGATTGACCGAGCCGCCGTCAATCAGAAATCGTCCGGCGACGTGTGCGGGTTCAAAGATGCCGATGACACTCATACTCGCGCGCACTGCCTCCGCCACTGGACCGCGATCGAAGACGATCTCTTCGCCGGAGATGAGGTCGGTGGCGACGATGTACAACGGGATTTCCAATTGGTCGAAGGTTTTGTCCATCACCCACTTGCGAAGATAGTTGAGTACCATCTCCCCTTTGATGAGCCCCGACCGCGGCATTAGGCGAACGTCCCAGTAGCGAAAGCCGGTGAGAAAGTTGTACTGCCTTTGCACGTTGACCGCGAAATCGGTCATTTCCTCCACCGAACGTCCGGCGGCATACATCGCGCCAAAGACTGCCCCCGCGCTCGTACCGGCGATCACGTCAATCGGCACTCCCTCTTCCTCCAGCACTTTGAAGACGCCGATATGCGCCATACCGCGCGCGTTCCCGGAGGAGAGCGCGATGCCGACGATCCGTTGGGTGATGCGTCGCGCTAACCGGCGAATGGCTTTGTCTTCGACTTCGACGCCCCAGAATGCCTTCGAGGCAATCGTCTTGACCCAGCCGGGCTCGCGTCCCCCGATCTGCACGACGACATCAGCCAGTTCGGCGGCTTTGATGGAGAGCGGCGTTTCGTACGGGGTAATGGCGATGAGAACCCAATAGTACTGCTCGACGAGTTGTCCCAGTCGTTCCGCTAGCGCCTCCGGCTCGGTGATGTCATCGCCGGTGACGAAATGCACCCGCGTGCGTGCGAGCATCTGACGGTCCAGCGTCGTGTTTGCCAGTCCACCCAAATCGAGGATGTACACTTCTTCGCCGGTCACCTGCGCGATGTAACGCGCTAGGGTCGGCGTGGCGGTGCCGAGCGCGGCGACGATGTTGAATTCTTCGCGCTCGGCGGGCATTTGTTGCGTGCGCCCTAGCCGTCGGCTGAGTTCGCGCGACATCAGCAGAGCGATGCTCGGATGTTGTTGGAGGAGGTCTTCGAAATCGTGCTTGCGGAGGACAAGGAGTTCGGCGTCAATCACCACGCGCACCGTCGCCGAGCGGCGGTCGCCGGTCAACAGTGCCATCTCGCCGAAAAAGTTGCCGGGTCCGAGATAAGAATAGATTCTTTCGATTCCCCCTTTCTCGGAGACGATCTTGACCTGACCGGTTTCGATGAGGTACATACAATCGCCCGGTTCGTCTTCCGAGAAGATGACCGCGCCCTTGTGATAATGCTCGCGTTGCAAACGCCGCGAGATAGCGTCCAATACCCCGTCCGAGAGGTCTCTGAAGAAGGGGATGTTTCGCAGATTGTGTTTCATGCTAGCTGCCGTCTACCGTTGTGGCGTTGACGCCTTCGTCAGCCGCTCCAGTTCCGCTTGTGTGCGCGCGCGTTCCGCCTCCGCGCCCAGCCGCGTGAACATCTCCAGCGCTTGCTCCAGCGCCCCGCGTGCTTGGTCGAACTGTTCGCGCTGGATGTGCAGCTGCGCGAGTTGAAGGCGCGACTGGGCAAGTTCGAACGGGCTGTTGAGTTCAGAGAGAAGGGTCAGGCTGCGTTCCAGCGCGTCGCTCGCGGTTTGGAAATCGCGCTGGTCGCACGCGAGGCGGGCGAGCACGCGCCAGGCGCGTCCTTGAATCTCCTTGTTGCCGATTTCCACTGCCGTTGTCATCGCTGCGCGCGCGGCTTGCGCGGCGGATTCGCTCTCCCCCTTACCGGCGTACGCTTCGGCGAGGAGCGTGTGCGCTTCGGCGAGTTTCTCCTTCGACCCCATCGTCTTCGCCAAATCGATCGCCGGTGTCAGGTATAGCATAGCACCATCGTACTCATTTTGCAAGAGGGCAAGAGCCGCTAGATTGATGAGCGCGACGCAGTGGGCGTTGCGATGCTTGATCTTTTCCGCAATCTCCAGCGCGTTCTGCCCCAGTTCGCGCGCGCGCGTGTAATCGCCGCGCGCGCGATATAACAAACTGAGATTGTTGTTGAGCAGTGCGATCCCTTCGATGTCGCCGATGCGCTGCCGGATGGCGAGCGAGCGTTCCAAGTAGGAAAGGGACTTGGGCCATTCGCCCATTTCCCCTGTGATCGAACCGAGATTGGTGAGCGATTGGGACACGCCGCGCAGGTCACCGATCATTTCGCGCAGTCGGAGCGCCTTTTCGGCGTACGCGGTGGCGCGTGCCCAATCGCCGCGCCGCGTAAAGAGGACCACCAAGCCGTTGTACGCGGAAGCCATCTCGTTGTAATGCTCCGTGCCCTCGACGATGCGGAGCGTCTTCATGCGCCATTCGTACGCCTGATCGAACTCGCCGCGTCGGTACTGCACCCACCCGATGTCGTTGTAAAGCCGAACGCGCTCGAGCGAGTGCGGGTCCGGATCGTTTTCTAGTTCCTTCAGTGCGTTTTCGAGCCAGCGCAACGCTTCGACATAATCGCCGCGCCGTTCGCACACGCGTCCGATGGCGCGCATAATCTCCGCACCCTCGCGCGTCGTCTCCAGCGTGCGCGCCGCCGAGTGTACCACTTCGAGCGCGATGAGGTACGCGGTCGTCGCGCCGGCGTAATCGCCGGTGAGGGTCTGCACCGCGCCGAGACCGCGATACACGTCAATCCGCTGTCGCACGCTCGGCGTCGTCCGCGTCAGGAAATTCGCCGCCAGTTGATAGTGCCGCCGCGCTTGCTCGTTGGCAAAGCGTTCTTCCGCGTGCTTGCCGGCGCGAATCTGATACGGCAGCGCGCGATCCAGGTCTTGGCTCTCGGTGTAGTGGAACGCCAATTCGGCGAGGTGGTCTTCCAATCGGTCGCGAAAGAGCGTTTCGATCGCGCCGGCGATCTTGTGATGCAGGTACTCGCGTCGGCGCCTGAGGAGACTGTGGTACACCGTGTCCTGAATGAGGATGTGGTTGAAGCGATACTCCGCCGCGTGATCCACGCGCGCGATCAGTTGTCGCTCTTCGAGTGCCTGAACGTCCTCCGCCAGATGGGGCGCGCCTTCGACGACGCTCTCCAGCAATTGATAGGAGAAATCGCGCCCAATGACTGCCGCGCATTGCAATGCTTGGCGCGCGCTTTCGCTTAGGTGGTCTACGCGCGCCAGAATCAAGCCTTGCAGTGTCGCCGGCACCTGGAGGTCGTCAAGTGGCGCGCCCGGCGTCATCTCCCAATGCTCCGCGCCGCGTCGAATGATGCCGCGATCAATCAGCATCCGGATGATCTCTTCGAGATAGAACGGATTGCCCTCGGCGCGTTGCGGAATCAGTTGCTTGAGGGTCTCGGGCAGATTGTGAATCGTCAGCAGCAGGTCCACCAGTGCGATGCTATCGGCGTGCGTCAGAGGCGCAAGGGGCAGATGCGTGAATCGGTCGCTGTACAAGTCACTGCCGAGTCGCTGGATCTTTTCTGCTGCTCGACCTTCATCGGGGCGCGAGTTGCAGTAGAAGAGAAGAGGCGCCTGTTCGACCTCCCGCAGTAGGAAAGTGAGTAACTCGAGGGAGAGGGAATCAATCCAATGAATGTCTTCGAAGATGAGGACGAGGGGCTGGGTTTGCGCCTGCGCGGTCAGCAGGGCTTGAATCGCCAGAAACGTTTGCTGTTGCAACTGTGCGGGCGCCAAATGGCGCAGGCGCGCCAATAGTTCCTTATCGAAGATGCGAATCGAGAGGAGATGTTCGATGTAGGGCAGGACTTGGGTGTGTGACGCGGGGAGTAGCGCGCTGATCGTGCGTTCGATTTTTTCGCGCGCAGTCTCCTCCGAGTCGTTCTCCGCAATGCCAAAGAGTGCGCGGAGGATTTGCAGGAACACGCCGTAGGTCGGCTGTCCGTAGGCAAGGCACGCGCCTTCGAGCACCGTTGCCCATTTGTCGGCGAGATACCCTTTCAACTCCGCCGTCAAGCGAGATTTGCCGATGCCGGCGTTGCCGGTGACGAGGACGATGTGTCCGTATCGCCGCGTCGTCAGCATATCTACGATCTGGCGCAGGCGCGCCAATTCCTCCTGTCGTCCCACCATCGGCGCGCTCAAGCCGGGAATCCCGCGCACTCTCCCGGCGATTGCGCGTGGCGCGGTCACCTCGAAGATGTCCACCGGCTCAACGCGGTTCTTGACGCGGAGGGCACCCAGTTCGCGAAATTCAAAGAGTGCGCGCGTCGGCTCGTACACGGCGCGGCTGACCAGAATCGTTCCCGGCTCTGCCGCCGTCTGCAGACGCGCGGCGACGTTGACGGTGTCGCCCAACGCGGTGTACTCCATCCGCAAATCGGAACCGATGCTGCCCACAACGACAGTTCCCGAGTGCAAGCCAATGCGGACGCGCAGCGAAATTCCCAGCCGCGCTTCCAGGTCGGCATTGATGCGCCGAACAGCGTCTTGCATACCGAGCGCGGCGCGCACCGCGCGCGCCGGGTCGTCCTCGTGCGCGATCGGCGCGCCAAAGAGCGCCATCACCCCATCGCCCAGAATCTTGTCAATCGTTCCCTCGTGCCGGTAGATTTCGGCGATAAACGCTTTGAGGGTGCTGTCAATCAGATCGTAGACTTGTTCCGGGTCAAGACGTTCGGCAATCGCCGTGAAACCGCTGATGTCGGAAAAGAGGACTGTGACGACGCGGCGTTCTCCTTCGATCTGTTTGCCGACGCTGGAGATTTTTTGCGCCAGAGCATCTGGCACCGTGGTTGCGAGTCGCTGCCGATCATTCGCCAGAGGAACACGCGAAGGCGTCGCGCTCAATCGCGCGCCGCAATTCCCGCAAAAGTTGAAATTCGCCGGATTTTCGAATCCGCACTTGGGACACAGGGTTGCCATACGATTTTCCGGGAGTGGAACACGTGGAATAGGCGCACACGTATTATACTACAGGTATTGCAAAATCAAAAGGCAACCCGGCGACTGGGTTGCCTTTTGAACGAAGGAGACGTGTGTCGGCACGCTAGCGGACGAGGAACAGAAAGTTGAGATTGCCACGCCCGTTGTTCCGCTTGACGCGCACAGCGTTGCCGTAGGAGACGGTCACCGTCGGTTGGCTCGCCTGACTGCCATCCACCCACACGCGCATAATGTGATGTTCGCCCCACTCGCGGACGACGTTGATGAGGGGCACGCCGCTCGGCGCAGGCGTGGGGCATCCACCGGCTTGCTGATCGCCGTA
>DYLA01000001.1:23765-55949 GCA_020722265.1 Anaerolinea sp.
AAAGTGGTCGTGATACTCGATGCGTTTGCCGGTATCAATTCATCCGATGCCAAGCGGTTGGCAAATCGGACAGAAATGCGTGCCGCGCTGTGCGACGACGATTTTCCGAATGGGCGCGCCGCAGCGATAGCAAGGCTGCGCCGTGCGGGCGAACGCGCGGAGCGAATTCTGCCCGGCGCCGCTGCTACCATCGAGTCGCGTGTACATCACGTCAATGCTGGTCCCGCCGAGCGCGATCGCGCCCACCAGCACACGTCGAATCGCACGATACAATCGCCCGCGTTCGGCGCGCGTCAACGATTCGACCCGGCGGAGCGGGTGCAGGCGCGCGTGCCACAACGCTTCGTCCGCGTAGATGTTCCCGATGCCGGCGAGAAAAGTCTGGTCGAGCAGCAGCGGCTTGAGTCTGCCGCGTCGCGCTTGGAACAAACGATGGAAGGTGCGCGCCGAAATCTTCAGCGGCTCTGGACCCAACTTGCCGACGACGCGCGCCGGGTCATCCACCAGCCACATCCGGCCGAACTTGCGCGGATCGCGAAAACGCGCCTCGCGTCCATCATCGAGTCGCAGACAAACGCGGATATGTTTTTCGCGCGGTGCCGCGTGTGGCTCGATCCGAAAACTACCCGTCATTCGCAGATGTACCAGCAGGTATCGTTCGGCTGGGACGTTGTGAGCGCGCAGGCGAAAGATCAAGAATTTGCCGCGCCGCGTCAGTGCGACGATGCGGTGGCCACGAATCCGTCGCGCGAACGCGCGCGCGCTCGGCTCGGCAATCGTGCGCTGCCAGCGCACCGTCGCCCCAACGATGACGCGCCCGCGGAGGTGCGCCCGCAGGTCGCGCACCATCGTTTCGACTTCTGGAAGTTCCGGCATTCGCGGCTTCCTCATCCCTTGAGTGCGGCGCGCACCGAGCCATTCGCCGCGCGCAGACGCGCCCGCGCCTCTGCCGGCGAGACGCGCGCCAGTTCGCTGACGATGGCGGTTTTCACTTCGCCGTTGCACTGCGCCAGCCGCGCTTCGGCTTCTTCCAAGGAGAGATGGCACGCGGTCGCGACGATGCGCTGCGCCCGGTCGCGCAGTTTGGTGTTCGTCGCCTGCACGTCCACCATCAAATTGCCGAACGTCTTGCCGAGTCGAATCATCACGCCGGTGCTGATCATATTGAGCGCCATCTTTTGCGCGGTGCCGGCTTTGAGCCGCGTCGAACCGCTGATGATTTCGGGACCGACGAGGAGCGCGATGCTTACATCGGCGATTTCCTCGACCGGCGTGTGGCGGTTGCACGCGAGACTCACGACGAACGCGCCGCGGCGTTTCGCTTCGCGCAGCGCGCCGATGACGTATGGCGTGCGCCCGCTCGCGGCAATCCCGACGACACTATCGCGCGCGGAGACCTGGCGCGCGGCAAGGTCACGCGCGCCAGCCTCTGCGTCATCCTCCGCGCCTTCGACGGCTTGCGTGATGGCGCGCGCACCGCCGGCAATGAGCGCGAGCACCTGATCGGGCGCGGTGTTGAACGTCGGCGGACACTCCGCCGCGTCGAGTACGCCCAAGCGGCCCGAGGTGCCCGCGCCGACGTAAATCAATCGTCCGCCGCCGCGCATCCGTTCGGCGATGTGGTCAATCGCGCGCGCCAGTGGAACCAGTTCGGCGGAGACCGCGCGCGCGACGTGCATGTCTTCGCTGTTCATCAAGCGCAGAATGTCGAGCGTGGCGAGGGTGTCAATCTCTTCAGCGGCAGGGTGGTGGGCTTCCGTGAGATCGCGCGCGTCGTGGAGCGCGGGGCGTGGTCGTCCGGGTGTGAGGTTGCCGAGGATGACCGGCTGACGCGCGCCAGTCGCGCCGGGCAAATTGCCGGGGCGATGAAACCACGCTTCGTACGCGAGGATCGCGAAGGCAATCGCTTCCTTCGCTGCCGCGCCGAGACCGAACGCGTCGGAGGGGAGTGTGCGCGCCGGTGCGAGCGCGTCGCGCAGCATCGCCATCAGGGTTGGATTGCGCGCGCCGCCGCCGCTGACGATCACTTCGTCCGGACGTGTTGGCAGAAAATCGGCGTACGCTTGCGCGATGGAACGCGCGGTGAACGCTGTGAGGGTCGCCACGATGTCGGCGTCCGCGAGCCGGCGCGCTTGGGCTGCCTCCCAGACGCGCGCGCCAAACGACGCGCCGAAAAGTTCGCGTCCGGTCGTCTTGGGTGGTTTCTCGCGTAGGTACGGCTCGCGCATCAGTTCGGCCAGCAGGTGTTCGTCCACGCGACCTTGCGCGGCGAGTTTGCCCTCGCGATCGTACGTCCATTCGCCGGCGGTGGCGCGACTGGCAGCGTAATCAATCAGCACATTGCCGGGACCGGTATCGAACGCTAGGGGTTGGGGCGCGGGCGTGGTGGTGGGCGGCAAGTAGGTCACGTTGCCAATGCCGCCGATGTTCTGCGCCGCGCGTGTGAGAGTTGGATGCGACAGCAACAGCGTGTCCACGTAGGCGACGAGCGGCGCGCCTTGTCCGCCAGCCGCCATATCGCGCGTGCGAAAATTGGAAATCGTCGCGATGCCGGTGCGCTCGGCGATGACCGCGGGTTCGCCCAATTGCAGCGTGGAGGCGTCCGCGCCGGTGGGGATGTGCCACAGCGTTTGTCCGTGACTGCCGATGAGGTCAACCTGCGCGGGGGTCACGCCGGCTTGGGTGATCGCGCGCAGCGCGGCGTCCGCGAACGCCGCGCCCAGTCGAAAGTTGAGCGCGCACAGGCGATCCACCGTGCCTTGTTCCGGCTGAACGCACGCGAGGATCTCGTCGCGCAGCGCGGCGGGGTACGGGACATGGAGGTGCGCGCGCAATCGCCAGGCGAGCGCGGGAGGCGCGCCGTGAATCTCAACTACCGCCGCGTCAATTCCATCTGCCGATGTTCCCGACATTAATCCGACGACAATCATACGAGTTCCGATTCTCCCGCGGGTTTTGAGACCTGCGGGAGGCGCGGGGCGCGTTTCCAGAAGATCAATTCGCTCACGCCGGGGACGACGTAATCCGGCAGCGCGCCGACTGGCTGGTAGCCGAGCCGCCGATAGAAACGCTGCGCGTCCGCGTTGAAATCGGATACCAGGAGGAATAGATCGCGCCCTTGCGCGAACATCTGCGCCTCGACGAATTCCATCAACGCCCGGCCCACGCCGCTCTGACGCGCCGCCGGGTGCACGCCGATCAGTTGGATATAGCCGCTGCGATCGAACGCGCCGCGCGCAACCAGCCATACGAATCCGACGACCTCACCGGCGCGTTCGGCAACGTAGATCGTCGCCCCTTCGTCCAGCCCGGCGCGCAGACGCGCCGCGATGGCAGACGCGGTGACGGCATAGCGCTGCCACAGCGGCGTCTCGGCGATCCACCGCGCACACGCGGGGATGTCTGCCAGTGTCATCGAGCGAATGTGAGTGAGCATAACCGGTCTAGACCACTTTGATTCTACCCCGTTCGTGCGCGTTTGTCAAAACCGCGCGCGTCGGCGTTACAAAAATGGGCAGGCGTGGTATAATCGGCCGCGTGGACGAGTCACGCCAACCGGCTTTTCACATTCGCGAGATTCCCATCTGGGGCGACCTCATTCTCGCGCCGATGGATGGTTATTCCGATTTGCCGTTCCGTTTGCTCGCGCGCGAATTCGGCTCCGCTATGTCGTACACCGAGTTCGTCAACGTGGACGCGCTGTCCGCGCGCGCGCCGAACCCAGTCGTCCAGCGCAAACTCTGCTTCGACCCGCGCGAGAGACCGATTGCGTTTCAAATCTACGGGCATGACGAAGAGCATCTGGTCGAGATGGCGCGTCGCCTGGAGGATCAAGGCGCGAGTATTATTGATGTCAATATGGGCTGCTACATCCACAAAATCGCCGGGCGCGGGGCGGGCGCGGGACTGCTGCGCGAGCCAGCGAAGGTGGCGCGCCTCTTCGCGCGGCTGACGCGCGCGCTGCGCGTGCCGGTCACCGCGAAGATTCGGCTGGGCTGGGACGACCAAACGCGCAACTATCTGGAGATCGCGCGCATCCTCGAAGAGAACGGCGCGAGCCTAATCGCCGTTCACGCGCGCACCAAAGTGCAAGGGTACGCCGGACGCGCGGACTGGGACACCATCGCCGAAATCAAGCAAGCCGCGCACATCCCGGTCGTCGGCAACGGCGACGTGCGAACCGTCGCCGACATCGCGCGGAGGCGCGCCCAGACCGGCTGCGATGGTGTGATGATCGGGCGCGGTGCGATCGGCAACCCGTGGATTTTCTCGCGCCGCGATCGCAACACGGTGCCACTCGCCGAGAAAATCGCGTTGATGCGGCGTCACCTCGCGCACAACGTCGAGTTCTACGGCGAACCGCGCGGGGTGATTCTCTTTCGCAAACACGCGTACCGCTACACGCAGGGCTTGCCGTGCAGCGACCGCTTGCGCGCCGCGTTGATGCGTTGCGTCACGCGGGGCGAGTTCGACGTTTTGATAGATGAGTACGCCAACTCTCCCGCTCGTTCGAACTTGCCGGCGGGTGGTCAACCGCAATGAACACCGCTTCACCCTCTCCCGAACACACCGCGGAGACACACCCCGAATCGGTTCAGCCGATTTTCTACGATCCGCACGCGCGGCGTTGGAGGCGTTTTCGCGGCGCGGTGATGTTGCTCGCTTTCGTGCTGATGGCGATTTTCGGCGCGCTCACGTTCAGTATCCTGACGACGCCCGCGCTGCCGCGCCTCGCGCTGACGCCGACGCGCGGAGTTTCGCCGGCGAGTCACGTTTCCGCCGGCGCGCCGACGCCGACGGCACAGCCGACGATTCCCGCCAAGTACGTCGCCGCGCCGCCGGCGCTGCCAACGCTGCCGCCGCGCGCGACGGCGACACGCGTCGCGGTACCGGGCAAGGCGACCGTCGCGAACCCAACCGCGCAGGCGCATCGCGACCAAGCCAAAGCCGCGTACGTGGAGAAAAAAGCCACGCAAAGCGCGCGTCAACTCGGCAATCGGTTCCACCCCGCTGCCACCCCCACCGCGCGTCCGCCCACTCCGCGCGCGCGCGCCACACCGACGGCGATGCCGCGCGCGACGCCCGCGACCTTCAACCCCGTCACGCCCACCGCGCGCGGTCGGATGGAACTCGTTGCCTTTTTCGTGGACTGGGACGATGCGAGTCTGGCATCGTTGAAGCAGAATCTCGCGACGATTGACAAACTGGTTCCCGAATGGCTGCATCTCGCGGACGCGCGAGGGACGCTCGCGCCGGACGCCCCGTGGCGACAGCAGATGGTCATCGAGTACATCCGCAAGCATCGCCCCGATTTGCCGATTGTGCCGCTCCTCAACAACTATAACGCAGCGACCGAAGAGTGGGAAGGCGAGAAACTTGCCCAGATGCTGGCTGACCCGTCCGCGCGCGCGCGGGTCATTCAATCGCTTTTCGATTACGTGCAGCAAAATCGTTTTGCCGGCGTCTGCGTGGATTTCGAAAACGTTCCACGCGCGAGTCAGCCTGCGCTCAAAACGTTTATGCGCGAATTGTACGCGCGGTTCCATCCGCTCGGTTGGGAGGTGTGGCAGACCGCGCCGGTGGAAGATGGCGACTGGGACTATGCCGCGTTTGCGCAATCGAGCGACGCGTTGATTCTGATGGCGTACGACGAGCATTGGAGCGGGAGCGCGCCGGGTCCCCTCGCGTCGCAGCGATGGTTCGCGGACGCGCTGCATCGCCGGCTGGCTCAGGTGGCGCCCGCCCAGTGCTTCATCGGTATCGGGAACTATGGCTATGATTGGCTGGTGGAGGCGCACACGGGCGCGGACATTGCCTTCCAGCGAGTGATGCTCACGGCAGAAGCGTTCGAAGCGGAAATCGTTTTCGATGCCGTGTCGCTCAACCCCACCTTCAACTTTTTCGACGACGAAGGACGCTGGCATCAGGTCTGGTATCTCGACGCGGTGACCGCGTTCAACCAGATGGCCGAATCGAATCGGTACGGCGCGCGCGGGATCGCACTGTGGCGCTTGGGCGCGGAGGACCCCTCGCTCTGGCGCGTGCTGGAGCAACGCGCGCGTCTCGACAAGAATGTGGCGAACGCGCTGCGCGAACTACACGCCGGGCACAGCATCGAGTACGAGGGCGAAGGCGAGGTGCTACAGGTGACGGTGATGCCGCGCGACGGCGCGCGCGAAATCGCCTACGACGACCGGCTGGGTCTCGTCGTCGGCGAACGGGTGACCGCGTATCCTTCGCCGTACGTGGTGACGCGCTGGGGTGCGCACGATCCCCAGCAAATCGCGCTCACGTTCGACGATGGACCCGATGCGCGTTACACCCCGCAGATTCTCGATATCCTGAAAGAGTACCAAGTCAAGGCAACCTTTTTCATTCTCGGCGCGAACGCCGATCTCAATCCCGGCTTGCTCGAACGCCTCGCGAACGAGGGACACGAGATCGGCAATCACACCTTCACGCACCCAGACGTTTCGCTGATTCCGCTGGAGCAGTTAGCCCTCGAACTGAACGCGACGCAACGACTGCTCGAAAGTCGCATCGGTCGCCGGACGGTGCTCTTTCGCCCGCCCTACGGCGAGGACATCGAGCCGGAAACGCCGGCGCAAGTCAAGCCACTGTTGTACACGAGTCAACTCGGTTACTATACGATTGGGATGCAGGTGGACCCACACGACTACAAGAATCTCGACGCCGAGTTCATCCTCGCGGACGTGGTGGACGAGGTGAGGCGCGGCGAAGGACACGTGATTCTGTTGCACGATGGCGGCGGCGAGCGTTCGCAAACGGTCGCCGCGCTTCCCGGCATCATCGAAGAATTGCGCGCGCAAGGATTTCGCTTCGTCACGATTTCCGAGTTGCTGGGATTGACGCGCGAGGAGGTGATGCCGCCGCTTCCGCCGAGTGAGCGTCTCCTCGCCGGCGTGAACGATGCGGGCTTTCAAATCGCGAGCGCGGTGAATGGATTTTTCTACGCGCTCTTCGCACTCGGAATCGGATTGGGGGTGTTGCGTTTCGGCGTCATCGGTTTCCTCGCCGTCGGCGAGTGGCTGCGCGCGCGCCTCACGACGTATCCGGCGCGCTACCAGCCCTCGGTGAGTGTCATCGTCCCAGCGTACAACGAGGCGAAGGTGATTGGCAAGACGCTCGACGCGCTCCTCGCCTCGACGTATCCGAACTTGGAGATCATCGTCGTGGACGATGGTTCGACAGACGACACCGCCGCGCGTGTCATCGCGCGCTACGGCGATAATCCGCGCGTGCGCGTGTTCACCAAACCGAACGAGGGCAAGGCGCGCGCGCTCAATTTTGGCATCCAGCAATCGCGCGCGGACATCGTCGTCGCGCAAGACGCGGACACGATCGTCCTGCCGAACGCGATCGCGAAATTGGTGCGCCACCTCGCGTTGCCGGGTATCGGCGCGGTCGCGGGGAACGCCAAGGTGGGCAACCGCGTCAACCTGCTGACCGAGTGGCAGGCACTCGAGTACATCACGAGCCAGAACCTCGACCGCCGCGCGTTCGCGCTGCTGAACTGCGTCACCGTTGTCCCCGGCGCGATCGGCGCGTGGCGGCGTGCCCTCGTCGTCGAACTGGGCGGGTTTACGAGCGACACGCTCGCGGAGGACGCGGACCTGACGCTGCGGATTTTGCGGCGCGGCTATCAGATTGATTACGAGGAGGAAGCGATCGCGCTCACCGAAGCACCGGACACGGTGCGCGCGTTTCTCAAACAGCGATTTCGTTGGATGTTCGGCACGCTCCAAGCCGCGTGGAAACATCGCGACACGCTCTTGCGCCCGCGCTATGGCGCGCTCGGTTTCGTCGCGCTGCCGAACGTCTTGGTGTTCCAAATCCTTTTTCCGCTCATTTCGCCGATTATGGATTTGATGGTGTTTGGGTCGGCTGCCGCGCTGGGCGTGCAGTTGATTCAACATCCTGCCGCGCCAGCCAGCGAGGCGTTTGCGCGCGTGCTGTTGTTCTATGTCTTTTTCCTCGTGCTCGATTTTCTCGCCGCGCTGCTCGCGTTTGCGTTGGAGCGCCAAGAGGATGGGTGGCTGCTCTTCTGGCTTTTCTTCCAGCGCTTTTGCTATCGCCAACTGATGTACTATGTCGCCGCCAAATCCACGCTGGCTGCGCTGCGCGGGCGATTGGTGGGCTGGGGTAAGTTGGAACGCAAAGCGACGGTGGGGGTGGGGTGACGCGCTTTGCCGCGATTGCCGTTTTGCGCTATAATCCGCCCCGACTTTCTGACTTTTGTGAGGAGCGAATAGACTTGAAGTGGCAGACCCTTCGGCACAACGGGGTCGCGTTCCCGCCGCCGTACGACTATCGCGGGCTTACCGTCCGCATCGCCGGCGAGCGCGTCCAACTCGAACCGCTGCCGGAAGAGATGTTGATGGCTTGGGCAAAGAAGAAGGACACCCCCTATGTGCTCGACCCGGTGTTCCAACAGAATTTTCTGGACGACTTGAAAAAAGTCCTGCCCGAACGGTTCGCCGGCATCACGCTCGCCGAGATTGATTTTTCCGAACTGCACGCGATCGCCGAGCGCGACAAGACCGCGCATCTCTCCGACGATGAGAAGAAGCAGCGCGCTGCCGAGCGCAAACGGACGCGCGAAGAACTCAAGGCAAAATTCGGCACCGCGATCATTGACGGCGTAGAGACCGAAGTGGGCGCGTACCTCGTCGAACCGCCGGGACTTTTGATGGGGCGCGGCGCGCATCCCCTGCGCGGCAAGTGGAAGCGACGCGTTGTCCCGGAGGACGTGACGCTCAACTTGGATGAAGATGCCCCCATCCCTCCCGCGCCCGCAGGACACCACTGGGGCGAAATTGTCCACGAACACGATTCGATGTGGATCGCCTCGTGGCACGACGAACTCTCCGACAAGCGCAAGTACATCTGGCTTGCCGATTCGGCGCGTCTGCGGCAAGAGCGCGACAAGGGGAAATACGTCCAAGCCGCGAAACTGGAGACGAGTATCGCGCGCGTCCGCGCGGAAATCGCCAAGCGTATGGACTATCGGGACGCCCCCGCGCGCGCCGCGCTCGAACACAGTCGCGAGCGATGCCGTGCCCAGCGCGCTGCGCTCGAAGAGCGGTTGCTGGCAGCGACCGCCGTCGGCGATCGCGCGACGCGCCGGAAACTCGAAGACCAACTCGCCCAGTTGCACAAGCAAGACGCCGCGCTGGACAAACGCTTTGCCCGGCTGGAGGCCGCCGAGAGGAAAACGCGCCAACTCGCGACGGTCTGCTATTTGATTGATCGCCTCGCGATGCGCGTCGGTGACGAAAAGGACGAGGACGAAGCGGACACCGTCGGCGCGTCCACCCTGCGCGTCGAACACATCCGCCTCAATGCCGCAAGCGTCGAGTTCAATTTTCTCGGCAAGGACAGTGTCGAGTGGCAGAAAGCGCTCCCGCGCGATCACGACGGCGCGCTCTTGGCGCGTAACCTGGAAGAGTTTATGCGCGGCAAACAGCCGGGCGATCAGGTCTTCGATCAAATTGATTCGACGCACGTCAATCGTTTTCTCGGCAGCATCGTCGAGGGACTGACCGCGAAGGTGTTCCGCACGTTTCACGCGACGGTCACCGTGCGCGACTATCTCCGTCGTCAGGCGCACCTCACTCCCGACGCGCCGATGTACGAGAAGGAGTACGTCGCGAAACTCGCGAATCTGGAAGCGGCAGTGGTGTGCAATCACAAGCGGACGCCGCCCAAGAATTGGCAGGCGAGTCTCGCCAAGCGCGAGGCGGAGTTGGCGCGTTTACGCGCCGCCTCGCCGAATCCGGCAAAGTTCGAGGCGCAGATTCGGCTGCGCGAGCAATCGCTGCAAAAATGGCGCGCCGCGCCTCCCGACCCGGCGAAACTTGCCGCACAGGTTCACGCGCGCGAAGAAGCACTGCAAAAAGCCCAAGCCGCTGTCGCCGCGCTCCCGCAACTGGATGCGCGGGTTCAGGCGCGCCAAGCCGCGCTCGACCGCTGGCGCGCCGCGCAGAAATCGGCGCAAGCCGCCGCGCAAGAGATTTTGCAGAAAAAGCAAGCCGCGCTCGCCAAACTCGAAAAGTACAAGCCGCCGAAAGCGAAGCGAGCGCTCGCCGCGTACAAACGGCGACTGCGCGCCGCGCGCCAGGCGGTTGCCGAGACGAAAAAAGCCAACGACGCGAAACTCGAACGGCTCGCGGCGCGCGTCGCGGCGGCGCAGCGCGCGCTCAAGACGGCGACGCGCACCCAACGGGAGCAGACGCGGCGCGCGCAGGCACGCCTCGCCCACGCGCGCGTCGCGCTCGAACGCGCGCGTCACGCGCGCGAGACCAAGCCATTGCGCTATGCGGAGCGACTCGCCCAAGCGGAGGAGGCGCTCGCCCAAGCGCGACGCGCGTCGGAAGCGGCGCGGCAAAATCATGCCGAACGCGTCGAGCGCGCCGCGCGTCAACTCGACCTAGCCAAGCGGACGCGCGATTACAATCTCGGCACGTCGCTCAAGAATTACATTGACCCACGCGTGTACAAAGCGTGGGGCGATTACATCGGTTACGATTGGAAGCGACTGTACACCAAGGCGCTCCAGCGCAAATTTGCGTGGGTGGAACGCGAGCGAACCCAGTGGCGAAGTGTAGGTGTACATTCCGCAAGGGGGCAATTCGATGCAAGATGATGCGAGCGCGACAACTCCAGCCTTTCCGGCGCGACGTGCGTGGCTGTGGCAGCCGAATCTCATCGTCTTTGTGTCGAGCGCGTGCATTATGATTCTCGAACTCGTCGCGGGGCGGATGATCGCGCCGCACGTGGGCGTCTCGCTGTACACGTGGACGAGCGTGATTGGCGTCGTCCTCGCTGGCATCAGCCTGGGCAATTATCTTGGCGGACGCTTGGCAGATCGGTGGGCGTCGCTCCGTCTGCTCGGCATCGTCTATCTGTTCGCCGCGCTGACGAGTCTCGTCGTGCTGTACGTGGACCGGACGTACCGCCTCACGCCGGACGATTGGTCTATCGTCGTCGAAATCATCGCGCTCACGGCGGCGATGTTCTTTGTCCCCTGCACGCTCCTTGGGATGATCTCGCCCATCGTTGCGAAACTCGCCGTGAGCGATCTCGCCACGACCGGCAGTACCGTCGGCAAGATTTACGCGGCGGGCGCGGCGGGGAGTATCGTTGGCACGTTCGCGACGGGGTTCGTCTTGATTTCGTGGTTCGGCACGTACACGATTGTCTGGGGGGTCGCGCTGCTGCTGGGCGCGCTGGGACTGTTCTTTTTTCTGGCTGGGCGTTGGCAAGCCGCGCTGTTCGCGGTGGTGATCATCGTGGGCGGGTCGGCGCTGGCGTCCAATCAGAATTGGCTGCGCGGTCCGTGCGTGCGCGAGACGAATTACTATTGCATCAAGATTTACGATACGCAAGAGGGGGACGAGCCGGTGCGCCAGGTGGTGCTCGACCATCTGGTGCATAGTTACGTGTCGCTGACGAATCCGCGTACCCTCATCTATGGTTACGAAAAGGCGTACGCCGAGGTCGCCGCGTATCGCGCCGCGCGGGACGAGCATATGAGTTTCTTGATGATCGGCGGCGGCGGTTATACGTTCCCGCGTTATGTGGACGCCGTTTATCCGGGCAGCGACGTGCATGTGGTTGAAATTGATCCGGGCGTCACGCAAGTGGCGTACGATTTGCTTGCGCTGAATCGCGAGGCCAAGATCGTGACGTACAACGAAGACGCGCGTCTGTTCTTTGCGCGCGCGCCGACGATGCAGTACGATCTGGTGCTCGGCGACGCGTTCAATCACTATGCGGTGCCGTACCACCTGACCACCCAAGAGTTCAACGATCGCGTGCGCGCGTGGCTCGCCGACGATGGTTTGTACGTCATCAACCTCATTGACGGACCGCGCGGCGAGTTCGTTCGCGCGTACTTTCACACACTGCGCCAGACGTTTCGCTATGTTTACCTGGCGGAAGGGAATTACGATTGGCGCAAAGCGACGCGCAGTTTCTTTTTGCTCATCGCCACTGATACGCCGCTCGACACGGCCGAGTTCGCGCACTTGGATGCCGGCGACGGCGACGCGCTCCTCGCGCGCCTGCTCGCGGACGACGCGGAGGTCAACCGCCTCCTCACCGAAGCGCCGCTTGTCCTGCTCACCGACCAGTACGTGCCGGTAGACCAGATGCTCGCGTCGGTGCATCGCGACGAGGCACCGCCGGAATGACGCGCGCGATTTTACCCTCTCGCCGCTGTGCGCCTGCCGATCAATCGGCTGGTTGAGCCTAGATTTCGCACTTGCACGCTTGAAAAAGCAGAGACGCCCCGGCGGGGCGTCTCTAAGGGTAAAAACCCACAAAATCGTTCAAGGATAATCGTCATTTAGTAGCAAAAAGTGCCTTGACAAACAAAATCAGTCGTGGTATATTCGAAAGCAGAGATTCATCCCGGGTCTCTGCTTTCCTCATTTTCCATTCTCCTATCCGAGCGTGTTGATGAAGAACTTGGACGATCTCATTCCTGCTGAACGGCACGAGTATATCCTCAATCTCATTCGGCAGAACAGAACGGTACGCGTTTCGACATTGAGTGAGGCGTTGGGGGTCTCTGAGATTACGATTCGGCGTGATCTGGAGAAACTCGAAGAGCAGGGCTTGTTGGAACGGACACACGGCGGCGCGATCTTGACTCAACGGATGCGCCAAGAGCCGTTGTACGTTCAGAAAGAACGTCTGGAGATCGAAGCGAAACGCGCCATTGGCAGAGCGGCAGCGGGCTTGGTCAGCGAAGGCGAGACGATTTTCATCAACAGCGGTTCGACGACGCGGCAGATTTTCTCGCACCTTGGACGCTTTTCTCGCTTGCGCGTGATCACGAGCAACGCGGCCGCCATCGCGGAACTTGGCGATCATACCGAATCCATCGAGTTGATCGTGGTGGGCGGAACGTATCGCTGGCAGTCCAACAGTTTGGTTGGACCGCTCGCGCTCGCGACGATTCACCAGATCAACGCCTCCAAAACATTTCTGGGTGTGGACGGCATCAGCATCCAACACGGCTTGACCACGCCGATTCAAGACGAAGCCGAGGTGGCGCGCGCGATGATCGCACAGACGCGCGGCGCGCTCATCGTCGTCGCCGATCATACCAAGATTGGCGTGGTCGCGGAGTTCGTGACGTGCCCGCTCCGTCGCGTCGAGACGATTGTGACGGACGCCAACCTCGATGCCGACTGGCGTGACGCGTTGAACGAACAGGGGATTCGGGTAATCGTAGCGGAACCAACGGGTTGAATCCCGATAGGGTTGAATCGGTTGGCGAGAGAGGAGGTGAGTTCCCAGCAGCGATTTCTTCGGAAAACGGTATCAAGATTAAGTTAGCCTCAAGGAGGAGAAAATGAGAATCAAAGCGATCGTCATTCTAGTCGCGTTCGCGCTCGCCCTCGCGGCGTGCGCGCCCGCCCCTGCGCCGACCGCCGCGCCGGCAGCGCCGGCAGCGCCGACCGCCGCGCCGGCAGCGCCGACTGCACCTGCTGCCAAGCCGGCCGCGCCAGCCGCGCCGACTGCGCCCGCCGCTTTGCCTGTGGTCGGCGCGGATGTCAAGCCCGCCGCCACTGAGGTGCTGTTCTGGCACGCGATGAGCGGCAGTCGCGGCGATGTCATCAAAGCGTTCGCCGATGAGTTTAACAAGACGAACAAGTACGGCATCACGGTCAAGCCGGAGTACACCGGCTCGTACGCCGAGACAGTCACCAAGGCGCTCGCGGCGTACAAAGCCGGCAAGCCGCCGCACATCGTGCAGGTGTACGAAGTCGGCACGCAAACGATGCGCGATTCCAAAGCGATCGTGCCGGTCTACACCTTGAATCGCGGCGATGTGGATTTCGGCGACGTGGTGCAGCCCATCGTCAAGTACTACAGCGTGGGCGGTCAAGTGGTGTGTATGCCGTTCAACAGTTCGACCGCGATGCTGTACTACAACAAAGACGTATTCAAGAAAGCCGGTCTCGACCCGAACAAGCCGCCGACGACGTTCGACGAGTTGTACGAGTACGGCAAGAAGATTGTGAGCAGCGGCGCTGCCAAGGGCGGTGTTTCGTTCGGCTGGCCCGCCTGGATCTTGGAGCAGATGTTCGCGACGCACAATCAATTGTTCGCGAACAACGATAACGGGCGCAGCGGCTTGGCGAGCGAGGTGTACATCAACAGCCCCTTTGGTGTCAAGGTGTTGACCGAGTGGCAAAAGTGGGCGAAGGAAAAAGTGTTGGTGTATGGCGGGCGGGAGTACGATGCGAACGCACCGTTCCTCGCCGGCGAATTCGCCATGCTGGTGCAATCCACCTCGTCGCTGGGCGGTATCCAGAAAAGCGCCACAGGCAAGTTCGAGTTGGGCACCACGTTCTTGCCGCGCTTGCCCGGCTATCCGTCGGGCAACTCGGTGGTCGGTGGCGGCTGTCTCTGGGTGATGAAGGGACGCTCGGACGCGGAAAATCTTGCCGCGTGGGAGTTCCTCAAGCACATCAACAAGTTGGAAAACCAGATCACCTGGCACAAAAAGACCGGCTACTTCCCCGCGACGAACCGAGCGGTTACCGCGCTCTTGAATGAAGGCTGGTTTGCACAACAGCCGAATCACATCACGGCGTTCATGGAAATCTTGTTGGGCGTGGACACGCCTGCCGCGCGCGGCGTGTTGCTCGGCAACTTTGTCGAGATTCGTGATGTGGCGGGCGCGGCAATCGAAGACGTAGTCGTCAATATGAAAGACCCCAAGACCGTGGCAGACGACGCGGCGAAAAAGATCAATCAAATCCTGAAAGACTACGCCGAAGTCAACAAGTAATTTGATCGCTGCTTAGTTGGATAGTTGGTCAGTTGACTTGTGCTAGCCAACTATCCAAACTAACCAACTAGTCATGCACACTCGCTTTCCCAACAAATTCCTTCCGTACATTTTGCTCTCGCCGAGCATCGTCATCGTTCTGATTTTCTTCGTCGTGCCCAGTTTGCAGAGCATCCAACAGAGCGTCTATCGCAGCAACATTTCCGGCACGCGCCAGATTTTCGTGGGCTTGCGCAATTACGAGCAATTATTTTCCACCCCCGAGTATCTCAACTCGCTGCAGGTGACCGCGCTCTTCGCGCTCTTCGTCGTGGGCGTGGGGCTCGCGCTGAGTTTGTTCATCGCGCTCGTGGCGAATCAACGCTATGCTGGCTTTACGATCTATCGCACGCTGCTCATCTGGCCCTACGCCCTCTCGCCTAACATCGCCGGTGTGATTTGGGGCTTGATGTTGGAGCCCACGATCGGAATGTTGACGAACGCGGTTGGTTTTGTGGGCATCCACTTGAACTGGCGCGGCGACGCGGCGAGCGCGCTCCTCTTTATCGCGATGGCGGCGACGTGGAAGATGCTGGGCTACAACATCATCTTTTTCCTCGCCGGGATCCAGGGCTTGCCGCGCGAAATTCTGGAGGCAAGCGAAGTGGATGGCGCGAATCAGTGGACCAAGTTCTGGAAAATCACCTTCCCCTTGCTTTCGCCGACGACGTTTTTCCTGTTCATTATGAACACCCTCTACGCGTTCTTCGAGGGCTTTGGCTTGATCCACGTGACGACGAGCGGCGGGCCCGGCTACGCGACCGATTTGATGGTGTACAAACTCTACCGCGATGGCTTTATCGCAATGAACACCGGCTTTGCCGCCGCGCAATCCGTGGTGTTGTTGTTGATCGTTGCGTCGCTGACGTTCCTGCAGTTCCGCTACGCGGGACGCCACGTGTACTACGGAGGATGACGGATGACGTTGCTGAATTCGCACCGCCAGTTTTCGCCGCTGCGTTTGGGGCGCGCGCTCTCCGCGCACGCCGTGATGGTGTTCGCCGTCGCGCTGACCTTGTTCCCGATGGTGTACGCGCTGTTGGTCAGCACGCAGACGACGCAAGAGTATTACACCTTTCCGCCGAATCTATTGCCCGGCACGGGGACGCTCCACAACTTTGCCGTCGCGTTCGAACGCGCCGCGCTGGCGCGCCTGGTTTTCAACACGACCCTCATCTCGCTCGCCGTCGCGTTCGGCAAGATGATTTTGAGCGTCACGGCGGGCTTTGCGTTCGTCTATTTCGATTTTCGTGGCAAACTGGTGTTCTTCATTGTGATTTTCTTGACGCATATGCTCCCCGTGCCGGTGCGTATCGTGCCGACGTTTCAATTGATGGATCAACTGGGCTGGGTCAACACGTACTGGGCGCTGACGATTCCGTTTTTTGCGAGTGCCACCGGGACACTCTTGTTTCGGCAGTTGTATATGACGGTCCCCGCGTCGCTGGCTGACGCCGCGCGGATCGACGGCGCAGGTCCTTTGCAATTCTTGTGGAACATCATCGTTCCCATCTCGCGCACCAATTTGATGGCGCTCTTTCTGATCGAGTTTATTTATATGTGGAATCAGTACCTGTGGCCCCTCATCGTCGCGAACGCCGAGACGACGCGTGTCATCCAAGTCGGTTTGAAAGTGCTGATTGCGACGGACGCGGCGGTCGAGTGGAATATCGTAATGGCGGGCGTCGTCGTCGCTATGATTCCGCCGCTCATCGTTTTGCTGTTGACGCAAAAAAGTTTGATCACGGGCTTGTCCTTGTTCGAGGAAAAGTGAAATGGGCAAGAATCCCTTTGCCAAGCCCGCGTCCCAGCCGCCCTTCCTGCATCAGATGTTGGGGTTGACGCGCTATCACCGCGTCGAGCGACTGGCCTTTCTCGCGCTCATCGCACCGAACTTTATCCTCTTCGGCGTGTTTACGTTTTGGCCCCTCCTTTACAACCTCTACTTGTCGTTTACCAAGTGGAATATGATCGTGCCTAACCCCACGTGGATCGGCTTGGACAATTACGCGGCGATGATCCAGGATCCAATTTTTTGGCGCGTGCTGTGGAACACGATCTACCTCGCGACGGGTTCGATCACGATTCGCTTGGTGATGGCTTTGGCGTTGGCGTTGGTGTTGAATCAAAAACTCGCTGGACGCGATGTGTATCGCGCGATCATTTTCTCGCCGACGTTCACCACAGGCGCGGCGATCGCGCTGGTGTGGGCGTGGATCTTTCACAAAGATTTGGGGCTGTTGCGTCTGCCGCTCAGCTGGCTCGGTCTCCCTTCGCCCAACTGGCTGGCTGATGTCAACTGGACGATCCCCGCGCTCATCATCGTCACGATTTGGCGCGGGCTGGGGTACGATATGGTGATTTTTCTCGCGGGCTTGCAAGGCATCCCCGCCGAGTTGTACGAAGCCGCGCGCGTGGACGGCGCAGGACGGTGGGCGTTGTTCCGCCACATCACCTTGCCGCTCCTCTCACCGATTACGTTCTTTTTGATCGTCACTTCGATTATCGGCGCGTTGCAGGTTTTCGACATCGTCGCCGTGATGACGCAGGGCGGACCGATGAACAGTTCCAAAGTGTACGTCTACTATGTCTACGAGAACGCGTTCAAGTTCTTCAAAGTCGGTTACGCCGCCGCGCTCTCGATGGTCTTGTTCCTGATCACGCTGGCGATTACGATTTTCCAAACGCGCCTTTCGCGCCGCTGGGTGCATTACTAAACAGGTGGCACCATGTTGGCAAGTAAATCCATTTCCCATTCCCAAGTGGTCATCCAACGCCTCGTCAGCCGCGTGACGTCGCACGCGGTTCTCATCTTCGCTTCCATCATCATCGGCTTGCCGTTCTTTTGGATGATCAGCACGTCGTTCAAGAGCGATGTCGAAGTCGGTTTGTTTCCGCCCGTGTGGATTCCCGCCGAACTGTTGTGGGAAAACTATGCGCGTGTGTGGACCGCTGCGCCGTTCGAAATGTTCTACATCAACAGTGTCATCACCACCCTGGCGGGTTTGATTCTGGAAGTTATCATCGGTGCGATGTCCGCGTATGCATTCGCGCGCATCGAGTTTCCGCATCGCGACGCGCTCTTCCTCGTCGTGTTGGCGACGATGATGATTCCGGGCGAGATGGCGCTGGTGCCGAATTATTTGACGCTGCGCAACTTGGGTTGGATCAACACGTATCAAGGCATTGTCATCCCGTACGTCTCCAGCGCGTTCGGTTGCTTTTTGTTGCGCCAAGCGTTCCTCTCGATTCCGCAAGATTTGTTCGACGCCGCGCGGATGGACGGCGCGGGACACTTGCGGATGCTGGTGGGCATCGCGTTGCCGATGGTGCGTCCAGTCGTCGCGACCTTCGCGCTGTTCCTCTTCATCGCCAAGTGGAACGCGTACCTGTGGCCCCTCATCGTGACGAATACATGGAATATGCGAACGTTGCCCATCGGCTTGATGATGGTGCGCGAAGCGGAAGGGACGCTGGGCTGGCAACATGTGATGGCGGCATCGCTCTTGGTGCTATTGCCGGTCCTCGTCGTCTTTTTCCTCGCGCAGCGCCAAATCATCGAAGGGATCGCGCGCGGCGCAGTCAAGGGCTAGCGCGCGTTCGTTCTGACGAAAGACGAAGGACGAACGACGAATTTCGTCTTTTGTTCTTCGTCGTCTGATACCGCTCACGCGGAAGAAGAGCGCGTGAGCGTGGAAACCAGATTCCATTTTTCAAAGGAGGAAGCAATGAACAAATTGATTGGTACGATGCTTGTGCTGTTCGTACTGTTTGGCGCGCTGGCAGGTTGCGCCGCGCCGGAGCCGACCAAAGCACCGCCACCGGCCCCCACCCGAGCCCCCGCGACGAGCGTGCCACCCGCGGCGACGAAACCACCCGCCACTGCGGCGCCCGCGCCGACCACTGCGCCAACCGCCGCGCCGGTTCAAGCGCCAGTGAAGATCGTCTACTGGCGCGCGCTCTCTGGCGCACCGGGCAACGCGCAAGAGGAACTTGCCAAGCGTTTCAACGCGGCGCAAAAAGAAGTCCAAGTGGAAGTGCAGTTCCAAGGCACGTATCCGGAATTGCGACGCAAACTCCAAGCCGCGCTCGCCGCGCGCACCACGCCTGACCTTGTGATGTTGGATTCGCCGCAAATGCCGTACTTTGCCAAGAACGGCGCGCTCGCGCCGTTGGACGATTTTGCCAAAGGCGCGGACGGCGTTGACCTCAAGAACTTTATTCCCGGTTTGCTCGGCGATAGTTACTACGATGGCAAGTTGTACGCGATGCCGTTCGCGCGCAGCACGCCGATCCTGTACTACAATCGCGATATGTTCAAAGCCGCCGGCTTGCCCGATCGTGCGCCAGAGACGTGGGAAGAGTTCTACGATTTCTGCAAGAAACTGACCAAGAAAGATGCCACCCCCGCGCGCGTGGGTTACGCGGTGCAGATGGGCGCGACGACCGCGCACTGGTACTTCCAAGAACTGCTCTACGCGTACGGCAGCGACGTTTCCGATGACAAGTTCAAAGTGTTGCTGGATCAGCCCGAAGCGATTGCCGCCGCCAAGTTCTTGCAAGATATGGTCAAAGAAGGCGTGGTCGTTCCCGGCACCGGTCCCGATGGCGCGCAAGGCGAATTCACGAATCAACGCGCGGGAATGCACTTTGGTTCCACCGGCAGTCTGGTCAACATCATCTCGACGAGCAAGTTCCAGGTGGGTGTTGGCTTTATGCCCGCCGCCAAGCGTCGTCAAGTTCCTATCGGCGGTTCCGTGATCGCAGTGTTGAGCGCATCGCCCAAAGAAAAGCAAGCCGCCGCGTGGAAGTTCCTCAAGTTTATGACCAGCACCGAGAGCAACGTCTACTTTGTGCAAAAGACCGGCTATATGCCGATCAGCACATCGGCGGTGAACAGCGCGGAGATGAAAGAGTTTATGACGAAGAATCCGGCGTTCAAAGTCGCGGTGGATCAATTGCAATTCGTGCGCCCACAGGCGAGCATCATTGCCGTTCCCGAATCTACCGAAATCTTCCGCCAACTGGTGGAGAAACTCACGGTCGGTCTGGTAGACCCTGCGACGGCAATGAAAGAAGCCACTGCCGCGCTGACCAAAGCGTACAACGAATCGTTCAAGTAATCGCGGCACACGCTTTCGGTCGTCCCATTCTGTAATCAGGGTGACCGCGCGCGCGATCACCCTGATTGCCTGTTTGCGTCGAGGTACATTGTGATCAAACCAATCGCATTGGTGTTGTTAGGTGTGTTGTTGTCCGCGTGCGCGCCGCGCGTCAGCGACGCGGCGCCCGCGCCGCGCTGGCGCGCCTGGTTTTCAACATGACCCTCATCTCGCTCGCCGTCGCGTTCGGCAAGATGATTTTGAGCGTCACGGCGGGCTTTGCGTTCGTCTATTTCGATTTTCGTGGCAAACTGGTGTTCTTCATTGTGATTTTCTTGACGCATATGCTCCCCGTGCCGGTGCGTATCGTGCCGACGTTTCAATTGATGGATCAACTGGGCTGGGTCAACACGTACTGGGCGCTGACGATTCCGTTTTTTGCGAGTGCCACCGGGACACTCTTGTTTCGGCAGTTGTATATGACGGTCCCCGCGTCGCTGGCTGACGCCGCGCGGATCGACGGCGCAGGTCCTTTGCAATTCTTGTGGAACATCATCGTTCCCATCTCGCGCACCAATTTGATGGCGCTCTTTCTGATCGAGTTTATTTATATGTGGAATCAGTACCTGTGGCCCCTCATCGTCGCGAACGCCGAGACGACGCGTGTCATCCAAGTCGGTTTGAAAGTGCTGATTGCGACGGACGCGGCGGTCGAGTGGAATATCGTAATGGCGGGCGTCGTCGTCGCTATGATTCCGCCGCTCATCGTTTTGCTGTTGACGCAAAAAAGTTTGATCACGGGCTTGTCCTTGTTCGAGGAAAAGTGAAACCAATCAAAGGATTCATCCTTGACCTCGACGGCACCGTTTACCTCGGCGCGCGCGCGATCCCGGGCGCGCCCGAGGCGATCGCCCACGTGCGCGCGCGCGGACTCAAGACCGTCTTCATCTCGAACAAGCCGCTAGAATCGGCGAGCGCGTACGCCGCCAAATTGACGCGGCTGGGCATTCCAACTTCTCCCGACGATGTGATCACCGCCGCGCGCGTGCTGGCGACGTACTTGCAGCGCACCGCGCCCAAGGCGCGCCTCTTCGTCATCGGCGAGCCGTCGCTGCTCGATGAGATGCAGCAAGCCGGGATGACTCTCACCGATGACCCCGCGCGCGTCCAAGTCGTCGTCGCCGCGTTCGATCGCACCTTCGACTATCGCAAGTGGACGATTGCGTTTCAGGCAATCAAGTTTCACGGCGCGCGTTTCGTCGCCACGAACGCCGACAAGTCCTGTCCGGTCGAAGGAGGCGAAATTCCGGATTGCGCCGGCATCATCGCCGCCCTCGAAGCGACGACCGGCAAACGCGTCGAGTTCGTCGCCGGCAAACCTTCGCCGCACATCATCCAGACCGCCATCGAGCGAATGGGTGTGCGCGCCGACGAGTGCCTCGTCGTCGGCGACCGGCTGGAAACGGATATCGCGATGGGGCGCGCCGCCGGCGCGCGCACCGCGCTCGTGCTCACCGGCGTCACGCGCCGCGAGCACCTGGCGGGTGTGACGCCGCCGGATTTTGTGCTGGAGAGCATCGCCGACCTGAAAACAATCCTCCCGCCGATCTAACGACCGACGGGAGGATTTTGATTTTGAACCCCGAACCTCGAACGCCACACCAGCACCGCTTCCAGCGCGCCACCGCCGATGGCGAGTGCCTTGTCACTGATCGAAAAGCAATGCTCGCGCGCGGCGCGCGGATCCACATCGCCGATTTTTGCGCCGGCGTGGACGGCGAGTCCATCGCGCATCAGCCCGCGCAAAATCCCGTCGAAGGGCGCGCACACTTCCGCCTCACCGACGTGTGCGATTACCGCGCCCCGCGTGACACGATCTCCGATTTGCAGATCTCCCTTGACGATTCCAGCGCGCGGCGCGCGCAAGACTCGCTCCGCCGCTTTGCCGCCGATTTCGCCGGGGATGCCGGTGTCCGGCGCCGCGGCGCGATTCCACAGCACGCGCCCCAAATCGTGACCGCGCTGCGTCTCGATGACCGCGTGGCAGTCCACGCCCGGCGTAAAGCCGGGACCCAGCGCGAGGACAAAGGGCGCATCGGTGAGGCGCGTGCCGGTGTTGCGCTTGGCCATCACGGCGTCCACCAGCACGCGCGGCGAAAAGAATTCGCGCGCGCGCGTCTCTGGGTCCACCAGCACCGGGACGATGCCAGCCTCGAGCAGCGCGCGCGCACCCTCGAACGAGTCGGCGCGGCGCGCGGTCACTCCTTCGACGGTGAGGCTGCCGTCGTACACCGCGCTGGCGAAAGCGACCGTGCGCCGGATGACGCGCGGCTCGGCGAGTTCGGTGACGAGCACTGGAAAGCCGGCGCGATGCAGGCGATACGCGACGCCGGTGCCGAGATCGCCCGCGCCTTTGAGGAGAATGAGAGTATCGGGGAAAGCAACCACCGCGCCACCTCGAATTGCCAATCGCTTGGCGGTGTGATACAATTGTGGTACCGCGCTAATTCGTCATCAGTTTCACATAGATCTCTTCGAGCGCGGATTCCTGCACGGAGAGGTCTACCAGCGCCCAGTTGCGTTCGGAGATGCGTTCGAGCACACGCGCGATCCCGCCTACATCGTTCGTGCGAAAAACATAGTTGCCGTCGCGCCGTTCGAAATCGAGCGATTCGTCCGCTTTGAAAATCACCTGATATTCGCGCTGGCCCAGTCCGCGCCGAATCGCCTCCATCGTATCGAAGACGAGGAGGCGTCCGTTCTTGAGAATCGCGACGCGGTCGCAGACGTACTCGACGTGAAAGAGGTTGTGCGCGCTCAGGAGAATCGTCTTGCCCGCGCGCTTGAGCGTTCGCAAATAGTTGATGATGAAGAACGACGTGAGCGGGTCGAGTCCGGCATTCGGCTCGTCGAGGATGAGCAGGCGCGGATCGTGCAGGAGCGCGCGCGCGATGGCGACTTTGCGCTTCATCCCTTTGGAGAATTCGCCGGTCAATTTGTCCTTCTCCGGCAATTTGAGCGAATCGAGCAGCGCCTCAATTTGTGTGTGCGCGACACGGCGCGGCAGGCGGTAGAGTTCGGAGAAGAACAGGAGATACTGCCGCGCGGTCATATTTTCGTAGAGTGGGCTTTCTTCCGGCAAAAAGCCGATGTCGCGCTTGATCGCCACGCTCTCTTTTTCGATGTCGCGCCCGAGCACGCGAATCGAACCGGCGGTGGGCGCGACGAGACCGGCGATCATCTTGAGCGTGGTACTTTTGCCCGCGCCGTTGTGCCCGATGATGCCGACGATTTCGCCGGCGTGAACGTGGAGATTCAAGTCGTTGATAGCGACGAAATCGCGATACAGTTTGCTGACGTGAGTGAGTTGGATCACGTCTTGATTTTACCCCAAAGCGACGACGAACGCAAAACGCAGAGCCAATGAGACAAATTGCTACGCTGTCCCTCCGCGAGGTCACACGCCTCCGTCAACGTTTTCGCGGCGGCACGAGTCCGCTCACCGTCGTGATTCTGCTCGGCGCGCTCGCGCTGGCAGTTCTCGCCTTCCGCGAAACATCGCTCCTCGGCAACGGCTTGTATCGCGTCGGCGTTGCGCCGGACGCGCCGGCGATTCGCGACAGCAAGTTCGCCGTCGTCGCGGCGGACCCGGCGCGCGGACGCGCGCTCGTCGAACAGCGCGCGCTCGACGCGTACGTGGACGGTGCGCGCGTTTTCGCGCGCCCAGACGACAAATCGCTCTACGCCGTCGGCGCGCTCAAACGCTACCTCGAAAAGGCGGAACTGGCGCGCCTCAGCGCGACGTACGACCGCGCGCGCGCGTTCCCCCTGCGCGTCGAAATCAACTATGGCAGCATCGCCGAGAACGAGACCGGCGCGACACCCAAGGCAATCGTCATTCCGTCGCTAATGACGCCCCCGGCGCCTTTTGCGTACGTCATCGTCGCACTCCTCTACGTGCTCCCCATCACCTTCATCAGCGTCTTTTTCACTAGCAGTTTCATGGACGAAAAGATCAATCGGCGGTTGACGATTCTAATGTCCGCGCCGGTCACGCCCTTGCAAATCATCGTCGGCAAGATGCTGCCGTACGCGCTGTTTGCGCTGACGACGACGGCCGTGCTGGCGTACGCGACCCAGGCGGAGGTGTGGCTCGCGTTCCTCATCTACACGCCGACGATTCTCTTCGTCTTTTCGATTTACTTGATGGTGCCGCTGTTCTATCGCACTTTTCGCGACACGACTTTTATCTCGATGTTGGTAACGACGCTGATGACGGCGTATCTCGTCTTTCCAGCGATGTTCATCGGCATCAGCGATCTCGCGTTCATGTCGCCGCTGACGCTGGCGGTGAAGATGTATCGCCACGAAGCGTTCGGCTGGCAAGAGTATCTCTTTCCCTCCGCGCCGATGCTGTTGATTTTCGGACTAGCGGTGTACGCCGGCACGCGCTTGTTGAACGAAGAATTCCTGATGGGCTATCGCCCGATCACGCGCAAACTCGCCGATGCCATCTTTCTCGTCCTCGACCGCGCGCATCCGTACGCCTCCGTCGCGCTCTTTAGCGCGCTCGTCATTCCGATCGTGTACGTGGCGCAGTTGGGCATCCTCGTCGTCTCGACGAATCTGCCGCTGCGGTTGATGCTCGGCGGCGCGCTCGTCGCCTCCGCGCTGGTCGAGGAGATTGCCAAGTCGGCGAGTATCGTGACGCTGGTGGAGCATCGCCTCGCGCGTTCGACGCGGCAGGTGCTCGCGCTGGCGTTCCTCTCCGCGCTTGGCTTTCTCATCGGCGAAAAGTTGCTGGTACTCTTTTCGGTTAGCGTTGTGTCGCAGACGATTCTTTCGGCGGCGTTGTTCAGCACCGGCTTTTTGCTCGTTCCGCTCGTCGCGCATTTCGTCTTTACCGCGCTCGTCTGCGTGTTGAACGCGCGCGCGCGGGTGCCTTATCCAATCGCCGTGGGCGCGGGTGTTGTCGTCCACGCGATTTACAATGTGATCGTCACACAGGTGGCGTTATGAGCGCATTTTTCGCCATCGTCAAGAAGGAATTGCGCGCGATCGCGCGCGAGCGGACGATTCTGATCGCGATGGGTATTCAACTGTTCATCGCCTCTTTCTCTTCCGCGCTCCTCATCGGCTTGCTGTCGCTGTACGATCCCGATTCGGTTGGCATCTACGGGCGCATCAACTTGCGAGTAGGCTGGGTGGGCGCGACGGATAGCGCCCTCATCACGCGGTTGGACGAGCGCGGCGTCAACGTCGTCCCCTTTGCCACTGCCGCCGACGCGGACGCAGCGTTTCGACGCGAGGAGGTCGCGGCAATCCTCGTCGCGCCGGAAGAACGGGGCGAGGTGGTGGAGATGAAGTTGTACCTGCCGCGCCTGGAAGCGCGCGCGTCATTGATTCAGATGATTTTGCAAGAACCCCTCAAACGCTACGAGAACGTCTTGCGCGCGCCGCGCGGGGTCGAGGTGCGCTACACTGATTTGCAGGGACAGCCGCCGACGACGTTCGAGTTCATCTACTCCGCGCTCGTTCCGATTTTGATGTTCTTTCCCGCGTTCGTCGCGGGCGGCATCGTCGTGGATTCGCTTTCGGAAGAGATCGAGAACGGCACACTCGGTACGCTTCTCGCCGCGCCCCTCTCGCTCGACATCGTGGTCGGCGCGAAAATCGCCGCTGCCATCACGCTCGCGGCGCTGCAGTGCGTCGCGTGGCTCGCGCTCTTGTCGCTGAATCGCATTCTGGTCGAGAATGTCGCGCTCGTGTTGCTGCTCGCGATCATCGTGGCGGCGATCATCGCTTGCGCCTCCGCGCTGGTGACGGTGATGTTCGAAGATCGCGAGCGGTCGCAGTTCGTGTACGCGCTCTTCATCCTCGTCGCTGCGAGTGTGAGTTACTTGCTGGACGTGTCGCCGATCAAAACGATCGCGCGGTTGGCAAGCGGCGATTATTTCACCGGCGCGGCGGAGGTGGCGTTGTTCGCAGGTGTGTTGGCGGGGATAGCGAGTGTGCTCCTCTTCGTGACGCGACGTGTCGGGGCATTTCGTTGACACTCCTACGATTCGATCAACACCGCGCGTGCGGGCGCGCCGTCGCCGCCGGCGATTTTGAGCGGCAGGCATACCAGCGAGTACGCTCCCGGTGCGATCGCGCGCAAGTTCAGTCCTTCGACGATGACGATCCCCGCGCCGAGCAAGAGGCGATGCGTCTGCGGCTCGCGCGCGTCGAACGCTTCGATGCTGAGATAGTCAATGCCGACGAGTTGAACGCCGCGTCCGATCAGCCACTGGGCGGCGTCTGGCGCGAGCGCGACGAAATCGGTCTGGAAGTTCGCGCGCTCCCACAACATCGAGTTGCGTGTCTTGAAGAGGACGCGTTTGGTGCGGCGCGGAATTCGCGCGCGCGCGAGATCCGACGCGGTGATGGTGCGCTCGACGCGCGTCAGGTCCACGACGCGCGCCGGACCGACAAGGGCGCGCAGATCGAGTTGATCTACCGTTTTGCCGCCCGGCACAAAGTGAACCGGCGGGTCAACGTGAGTACCGGTGTGATTGCCCAGCGAGAGGTGCGAGACGTTCGCCGCGTCCCCCTGGGTGATTTGTTTTTCCGGCGTCACGCGCACCGGCGGATCGCCGGGGAACGTGGGCATGGCCGGGGTGATGGGGATAGAAATGTCGTGGATTTTCATAGTCATTTTCCTCCTCAAGGCGATTACCGAACGATTCGCCGGATTGTCGCGCGCTCGCATAGTACACCTTTGCAGGATTCGGTCAAGTAGGGACGAGGCGATCCGATGAATACCCTGACTATTGCACTGGCTCAAATGGACCTTGCGCTCGGCGAGCCGACGCGCAACTTGGCGACGGTGCGCGCGCATCTCGCCGAGGCAAAAGCGCGCGGCGCCGACGTGATCGTGCTGCCGGAATTGTGGAGCAGCGCGTACGACTTGGCGCGCGCCGCCGCGCACGCGTCCGCGCTCGACGATGGGATGTTCGCGGCGATTGCCGACGCCGCGCGCGAACATCAGATCGCGGTAGTTGGCTCGCTGCTCGAAGCGAAGGAGGGGCGCGTGTACAACACGGCGACGCTGCACGACGCGCGCGGCGAACGCGTCGGCGTGTACCGCAAATTGCACCTTGTCCCGATGCTCGATGAGGACAAGTTCCTTGCTGCCGGCGATGAGGCGCCCGTTTTCGACGCGCGCTGGGGCAAGGGCGCGCTCGCGGTCTGCTACGATTTGCGCTTTCCGGAACTGTGGCGGCATTACGCGCTCGCCGGCGCGCGCCTCGTGTTCCTGCCGGCAGAGTGGCCCCAGAAGCGCATCGCGCACTGGCGCGCGCTCGTGCCGGCGCGGGCAATCGAAAACCAACTTTTCATCGCAGCCTGCAATCGCGTCGGCACGTCGAAAGGCGAAACATTCGGCGGCAACTCGATGATCGTCAACCCGTGGGGCGAAGTGCTCGTTCAAGGCGACGACCGCGCGGCATTGCTCGTCGCGCCCATTGACCTCGATCGGGTGGACGAGGTGCGCCAACGCGTGCCAGTGTTTCGGGATCGGCGCGCGGAGGTGTACGCCAAGTGGCGGGGCTAAGTTCGAGGTTTCGCCTCGAACCACCAACTCGAGGAGGACTATGTTCAACGCGATTACGGATGTCGAAGGGATTTTGGTAGGGCATTACACGGACGCCGAGAACAAAACCGGCTGCACCGTCGTGCTCTGCCCACCCGAAGGCGCGGTGGGTGGGGTGGACGCACGCGGTCCCGCACCGGCGACGCGCGAGACCGATTTGCTGCGTCCCGCGCATCTAGTCGAACGCGTGAACGCGATCCTGCTGACCGGTGGGAGCGCGTTTGGGCTCGATGCGGCGGCGGGCGTGATGCGCTTTCTCGAAGAAAAGCACATCGGCTACGAGACCGGCGTTGCGCGCGTGCCGATCGTTCCAGCGGCGGCGATTTTCGATCTCGCCGTGGGCAGTGCGAAGGTGCGTCCGGACGCGGACGCCGGCTATCGCGCGTGCCTCGCCGCGACCTCCGGCGCGGTCGAAGAAGGACGCGTGGGCGCGGGAACTGGCGCGTCGGTCGGGCACTTGCTGGGACCCAAGTTCACGTCGCCGGGTGGTGTTGGCACGGCGAGTCAGTCCATCGGCAAAGGCATCGTCGTCGGCGCGCTCGTCGTCGTGAATGCGCTCGGCGACGTGGTAGACCCGCGCACCGGCGAAATCATCGCGGGGACGCGCAAGCCGGTCGTCGGCGGCTGGCTCGATTCCGGCAGCGCCATCAAAGGTGGTCTCGCGCAGACGATTCTCGCGCGGGCGCAGACGACGCTTGGGGTCGTCGCGACGAACGCCGCGCTGACGAAGGAAGAGACGCATCTCGTCGCGATGATGGCGCACGATGGATTCGCGCGCGCGCTGCGCCCAGCGCATACGCTGTACGATGGCGATGTGATTTTCGTTTTGAGCGCGGGCAAGCCCAAGGGGATTGTGAGTGCCATCGGTCACGCGGCGGCGGAAGTGGTCGCAGAGGCGATTGTGCGCGCGGTGAGGTGATTTTCGATTGGCGACTTGGTTTTCGTAATCGAAAATCGTTGGGGAGTTTAGGTTGGCAACGATTCTACTGTTCGATATCGGCAATACGCGCATCACGCTCGGTGCGTATCGCGGCGATGAACTCGTGGCGACATGGCGTATCGCCACGCGCGTCGAGGGAACGCCGGACGAGTACGCGGTGATCCTGCGTTCGCTCTTGCGCCAGCGCGGCGCGAATGGCTTGACCTTCGACGGCTGCGCGATCGCGTCATCGGTACCGCCGCTCGTCTCGACCTTCGTCGAGTTGTGCGCGCAGCACTTGCGCCTTGAGCCGGTCGTCGTCAGCCCGGCGACCGAAACCGGGCTGGTCCTTCGCACCGATTCGCCGGACGAGGTAGGTGCGGATCGCATCGCGAACGCGGTCGCGGCGAAGACCCTTTACGGCGCGCCTGCCATCGTGATAGACTTTAGTCCGCTCGCGACGATTTTCGACGCGTTGAGCGCGGCAGGGGAATATCTCGGTGCGGCGATCGCGCCCGGCATCGTGACGGCGGCGGAGGCGTTATTCGCGCACGCGGCGCAGTTACCGCGCGTCGAACTGGTCGCGCCAGCCTCGCGCAGTCCCATCGGCAAGAACACGGTGAGCGCGGCGCAAGCCGGCTTGGTCTACGGCTACGTCGCGCTGGTGGAGGGGATGATCGCGCGCGTGAAGGGGGAGTTGGGCGCGGCGGCGCGCGTCATCGGTACCGGCGAGATGGTGCGGCTGATTGCGCGCGAGACGCGCGCGCTGGACGTGGTGGACGAGGAGTTGACGTTGAAGGGACTGAAGATGATTTGGGAGATGAATATGAGAGTGTGACCTCCACGGTCTTGCGTGGATACTGTGCATCAGGAGGAGCCGAGGCATCCCTATGAAAACCCAATTCATCATCAACCCCGCGTCTGCGCGCGGCAAAACACGCGAACGTTGGCGCGATATCGAGACGATCCTGCGTACCGAGGGCTTGGCGTTCGATTCCACCTTCACCGAGCGGTCGGGGCACGCGGTCGAACTGACGCGCGCCGCGCTCGACGCCGGCGCCACTCTCATCGTCGCGGTCGGCGGCGAAGGCACGCTCAACGAGGTGGTCAACGGGATGGTGACGCCTGATGGTACACCGCGCAACCCGGACGCCGCGCTCGGCGTCATTCCCTGCGGTACCGGCGGCGATTTCGCGCGTACCGCCGGCATCCCGCGCGATCCCCGCGCGGCGGCGCGGCACCTCGCGCGTGCGACGCGCACGCGCCCGCTCGATCTCGGCGAAATGGTTTACACGCGCGACGGCAAAGAGACGCGCCGATTTTTCGTGAATATCGCCGGCATCGGTTTCGACGCCGAAGTGATCGAACGCACGGAATCCGGCAGCAAGCGCGGCGGCGGCACGATTCCGTACTACACCGCCCTCATCACGACGATTTGGAGATACCAGAACAAAGAGGTCGTCGTGCGGATGGACGATCAGCGCGTCGAAGGTACGATGAACGCCGTCGTCGTCTGCAATGGAAAATTCTTCGGCGGCGGGATGCAGATCAGCCCAAACGCCGCGCTCGACGATGGCTGGTTTCACGTCATCATCCTCGGCGATCTGGGTCGGCTCGAAGTCGTGCTGAACACCCCCCGCTTGTACAATGGCACGATTCTCGAACATCCCAAGGTGTCCGAGTACCGCGCCACGACCGTCACTGTCGAGCCGAAGCAGCGCATGCTGATCGAAGCCGATGGCGAGTTCATCGGTCCAGGCCCAGCGACGTTCCGGCTTCATCCCGGCGCGCTGCGACTGCGCGTGTGACAAGTGAACCCGCAAATCATCCTCAAGCCCGGCAAAGACAAGGCTCTTCGCGCGCGTCATCCGTGGATTTTCTCCGGCGCGATTGCGCGCGTGGACGCGGCGCGCGACGGCGACACGGTGGACGTGTGCGATGCCGCTGGGCATTGGCTCGCGCGCGGGTATTACAACTCGCGTTCGCAAATTGCCGTGCGCGTTTGGACCTGGGAGGACGAGCCGATTGACCGCGCCTTTTTGCGCGCGCGGCTGGAGCGCGCCATCGCCGCGCGCGACGCGTGCGTGAACCGCGCCGCGACGAACGCATATCGGCTCGTCAACGCGGAGAGCGATTTCCTCCCCGGCTTGGTCGTGGATCGTTACGCGGATTTCGCGGTGGCGCAGTTCTTGACGTTGGGAGCGGAGGCGCGCAAAGCCGAACTGGTCGAATTGATCGCGGAATTGCTCGCGCCGCGCGGCATCTACGAGCGCAGCGACGTGGACGTGCGCGAGAAGGAGGGACTTGCGCCGGCGGTGGGTGTGTTGTGCGGCGACGCGCCGCCCGAGCGGGTGGAGATTTGCGAAAACGGTTTTCGGTTTCTGGTGGACATCCCGCGAGGGCACAAGACCGGGTTCTATCTCGACCAGCGCGAGAATAGAAAACGGGTTGCCGAATTTCTGAGCGCGGGGGGCGACGCCCAGCAGTCGGCGGGCGAGGTGTTGAACGTGTTCGCTTACACCGGCGCGTTCGCGGTGTACGCGTCCGCAGCAAACCCCAGCGCGCGCGTCGTCAACCTCGACGCGTCGCGCGACGCACTGAACCTCGCGCGCGAAAATATGCGGCTGAACGACTGTGCGGACCGTGGCGAGTTCATCGAAGGGGACGCGTTCTACCTCTTGCGCCGCTATCGCGATCAGGGCAAATCGTTCGACACGATCATTCTCGATCCGCCCAAATTCGTTCATACGCGGTCGCAGATGGAAGCGGGATTGCGCGGCTACAAGGATATCAACCTCCTCGCGTTCAAACTCCTCGCGCCGGGCGGCATCCTCGCCACGTTCTCCTGTTCGGGGCAGGTGAGCGCGGCCATGTTCCAGAAAATCGTCTTTGAAGCCGCGCACGACGCGCGCCGCGACGCGCACATCCTCGCCCACCTCTCGCAATCGTCCGACCATCCGATTCTGCTGGCGTTTCCGGAATCGGAATATCTCAAAGGACTCATCTGCCGCGCGGTCTACTAACGAATGGCGCACAGGTACTTCACCCAACAAATCCGGCGGGGTCGGTTCGCCTCGAGACCTGTGAGGTCTTCGGGACCGCGCCGGTCTTGCGAACCGAATCAAAAAACGCCGACCATCGTACCGATGGTCGGCGTTGTGGCTTTTCTACTTTTCCCTTAGGTTGAAGCCGGAAATTTTCCACTCGCTCCCGATCTGCTGGAGCACCAGACGCACCGTTCCCTCTCTGTTTCCAACAAACGTCACACTGCCATCGAGTTGCGCTTCGCTGCCGGAGACGTTGCGGGAAGAGAAACTCCACGCGGTCGGCTGCACTTTGGCGTTCTTAACCCGCGTTTCCAGATTGCGCGCGTTCCCCAGTTCGCGTTGCAGGGTGGGGGCGCATAGGCCGTACGCCTGATCAAAGTTCCCGTTCTTGAGCGCGGTCATAAACGCTTCGCCCGCGTCGGCTGCTGGTTGCGTCAACCCTAGCGCGGTCAATCCGCCGGTCAACGCGATGCCGATGAAGACCGCCGCGCAGCATACGCATAGACCCAGCACTACCGCGACGATGATCAACAAGGTTTTTCTGTTCATGGTTTCCTCCTGGGCACGAGTCTAGCATTATGTAGGGGTCTTGTCAATAGGGGGTGCCCTCTCTA
>DYLA01000061.1 GCA_020722265.1 Anaerolinea sp.
TGGTACGTGACGCTCCACAAGAACCTGTGATCTTCAGGACTAAAATCCTATGACTTGAATACCATTGTCGTTCTCGCCAGTAAGCGTATAATGTGACTGCACGCGGGTACCGGTTACGTCTTCCCACACTCAAAACGCCGGTGACCGCGCGCGGCGCAGACAAAAAATAATCCTGCTCCGATAAAGGCAAACCCAACGAAAGTTGGGGACGCAAAGCTACGGGCCTAACGTTCAACAACTATGGTCGCCGAGCCGCCGAAGAACGGGACGCAAATACTTGCGTTTCTCCATCTAGCCCAACAAATCAGAAAACCCGCTTCGACTGCCCGGAGCGGGTTTTCTCTTTGTGCTCGTATCGTGGGGCATCCGCCCGCCAACATCTTCGCGGTTGTGATGGCTTACGTAGAGGAATAAGATGAACAAGTCTTTTTTCTTGGCAACAAGCATCGTCCTCGCGTTGTGGTTGCTCGTCGCGGGACTCGACCCCGCACACGCGCAAAGACCCTTGCCGCCAAATGAGCCGGCGCGCGGTCTCATCTACGACGGACTCGAAGTGGCGATAGACGGCAATTGTCGCGGGGGCTTTAAGATAAAACTCCCCAATGGGCGCGAGCAATGCACGCACGGTCCCGACCCCGCGCCTGCCCATACGAACGTCGCCCAGAGCGTCCCTCCCCTACGCTCTATGAGCCCCTCCTCAACCGCAGTCCTCTGCGACGGCGATGGCGTGTCCGGCAATCGGGTGCAGGTCATCTACGCGCACGCCGCCGATGTGACCAGCCGGTACGCCACCTACCTTGCCTCGTTCCAGCAATGGGCAACCGACGCGGACGCCGAGTTCCACAACAGCGCGCTACAAACCGGCGGCGACCGCCGGGTGCGGTTTGTCACCGACGCCAATTGCCAACCAGTCGTCCTCGAAGTGCAGTTGTCCGCGACCGGTGACGACACCTTCTCGAATACGCTCAACGAACTCTGGAACAAGGGGTTTAACCGCACCGACCGCAAGTATATGGTCTTTGTAGATGCACGCCGATACTGCGGCATCGGCACCATCGAATACGACGATTCGCCGGGCGCGAGCAATCGTAACAACACCGGACCTCATTACGGCAGAATTGACGCAGGATGTTGGTCGGGTGTCATCGCCGCACACGAACTGATGCACAATCTGGGCGGTGTGCAAATGAGCGCGCCCCATTCGGACGGCAGCTGGCACTGCACCGATAGCTACGACAATATGTGCGACCACTCCGGTCGCCAAATTCAGATCGTCTGCCCCGACCCCAGCGGCGATAGTCTCTTCGACTGCAACCACGACGATTATTTCCACACCAACCCGCCAGACGGCAGTTATCTAGCAACGCATTGGAACACAGCCAATAATCAATTTCTCTTCGAACCGAAAACCGCGCGCGTGGATTCATTCCTCACCGGCAAATTGATCGGCAGTGCCTTCACGCCGACCAGTACCTTTCGGCAAGGCGAAACCGTCGTCTTGAGAATCAACCTCGTTGACCAAAACGATGCTCCCGTTAGCGGCGCGATGGTGAATTACACCGTCAATCAACCGGGAGGCGCGGTGCAGTGCGCCCTCTCCAGCACGACCGACGCGAGCGGCATCGCGCAAGGCACGTGTGCGTTGCCGATGGATGCACCAACCGGCACCTGGCACGCGCTCATCGGCACGGTCACCCGTTCGCCCTACGCCGCAAACGACACTCAGTCTATGACCCAACTGGACTTTACCGTGCAGAACCGCGCGCCGACGGCAGTGCGCCTATCGTCTTTCACGGCGCGCGCAAGCGGCGTCCCCTTGCCGATGGGCGGGTTGCCCGGCTTGGCAATGGCTGGCGCACTGGGTTGGCTGGCGCTTGCGATAATCACGAAACTAAAAAGCCGCGAGAGTCAGCCCTCGCGGCTCCTGAGCGCAACCGATTCGCTCTTCAGATGGTCGTAGCACATCCGACAATAGACCGGCCTGGTCCCGTGCGGCACGAAAGGCACTGCCACCGGACTGCCACACCGATAGCAACTCATCTGGGTGTGCTGGTACGGTTGATACGGATGCGCGTTCCGCCGTCGCTCGCGACAGAACTTGCAGCGTCGTGGGGGGTGCCGCAATCCCTTGGCGTAATACCACGCCTGCTCTCCGGCATCCCACAGAAACTCTCGTCCGCAATCCGCACACACCAACCACTTGTCCTCGAACGTCACCGGATCGCACCTCCTCCCGCCGCGCCGAAATCACAATGCGCGCAAGGTTACAATACCAAACTAAAGGGCGAATCTCAAGCGACCTTCGGTAAAAGAACTCTCACTCCACGTGGAGGACAAGTTAGTTTTTTCTAACCAAAAAATGGCAGCCACGCGTTCTGACTGCCATTTCGTTTGCCAGTGAGCGCGAACATTCTACCAATCGGTCTTGGCGCGCTCGCCAAGCACGCGCGCGTAAATTTCAATCGTCCGCGCGGCAAGGCGATCCCAATTGTACTCCCTCCTTACAACACGATACGCCCGCGCCGCACGCCCGCGCGCCCGCGCCGGATCGCGCAGCGTGTACCGCACCCCCCATGCCAACGATTCGATATCGCCCGGGTAAATCGTCACGCCGGTCACATCATGTCGCACGACCTCTTTCAGCCCTCCCACTTCGCTGACGATGACCGGACACTTGGCAGCCATAGACTCGAGCGCGACGATGCCAAAAGGCTCGTACAGTGAGGGGAACACCGCCGCGTCCGCAACCTTGAACAACCGATTGCGATCCGGGTCAGGAACGAAACCGGCAATGTGAACCTTGTCCGCTACACCAAGTTCCACCGCGCGCCGCTTGAGCGGCTCGACCATACTGCCGGTGCCAGCGATGATGAACTTGGTCTGTGGAAACTCGGCGAGCACGCGCGGGGCGGCTTCGACGATGAGGTGCGCGCCCTTTTCTTCCACCACACGCCCCACGTTAAAGACGATGCGTTCGTCCGGGCGCGCCCATTGCGCGCGAAAGTCGGTCAGGTCAACCCCCTCCAGCGCGTCGAACGGCGCGGCATCCACACCGTTGGGCACCACATCCAACTTGTCTGCCGGCAGATTAAAGTACGCCTTGACCTCGTCCGACATATAGCGACTACACGTGATCACGCGCCACGCCTCGTACGTCAGCCACCACTCGGTCCCGTTGATCGCCTGCGACATCTCGCCACCGAGAAAGCCGCGGCCGCGCCCGCGTTCCGTCGCGTGAATCGTGGCGATGAGTGGTGTCTTGTGTAACCGCTTGAGCGACGCCGCGGCAAAGGCAACTAGCCAATCGTGCGCGTGAATCAAATCGAACCCGCCGAGCAAATCGTACAATGCCTGCGCGTACTCGCTCAAATTCAAGTTCGTCTGCTGCACGTCCGCGAGAAAATTACCTATCCCGGTCGTTGGCGGCTCGACGCGATACACCGCCGCGCGCGTCAACATACGGCGTCGCGACGCACCCCCAGAGTGCGGCAATGCCTCGCGCGGCTCGCCTCCCTTCCAGCGCGGCGTGACGACGTGCACCTGCACCCCCGCGCGCGCCAGCGCCGGCGCGAGCGCGGCAACGTGCGCCCCCAGCCCACCGACGATATGCGGCGGATATTCCCACGAGAGCATCAACACACGAATTTTCTGCGCCTGAATTTTGCCTTTCACGTTTCGCACCGTACGTCTCTGCCGTATGTGGTTAATGGATGCAACGGGCGCGCCGCCCGTTCTACAGCTGCCCAGCGTCACTTGCCGTACTTTTGCTGATTCTGCTGGTGCTCCTCGAACGTCTTGGCAAACGCGTGCGTGCCATCCCCTTTGGAAAAGAAGAACAGATAGTCGGTCTGCGCGGGTTGGGCGACGGCAACGATGGACGCGAGACTCGGATTGCAAATCGGTCCAGGGGGTAGCCCCTGATTACGATAGGTGTTGTATGGCGAATCCGCGCCGCTCAATTCCTCGATGGTCACCGGCGACTTCCACCACTGCTTGGTCGTCGGTTGATAGCCCAGCGCGTACTGCGCGGTCGAATCGGCTTGCAGGAACATTTTCTTCTTCAGCCGATTCAGAAACACACTCGCGATAATCGGTCGCTCGGCTGCGACGACACTCTCGCGCTCGACGATCGCGGCAAGCGTGACCGCCTCGTAGAGGGTCATCTTTTGCGCGGCGATCTGCTGTCGCGTTTTCTCGGTGACGCGCTGACCGAACGTGTCGAGCATCAATTGGATGAGCGCGTCGTTCGCGATGTCGAACGGGACGTAGTACGATTCGGGAAACAAAAACCCTTCGAGGCTCGGCGGCGCGTTCTTGGGGCGGTCGCGCAAGAACGCGTAATCGAACTTGCCCTCGCGCACCAAACGCAAGAATTGATCGCGGTTGTAATTCTTCAACCCCAACGTTCCCAAATAGTCGGCGATTTCTTCTGCGCGCCAACCCGGGCGCACGGTCACCGTGATCATCTTGGCAAGCCCGTGCTGCAGCGCTTCGACGATTTCCTCCATCGTCATCGTGCGACGCAAGACGTACTCACCCGCTTGAATCTTGGTGCCGACTTTTTTGTACTTGACGAGATTGACAAACACCTCCGCATTCGTGATCAAATTCTGATGCTGCAAGCGCGCGGCGACATCGGTGGGCAATTCGCCCGGCGCAATCGTGAACGGCACCGGCGCGTTGTCACTGCTTGACGCCGCGCCCAATTCGGCTTGGTGCTGCTGGAGATACGCGTAGAGAGCGAGGTCTTCTACCGACGCGGGGGTCGCCATCGTTTTGCCGGTGACGAGGAGAGAGCCAGCATCTCCCGGCGGCGCGACGAGGTTGTACAGGAACAAGCACATTCCAAGCATCGCGACGCACGCGACTCCGCCGACAATGAGAGCCAAAAGGCGACGAAAGGTTCTCACGGAAATTCGCTCCCTTTGCTATCCAAGAAATCTTGCAGGATGACCGCGGCGGCAATCGCATCGAGGACGTGGCGGGCTCTTTTGCCGCGCCGCGTGCGGCGCGAAGGCAACTCGGCAGCGCGCGCGCGTTGGCTCGCTTCCTCTGTCGTCAACCGCTCGTCCCAAAAAATGATCGGCCGGTCGAGTGCGCCCACGACTTGGACCGCGTAAGCGATCACCGCTTCGGCTTGCGCGCCCTGCGTCCCATCCATATTGCGCGGCAAGCCGACGACGAATCGCGCGACCTCGAAGCGCCGCACGAATTCGGCCAGCACGCGCACATCCTGCTCGAACGTCCCGCGCTCGAGCACATCTACCGGCGTGGCGAGCAAGAGCGCGGAATCGCCGAACGCGATCCCAATGCGCCGCTCGCCTATGTCCAAACCCAAGAACTTCATGGCGCTGCCGCTTGCGGCTCGATGAACACAGCAATTCGAAACGCGAGCCAAGGCATCCACAGCCAACCCGGCGGAGTCACGCGAATCTCCGGCGGCTGTGCGAGACTGACGGCGTTCGAAAGATATTGCTTCGCCTCATCTACCGATTTGCCCTGCACCGCGCGCGCTACCTTCGCCGCGTCGAGTTGCGGGGTGGTGTAACCGATGGCGCGAATCGGTTGGCGCAACTGGATCCCCTGAAACTTGCCACCCGGCAACACTTCGACTCGGACGCCATTCGGCAGCAAATCATAGCCGGTTTGCATCTGCCGCTTGAGAATCAAACTCATCAACGCCTGTACGTTTTCCTGCTCCACCGCCAAACCGAATGCGCTCGCCGTCATTTTCAAATTCAAGACCTCTGCCGGCTCATCAACCGCGTGGTCGAATTGCTGGTCCACCACGTCCACCAGCACCGAATCGGGCGGGATGAATTCACCGGGCTTGAGCATAGCGCGCAGAAGGGACGGCGCTTGCTGTTTGAGTTGCTGAAGCAACTGCTCTTCGAGTTTTTTCTTGTCGTCAGCAGTGACAACCTTGACGGCGCGCAGGTTCCCGCTCACCATCGGCTTGGTGTTGATGACGCGCACCACGAGCGCGAGCGATCCTTCGACGACGTTGATGGCGAGTGCCTTGACGTTGCCACTGGGACCGGGGTCAACCGCCTGCACCGGCGCTTCGGCGCGGCTGCCGATGCCTGCCGGCACGGTTGTCGTCGTCGTCGTCGTGAATCGAATCGGCACTCCCGCGCTCGTCTTGACGATAGCACCGGGTGGGATCATCGTTTCTTCGGCACGCAAATTCGTAAAGATGACTGTGCCGGTTGCGCGTGCGTTGGGAATGTTCTTGGTCGTCGTCGTTTGGAGTTGCGCGGTGCCGCTGATGTCGCGCAGCAATCGCCGCGCCGGAATCGCACGCGTTTCGGCGTTGATCTGTCCGATGGACGAGTCCACGACGATATCGGTCGTCGTCGTCAGCGCGAGATAGGCAGGGACGATTCGCACCTGCGCGGTGGGAACCAGGAAGAACGCGGCGAGGCAGAGCATCAGCAACGCGCCAGCAAGGAGGGCGAGCGCGCGGCGCCATTCGCGAATCCAGTCCGATGCCCAAGCAAACGGCCGCGTCGATTCGGGTGCGGTGGGCGGTGGCGGCGCGAGGCGCAAGCCGGTCGCGCGCAACGGCGGTAGCATCCGCCAGCGCGCGCGCTGCGCTTGCGCGAGGGAGTTGAAGATCGGAAAGCCGTACTCTTCCGCGTATTCACGCACCCTCTCGTCGTGAGCGACCAGCGCAACGTGTGCGCCGGAATCGTCGGCGGCGCGGCGGAGCAGTTGCAAGCCCCTTTCGCTCTGCAACGCCCAGCAGTTGCGCGGAACGACCAGCACGATGCGCGCGAGGTCGGCGGCTTGGATGCGCGCGCGAATCGTCGCGATATCATCTTCGGGGCGCAGTTGGATGATTTGTTGCATTCAGCAAAAAAATGACGCTGGACGAAAGGCCCGACTTGCGTCACTCATTCGGGGGGAGCGATACTTTCACTCGGCGGGTTTTCCGACCACACTCGGCACGAGCGCGAGCGCTTCCGCGAGACGCGACACATCCTTGCCGCCGGCTTGCGCCATCGTCGGACGTCCGCCGCCGCCACCGCCGACGATGCGCGCGACCTGCCGAACGATTCTCACCGCGTCGTATCCGCGCGCGACGAGATCGGGCGTGACCATCACAACCAGACTCGGTTTGTTCTCGATGGCTGCGCCCAAAACGATGATGCCCGATCCCATCTTGTCGCGCAGCCAATCTCCCAACTCGCGCAGCATCTCCGCGTTCGCCGCCGTCACCTGCGTCGCGAGAACCGGGACGCCTTCGACGACTTGGACGCGGCTCAACAGAGTCTCCACCTCGCGCCGCGCGAGTTCGCGCTGCAATCGCTCGATCTCTTTCTGTTGTGCCTCGCGCTCATTCAACAATTCGAGCACCTTGCGGTCCACCTGTTCGGGGGTAACACGCAAGTACGCGGCGCTGCGCTCCAAGCGGCCTAGCCCTTCTTGCAACAGACGCGTGACGCCGCGCCCGGTCGTCGCTTCGATGCGGCGCAAGCCAGAGCCGATGGACGATTCGGCAAGGATGTGGAACGCGCCGATCTGGCTCGTGCGCGTGACGTGCGTACCGCCACACAGTTCCTGGCTGAACGGCTGGCGCGCCTCGCCGATGCGAATGACGCGCACGCGCTCGCCGTACTTTTCGGTAAAGAGCGCGATCGCACCCGCGGCGAGTGCGTCGCGGTACGCCATCTCGGAGGGAGTGACCGGCAGGTCGGCAAGGATCGCGTCGTTCACCGCCTCTTCGATGCGGTCGAGTTCGTCTTGCGTCAACATCCCGGTATGCGAAAAGTCGAAGCGAAAGCGATCGGGTGCGACGAGACTGCCGCTTTGCTGCACGTGTTCGCCGAGAACGTACCGCAGTTCGCGATGCAAAAGATGCGTTGCGGTGTGATTCCGCATAATGTCCCAGCGGCGCAAGCGATCCACTTCGGCGATGGCTGGGTCACCAACGTGCGGCGTGCCCTTGACCACTTGGCCGATGTGTGTGACCAAGCCGGGAATCGGTTTGCGCGCCTCGGTGATTTCGATTGCCCACAGCACGTTCGCGTCTTCGATTTCCGCGCCATCGGCAGACGCGGCGTAACGCACAATGCGCCCGGTATCGCTCACCTGCCCGCCCGCTTCGACGTAGAAACAAGTGGCTGGCAAGATCACTTGCACCGCGTCGCCAATCTTCGCCTCGTCCACCCGCACACCGTCGCGCAAGATGCCGGCGATTTTCGTTTCGACTTCTGTCCCGGTGTATGGGTCGTGCGCGACGCCGGCAACAGGCAGCGCGCCTGCGTCGGTCAGTTGCGTCTTGAGCGCGAGATAGACCGCTTCGTCGGTGGGCGCGCCCGCGCCAACCGTGGCGGCGACGCGCGAGCGCTCGGCTTGCTCTTCCATCGCTCGGCGAAAGCCGGCTTCGTCCACCGTCAACCCGTGAGCGTGCGCTTCATCGCGCGTCAGTTCGAGCGCGAATCCGTACGTATCGTGCAGTTTGAAGGCGTCCGCGCCGGAAATAGTCGTTGCGCCGCGCGCTTTCAAATCGGCAATGAGGTCTTCGAGGAGCGCGGTGCCGGTTTTGAGCGTCGCCGCGAAACGCTGTTCTTCTTGCAACGTCGTCTTGAGGATCGCCTCACGCCGTTTGACGAGTTCGGGATACGCCTCGCCCATCACCTGGATCACTGTGGGAAGAACTTGGGTGAGGAACGGTTCGGTAAAGCCGAGCCTCTGGCCGTGCCGCGCCGCGCGGCGCAGAATCAAACGCAGAATATAGTTGCGTCCCTCGTTGCCGGGAATCACGCCATCGGCGATAAGGAACGCGATCGCGCGCGTATGATCGGCGACGACGCGGTACGAGGCGAGTTTCTGTTCCATCGTCGCCTTGTCGTGACCGAGCAATTTGCGCGTGCGGTCGAGAATCGGCTTGAACAAGTCGGTATCATAATTCGAGGGCTTGTTCTGCAACACCATCGTGACGCGTTCCAGCCCCGCGCCCGTGTCCACCGATGGCTTGGGGAGTGGCTCGAGTTTGAACGCGCTGCCATCAGCCCAACGATTGAATTGCATAAAGACCAAATTCCAAATTTCGATGGTCTCTTCGCCAGAGCCGTTGACAAATTCACGACGATTGTATGCGGGATCCTTGGGACGTTCGCCGCGATAGTAATGGATTTCCGAGCAAGGGCCACACGGACCGACTTCGCCCATCTGCCAGAAATTATCTTTGCGACCGAATCGCAACACGCGCTCGGGCGATGCGCCGGCTTTGACCCACAACTCCGCCGCTTCATCATCCGGCGGCACCTCCTCATCGCCTTCAAAGACAGTGAACCAGAGGCGCGCGGGATCTAACTCGTAGTACTCGGTCAGCAATTCCCACGCGAATTTGATCGCGTCTTTTTTGAAATAATCGCCAAACGAAAAGTTGCCGAGCATCTCGAAGAAGGTGTGATGACGCGGCGAAGGTCCAACGTTTTCCAAATCGTTGTGCTTGCCGGAGACGCGCATACACTTTTGCGCTGTGGTCGCGCGCGTGTACGCGCGTTTCTCGCGTCCGAGAAACACGTCCTTGAATTGCACCATTCCCGCATTCGTAAAAAGGAGCGTTGGGTCGCCGGCGGGAACGAGCGACGAACTGGGAACGACCGCGTGTTTACGACGCTTAAAGTAATCGAGAAAGATTTTGCGGACTTGGGCAGATGAAAAGGGCATAAGAGAAACTCGCTTTTTCCGTCAGTTTTCGTATGACCGGAGACAAACGCCGTTCGATGCCAAGCATTTTAGTCGAACACTTGGCGAATGTCAAACATCTGCAATTTCATTTTCAGGGCGTGTGCCAACGGGAGATGGCAGACACACAGGTCTGCCCTACGGGATGGCGGGGCACACAAGAACGTGACGCACACCCCATTTCATTTCGACGCGCGACTGTGGTATAATTTGCTATGCCTGTATAGACCGCGCTCTGTGGCGATCGGTGATTCCTCCCCGCTTCGAGTAGGGCAATCGTCCCTCGGCGGTCGTACTGGTGCAGGAGGTTCCCTATGACCCGACAACAATGGCTCATCCTCATCGCGCTCGCGAGCGCGGTGCTCGTACTGTACTGCCTCGGCGGCATCCTCGTTGTACAGATGCTCACCGACCAATCGGCGCAACTCGCCGGCTTGGAGTCTACACTCGAACCCACCGCGCCGCGCGACGGGGCAACGAGTGCTCTGCCCACTGCCGCGCCGCGCACTCAAACGCCAAGCACGCCGCGCTCCACTGTGCCACGCGCATCTCCCACCGCGCCACCCACCGCGACGTGGGTCTTGCAACCTCCCCCGGTCGCGTCCACGCCCGGCACACCCCAGCCGTCCACTTCACCCGCGCCTCTCGCCGGCGCGTCCACGCCCGGCACACCCCAGCCGTCCACCCCACCCGCGCCTCTCGCTGGCGCGTCCGCCCCGCTTGCCGCCGCGTGGGACAAATCGCAAACCGCCACCACCTTCCGCATCGCGCTCGAGATGGCAGCCAGCGGCAAACTCGGCTTGCCCGGCGTCACAACGAATCAGTCGTTCCCACTGATGAACGTAAGCGGTGCGGTGAACGGCAAGGATTCGCATCTCGTCATCAAAGGACTCGTCGCGATGTTCTTGAGCGGAGACGCGAACAAACCCATCGAAATCATGACTGTCGGCGGCAAGACGTACATTCACGGTCCCGTGCCGATGCTCGGCGCGAACGAGGACAAATGGTACGTCTCCACGCCAGCCAGCGCGAGTTCGCTTTCGCAATCGAGCGATTTCACCCAGTTCCTGGGCGACCATCCCGCCTTGGGCGGTTTCAAGAAATCCGGTAGCGAAACGCTCGACGGGCGCAGGTGCGACGTGTACAGCGGCGACAAGACCGCCACCTACAACTTGTTCGCCGGGCTCAACTTGCAAGGTACGCTCGACAAAGAGACGTTAGCCGCGCTCGAATCCGCCGAATCCAAGTTCTGGATCTGCGACGATGGTTATTTTCACCAACTGTGGATGAAGATGGACGTGCACAACAAGAACCAACCCAGCGAAAAGGGCACCCTGGAACTGAAACTACACCTCTACGATTACAACGCCAACATCAAACTGACGCCGCCCGCGACGGCCGCGCCCTTGCCCATGCCGTCATTCAACCTCGCCACCCCGACCAGACTGAAATAACGCGCCAGGAGTTCTTTCCAATGTCCACTCTCTCACTCGATTTCATTCTGAAACGTGGCGTCGCCGAAATCATCAGCGAAGAAAACCTGCGTCGCCGTCTGAACGCGGGCAAGCCCTTGCGCCTCAAAATGGGCTTCGATCCCTCCAAGCCCGATCTGCACATCGGACACGCGGTCGGAATGCGAAAACTGCGCCAACTGCAAGACCTAGGGCACACCGTCGTCCTCATCGTCGGCGATTGGACCGCGCAGATCGGCGATCCCTCCGGGCGCGACGAAGCGCGCGTGATGCTCTCCGCCGAACAAGTCAAAATCAACGCGCAAACGTATATGGATCAGTTCTTCATCATCGTGGACAAGAACAAAACCGAAACGCGCTGGCAAAGCGAATGGTTCGGCAAGTTCACGCTCGCCGATGTCTTCAACCTCACCTCGCGCTTCACCTTCGCCGATATGATGGAACACGAAACGTTCGACAAGCGCGTGAAAGAAGGCAAAGCGTTGTCCATCATGGAATTGATGTACCCGATGTTGCAGGCGTACGATTCGATTGCGGTGGACGCGGATGTGGAATTTGGCGGTACCGATCAAAAATTCAACATTCTCGCCGGACGCCAACTGCAAGAACGTTTGGGCAAGACGCCGCAAGAAGTCTTTCTCGTGCCCCTGATTCCCGGCACCGACGGCTTGAAGATGAGCAAATCGTTGGGCAACACGATTGACCTCAAAGCCGATCCGCGCGATATGTACGGCAAAGTGATGTCGCTCACCGACGAAATGCTGATCACATACTTCTCCTGCGTCACCGACGTTTCCGATGCGGAGATCGCGGAGATGACCCGCGCGCTAGAATCGCACAGCGTCAACCCGCGCGATTTGAAAATGCGGCTCGGCCGCGAAATCGTCGCACAGTTTCACGGCGCGGACGCCGCGCGCGCAGCGGAAGCCGAATTCGTCAGGGTGTTTCAGCAGCGCGAACTGCCCACCGAACTGCCCACGTTCACCCTCGCGCAGCCCATGCCGATCATTGATTTGCTCGTTGCTGCCAACCTCGCCGCGTCGCGCAGCGACGCGCGGCGATTGGTGCAACAAGGCGGCGTAAAGTTGAACGACGCGGTGATTGATAAAGTTGATGCAGTGATCCCAGCAAACCAAGCCGTGCTACGCGTGGGACGACGCAAGTTCGTGCGGCTGGTGAACACGTAGGGGGGACCCTGCCTGGTCGCCCGATTGAGAGCAGCCACACGGGACTGTCCCTACGCGTTGCAGATGGAGGAAGAAATGAAATCACGCGGTCTGATCATCACAGTCGTCGTGTTGGGTGTGCTAGCCATCGCGCTGCTCATCGGGATCGGCGTTCTGGTCGCGCGGCTCGTGGAGAACGCGTCGTCTGGATTCGGCGACGCCATCGCGATCATCTACGTCGAAGGACCGATCGTCACCGGCAGATCTGGACGTTCGTCGAGCAACGCCGCATACTCGGAAACGATCGTGCAACATTTGCGCGACGCGCAAAACAACGCGTCCGTCAAAGCGATCGTGTTGCGCGTGGATAGTCCCGGCGGCAGCGTCGTCGCCTCGCGCGAAATTTACGACGCGGTGATGGCGGCGCGCGCCAAAGGCAAGCCCGTCGTCGCGTCGTTCGGCGAAATTGCCGCGTCGGGCGGCTATTACATTTCAGCGGGCGCGGACAAAATCTACACGCACCCCGGAACGCTCACCGGCAGTATCGGCGTGATCAGCGTCTTTCCAAGTCTCGAAGGGCTCACAGATAAAATCGGCGTAAAAGTCACCGTCGTCAAAAGCGGTCCGCACAAAGATGAAAGTCACGGCTATCGCGATTTGTCGCCGGAAGAGCGCGCCATTTGGCAAGCGATGATTGACGAAATCTACGGCGACTTTGTGGATGTCGTCGCGCAAGGTCGGCGGCTAGATTCTACGCGCGTAAAAGAACTGGCTGATGGTCGCGTGTACACCGGCAAGCAAGCGAAAGAGTTGGGACTCGCGGATGAATTGGGGAATCTCGACGCGGCCGTGGACGCGGCGGCGAAACTGGGACATATTTCTGGCACGCCGCGCCGGATCGAATTTCGTTATCAGCCAAGTCTTTGGAGCGGGCTGGCGTACTCGGCGATTCCAAACTGGGGCACGCGCGAAC
>DYLA01000062.1:0-5372 GCA_020722265.1 Anaerolinea sp.
GGCTGGATTCTCTGTCGCGTCTTGTCTCCGCGCCCCGTTTGGTGTAAAATAGTCCCACCACATCTCTGAAGGAGGAGACGATGACAATCGTAGCGCAGGTGCTGCAAGACAAGGGCAATGCGGTCTGGTCTGTCCCGCCCGACGCGACCGTCTATCGCGCGCTCGAACTGATGGCGGAAAAAAGAATCGGCGCGGTGCTGGTGCTGGAAGGCGAGAAGATCGCAGGGATTTTCTCCGAGCGCGATTACGCGCGCAAAGTCGTTCTGCAAGGCAGAACATCACGCGAAACACGCGTCAGCGAGATTATGACGCCTGCCGTCTACTACGTGCAGCCCCATCAAACCATCGAAGAATGTATGGCGCTGATGACAGCGAAGCACATTCGCCATCTACCCGTCGTGGAACAGGGCGAACTCGTCGGCGTCATTTCGATCGGCGACGTGGTCAAAGCCATCATCGCCGACAAAGAATTTATGATTCAAACCCTCGAAAAATACATCACGGGTTCACGCTAACACTCGAACTGGTCTAGCCGCGTGAACAAGGAGACGAAACGATTACAGCGCCCATCACCGAATTACCCGAAGACCACCATTGGTGGTTTGCCACGCGCACGTGGTCACTCTTGAACTTGCTCGACGCGCACGTGGTGCGTCGCGACGGCGCCGTCCTCGACATCGGTTGCGGTGCGGGGAATATGATCCATCACCTCGCGCGCTATGGACGCGTCCAAGGGATCGAAGTGGACGCGCGCCCTGTCGCGATGGCGCGCGCGCGCGGGTACGACGTGCGGCAAGGCGACGCGACGCGCCGCATCCCTTTCGACGACGCGTCCTTCGATTTGGTCACCGCGCTCGATGTCATCGAACACGTGGACGACGACGCGGCGATGTTGCGCGAGGCATACCGCGTCGCGCGCCCGCGCGGCATCCTCGCCGTCAGCACGCCCGCGTTTCAATCGCTGTGGAGTTACAACGACGAAATCAACGGCCACAAGCGCCGCTACGCGCCGCGCGAATTGTGCGCGCGCATCGAAGGCGCGGGCTGGCGCGTGCGGCGATTGACCTTTGGCTTCTTTTTGGTCTTTCCACTCTCCGCGCCGTTGATTCTGCTCCGTAATCGGTTGGGCGCGAAAAAAGAACTGCGCTCGCATCACTTGTCGCAAGACGAGTACCAAGTGGAAATGGAACCCGTCTCGCCGCTCGTCAACACCTTGCTCCGCGCGGTGGGGCGTGTGGAAGCCGCGCTGATCTCGCGCGTGGATTTGCCAATGGGCACGTCATTGATGGTGATTGGGGAGAAACCGTAGTGGCTCTCATCCCACCTTTTTTCACCGATTGCGTCGTTGCGATCGGCGCGGACGATGACGCGGGCGAGCGTCGCTGGATCGCCTCGGGATTTTTGTACGGCGTTCCTGTCAACGCGCCGGCGCGCGATTATCAAGTGTACCTCGTCACCAATCGCCACGTCCTGCTGGGCTTGGACGACGCGTACTTGCGGTGTAATCCGCAAGCCGATAAGCACGCGCGCGAATTCCACCTCACCCTATTCGACGGCGACAAACCGCTCTGGTTCGTGCATCCCGACGAGGAGATTGATGTTGCCGTGATGCCAATTCACTTTGACTTGCTCATCGAAAGCGGAATGCAAGTGGCGTACTTTCAAGCCGATCAGCACAGCGCGACGATTGACGACCTGAAAACGCTCGGCGTCACCGAAGGCGATTTTGCGTACGTGCTGGGCTTTCCGATGGGGTTGGTGGGTCAACATCGCAACGCGGTGATCGTGCGCGGCGGTACCCTCGCGCGCGTGCGCGATCTACTGACGCGCGCGAGCAAGATTTTTCTGGTGGATGCGTTCGTTTTTCCCGGCAACAGCGGCGGTCCCGTCATCCTGAAACCCGAAGCGCTTGCCCTCGAAGGCACCCAGCCGCAACTCGTACCGTACCTCATCGGCGTCGTGCAAGCGTACGTGCCATACGACGATGTAGCGTTCAGCGCGCAAACGGGACGCCCGCGCGTCATCTTCGAGGAGAACACTGGACTCGCCGCCGCGCATCCCGTTGATTTCATCGTCGAAACGATCACGGCACGCCGCGCGCCGCGCCTGGAACACCGCGCACCGCCGCGCGAAAAACGCGCGCCGTCAGTGGAAGATTAACACAGAGAAGCCGATGATTTTTTCTGTGTCCTCTGCAGTACTCTGGGAGGAAAAAATGACTCAACCCGACGAAGAAAAAGCTTGGGAAGATTATCTTGCCGCCGCCATCAAAGCATTTCGCCGAGAAGCCCAAACGTGGTGTGCGGAGTTGCTTCCCGTCGAATTTCACACCCATCGCCGCGCGGCGCAGCGCGAAATGTTGCTCGCGCTGCGCGCGTTGATTGACGCCAAACTCGAACGCATCGAAAAGGCGGAACGCGCCGCGCCCCAAGCCACCCGCATCCAAGTCGAGTGACAAGTAGATTGGGCAGCGCGTGACCGATCCGGCGAGACGCGTGGTGCCGGCGATCTGTTTACCTGTCTGTCAGATACGATTGACCACCCCGTACCGTTACCATCCCCGGCTTGCCGCCGCGCAAGCGATGCACATAGCGGCGTGATGTTACGATCACTTGGGCGTGCGAATCATCGCGCGCCTGCGAATAACGCCGCGCGAGCGCGGCGGCTTCCGCAATCGTCGTCTCCGGAACGTTGCGCCCCGCGCGGACGATGACGACGTGCGCGCCGGGCAGCGCGCGCACGTGCAGCCACAAATCGTCCGGGCGCGCGCGGCGAAAAGTGATTTCGTCATTCTGTCGCGCGTTCCTGCCCACTAGAATCGTAAACCCATCGCGCGATCGAAACACGCGCGGTTCGCTCCCCAGCGCCCGCGCGCGTCGCGGATGCCCCCCGATCAAACCGGCTTCATACGCCGCGCGCGCGATCGCCTCGATCTCGGCGCGACTCTCTGCGAATTCCAAGTCGTTCAACATTTGCTCCGCGTAGTCGAGTTCGACTTGCGCCGCCGCGAGGAGCGCAGGCACGCGCGCCGCCGCGTCTTTGGCGCGGCGGTACTCTTTGAAACACGCTTGCGCGTTTTCCACGGCGGACAAGCGCGGGTCCAGCGGAATCTCCATTCGCGTGTCCCCCATCTCGGCGACCAAGATTGCCTGCCCTGTCGAAATCTGATGCGCGTACGCGAGAATCAGTTCGCCGCGCGCGCGCCATCGCTCGATTTCGTCCGGCGAGGGTAACGATTGAGCGAGCGCGTCGCGTTTGCGCGCGAGTTTGTCACGCGCGTCCTCCAGTTGGGCGCGCAAGGGTTCTTTCGCGGCGGCGTACGATTCGGGCGTGCCGTAGAACGCTTCGATCGCGGCGCTCATCGAATCGAACGCGCGCGTCTCTGCAAATTGCGTCAACGGATACGACGCGAACGCGGCCGGTTCGCCCTCCGCGTATGCGACGGTGGGATGCCAGGGTGCGCGCACTAATTCCCCCAGGGTTTTCCACACTCGTTCTGGCGCGGGATCGGAAGAAACTCGCTGCTGGATTTCGCGCGCGAGGAGTGGGCTGACCCCAGCAATCGTCTTGACGAGCGTCTGCCACAGTGGCGCGCCGCGATTCTCTGCGAGTGTGCGCGCGAGATCGGCAACCGTAAGCGCGGACGGATCGAGTTTGGCTTGCGGTGGCGGAGGAACGTAGCGATGCTTGGGCAGAATCACCCGCGCGCGATTGATCGCGGCGGGAACGCGCTTGGCAGCCTCGAGGACGATGCCGGCAGCGTCGAGCAAGATGAGGTTGGCGTACCGCCCAATGGTTTCGACGACGAGCGTCGAGACGCCTTCGGTCGAATGGTCGAAGCGGAGCAGGAGCACACGTTCGTGCGGCAACGGCGAAATCGAATCCACGAACGCGCCCTTGACGTACTTGCGGAGCAACAAGAGGAGCGGCGAGGTCACACTGCCGCCGCGTAACTTGGCCGCGACCAGATGTACGCGCGCCTCGTCAGGATGCGCGCTGAGGTAGAGATAATGTCGCCGATGCTGCGCGTAAATCTCCAAGCCCACGGCGAGCGCGTCGAGTTGAACGACCTCTTGGACGCGCCCGCGCACAATCGTCTCGTTCAACTCGTCGGCGACGGCTGCGAGAGTGACCGCGTCGAACATCAGGATTGATATTCCCGAACCTGACGCATCTCTTGTCCGACCAGCCGAAACGCGCGTCGCTCCGCCTCGCGCACAATCCGCTCCTCGTCCAGTGTCGTCAGTTCGCCTTTGCGGAGCAGCACGCGTCCGTCCACGATCACGTAATCCACATCGCTCGCGCGCGCACTGTAGAGGAGATTCGCGGCGAGATCGTGGCGCGGAACCAGATGCGGCTTGGCGCAATCGAACAGAACGAGGTCGGCGCGCGCGCCGACGCGCAGAACCCCGCTCTCGGCAAATCCCATCGCGCGCGCGCCATTTTGCGTCGCCAGTTTCAGCGTTTGCATCGTCGGCAGCATCTCCGGATCGCGCCGCGCGTTCTTTTGCAGGAGCGCCGTCAGCCGCGCGTTCTCCAGCGCGTCGAGCGTGTTGTTCGACGCCGCGCCATCGGTGCCGATGGCGACGTTGACGCCGCGCGCGAGCATCGCCGCGACCGGCGCGATGCCCATCGCGAGTTTGAGGTACGTTTTGGGGCACTGGGGCACGGTCACACGCTTGTCCGCGAGCATCGCTATATCGTCGTCACTCACGTAGAGGCAATGCGCGGCAATCGCCGGTACGTCGAAGGCGCCGAGCGCGGCAAGGTGCGCGACCGGCGATTGGCCGTACTGCTTGAACGAATTGTCCACTTGCTCCGGCGATTCGGAGACGTGCAAGTGGATGCCGACGCCAAGCCGCTGTGCGGCGGCAATGACGCGGCGCAAAAAATCCGGCGTGCAGATGTACGGCGAATGAGGCCCCAAGGTCGTTTTGATGCGTCCGTCGCCCGCGTTCTGCCAACGCACGCAAAAATTCGTGGTGGTCTCTAGCGATACTCCGCCAACTTCTTTTGCCGCGCCCAAGCCAAAGATGCACCACGCCAAGAGCGCTTTCATTCCGGATTCTTCGACGACGCGCGCGACCTGATCCATCCAGAAATAATGATCGGCGAAGGCGACGACGCCGCCGCGAATCATCTCGCACGCGGCGAGCGCGGCGCCCCAGTACACGTCTTCCTCCGTCAGCGCGGATTCCGCGACCCAGATGCGTTCGTTGAGCCAGCGATCGAAAGGCAAATCTTCCGCCCAGCCGCGCTGGAGTGACATCGGGGCGTGCGTGTGCGCGTTGAAGAAACCGGGAAGCGCGACATGGTCGTGTCCATCAATGCTTTCTGCCCCGACGAAATCGCGCGGCGTGTCGCCGAGCGCG
>DYLA01000062.1:5472-13171 GCA_020722265.1 Anaerolinea sp.
GTGTCCATCAATGCTTTCTGCCCCGACGAAATCGCGCGGCGTGTCGCCGAGCGCGACGATGGTCGCGTCCTCGATCGCGATGGTTGTGTTCTTCAGAACGCGCCCCGCCTCGTCGAGCGTGATCGCGTCCACGTTCTCGATGAGAATCCGCGTGGTCATCTCACTCACCCTCCACCGGCGCGCAGCGAAAGCCGCGGCTGCCCCGCGCGGCGAAAGTCGTCCACACTCCGCCGTTGTAGACAAAAGCGCGCCTCCCCGCGTCCGCCGTTGGCATTCGCCAGATCTTCTGCCGTGTCGGCATCAGGGCTGCGCCCTCTTGATGCAAATACAGACGACGTTGTGTTCCAGAAACACGTGACGGCGAGGCGATGCTTCCCTGCGCTCTTCGGAGGTGTCACCGCCTCGTCGGTACAAATCACACCGGCGTTCCGTTCTTCGGCAGGGCGTACTTGCCGCGCCAATCGTTCCAGCGCACCATCAGCGTATCGCGGAACAAGCGCCACGAATCCTTGAGCGGATTCACCTTGCTTTCATTCCCATAGCGCCATTCGACCGGCACCTCTTTGATTTTCACGCCGGATTTTTGCCCGATGAATAGCACTTCGACGTCGAAGCCGGTGACCATACTACCGGTCACGCGCCGCGCCTCTTCGCCGTACAGTTTCATTCGCGTGAACACGTCGCGGGCGACATCGCCACGAAATGCCTTGAAGCCGCACTGCGTATCGTTGATCCCGCGCACAGTGAGCAATCGCACGATGGCGTTGAACACGCGCCCCATCAGATGCCGATAAAAGGGCTCTTTGATGCGCCGCGCGCCCGCGCCTTCGCGCGAACCGATGACGATGCCATAGCCGCGCTCGAACCAAGGGAGCAGATTTTCGATCTCTTGAATCGGCGTGCTCAAATCCGCATCGGAGAAGAGAACGATGTGCCCCCGCGCGGCAAGCATCCCGGTGCGCACGGCGTATCCCTTGCCGCAATGTTCGTTGCGAATCAGCGTCACGCGCGGGTGCCGCGCACTGAACGCCTCGACAACGGCGACGGTGCGATCTGCACTGCCATCGTCCACGACGATGACTTCGCTGGCATACGATTGTTGATCGAGATAATCCGTAACGCTTTGCAGAGTTTGTGGCAGACGCCGTTCTTCGTTGTACGCCGGAATGACGACAGAAAGAAACGGGCGCGAACTGGATGTGCTAATGGCGTGAACCTCCCAGAGTTATCCGCGCTACATTCTATCCGAAACGATAAAAAAACACAAACACCGGCGCGGCGAGGGCGCGCGTCACCGCACGCGCGGCTTGACCCACACGCGCGTCACGAGGATTTCCGGTGCGAATGTCTCGCCCGATGACTCGTCCGCGAGAGTGACCAGCACGCGCGCCTCGCCGGGCATAGTCTCCGCCGGGACAGCCAGCGCGATCTTGTCGAGCCACACCTCGCCCGTGTCCCACGCGCGCGTGGGGAACGCGTCGTTCGCCGGGCGCTGCCGCGCCTTCACCCGCTCGACGCCCGCCGCGTCCACCAGCCGAATCGTGGCAACATAGTCGCGCGTCGGTTTCTGTTCGGCGCGCCAGTACAGCGTGATGGGCACTGTTTCCCCCGCACCGATTTCGTCCGCGTCGAGTGCGAAACCCACGAGCGCGACCTCGCCCCCGGGCGCGTCGAGCGCGTGCGCCGGCACGAGCGCTGCCTGCGTGCGCCCGGTCGGCTTGGCAATCGAGATGTTCGTCAGGGCGAGCGATTCGCCGCGTCGGTTTGCCGGCGCGAGGACGTTCGCCACGCGGTCGTCCGATGTGGCGATCATTGCCACGCGCAGCGCGTATGCTCCCGGCGGCATCCCCGTCGGCACGCGCAAGACGTGGCGGTCATGCACCACTTGATTCGGCTGCCACGCGCGCGTTGGCAGCGTGCCGCTTGCCGGCAAGGCGTCCGCGCGCGCCCACGTTACATCGCCGCGCAGGTTAGTGAGGCGCACGCTCACCGCGTAATCGTCCGCGACGTTCCGCGCGGCTTGCCAATCGAGTTGAAGCGTGACGATGCCGCCCCCGGACTCAATCGGCGCGTCGTTGAGGCGATAGCCGAGGAGCGCGATGCTGTTGTCGAATTGCGCCGGCGTCGCCAACGTCTCGCCGCGCGCCGGCGCGCCGGCGAGGTACGCCAGCAGGCGCGTTTGCCCGTATTTTTCCTCCCCCAGCAGGAACGCGTGCTGTGCGAGCCAGATTTCGGCATCGTGACGCGGCAATGCCTGCACAATCGCCCAGACTCGGCGCGAGGTCGCGACCGCCGTGCTCAAATCCTCCACGCGGTCAAGCGCGCCGTACTCCAGCGGCGCGCCGCGATAGTAGGTGAGAAAGTACCCCTGCTGCCAGTGCGCGTGAAACAGGACGGCGTCGCCGGCTTGCGCGCGCTGTTCGACCGTGCGAATCAACGGCAGATAATCTTCCACCGTCGCGCTGTAGCGGTTGTAGTTCAGGTGATAATTGCCCAGCGAGTACGCCGACGCGCCGACGACCACGAGGGCGAGCAGCAGCGACACAGGGCGCGCGCGCGATAGGAGAATCGCCGCGCTGCGCGCGAGAAGCAGCGCCAGCGGCACGCACGCGAGCGCGAACAGGCGCCCGCGATAGAGCGGCATCAGCAGATAGAGCGGATAGTACGCCACGATCGGAACGACGACGAGCGACACCAGCAGCGCGTCGTGGATTTTGGCGATGTGCGCGCGGCGCGCCAGCACGAGCGCGAGCGCGAGCAGCGCGACGTACGCCGCCGCGAGCGCCAAGGCGTGCGCGAGCGGAATCGTCGTGCCGACGGCGATGGCGGCGAAGCCGCGCGCGACGAACGTTGCCACATCCATCGGCACCGCATCGCCGGCGACTTCGCGGATGCCGGTGTACGCGCTGGCGTAGCGAAACACTAGCCAAGGGAGAAAGAGTGCGACGATGCCGCAGGAGACGCCGAACCAGCGCACGACGAAGGCGCGCCGCGCGCGCCACTGCGTCAACAAGACCAGTCCGATGGCGAGAAAGACGAGTGCGGTGTGGTAGAGCGTGAACAGAGCCAGCAGCATCGCCGCCGCGTAGCCCAACCACAGCGCGCGCGTTTCGCGTTCGGACAAACGCACGAAGAGATAGACTCCGAGCGCAGTGAGAAACATCGCCAGCGCGTACATCCGCACTTCTTGCGAATAATGCACGGCGAACGGCGCCATCGCCGTGACGAACGCTGCCAATGCGCCGGTGCGCGCGTCGAACATACGCCGCGCGCTCGCCCAGGCGAGCGCAACTGTCGCCGTGCCGAAAAAGACCGAAAAGAAGCGGAGGACGAATTCGGCGCGCCCGACGAGGAGAAAGTACACGTGCAGGAGGTAATAGTACAGCGGCGGATGCGGGTCAATCGAAGTCGTGTCGAGCGTGATGCTCGCCAGATCGCGGCTGGCGGAGAAAACGCTAAAGCCCTCGTCGCCCCACAACAACAAATCGCCGAGGCGCGCTAGGCGCAGCGCAAACGCGAAGAGCAGAACGACCAACAGAATTATTCGCAAGGATGCAAGGGAGTGAGGGAGCAGGGGAGAGAAAATCTCCCCTGCTCCCTTGCTTCCCCGCTCCTCTACAGTGACTCTCGAACTCGGACGGTTCATAACAGTTATGTCGGTTTGTCGCAAATCAAAAGAATGTGCGGGTATGGCAAAATGTCCCAGAGATAATGCAGATGAATCGGCGCAAAGCCGCTGTCGCGTAGCTGCCGCAGCCACGCGCCCGCCGACCGATAGTGAAAATCGTCGCGCGGCGACATCAACACATCGAGCAAATACGTGAACCAGAGCATCCCACGCGGCATCGTGTCAATGTCCTTGAGCAGAAACCGCCCCCCCGGCTCGATGCACGCGAACAGCTCGGCGAGCAGACGATTGCCGTTCTCCGGCGGGAGGTGATGAAAGATGTCGAGCGCGTACGCGCCGGCAATCGTCTGGTCGGGATGCCAGGTGCGCAAATCGCGCTGGAGGTAGGTCACGTTGCTGAGGCCGAGTTTGCGCGCGGCCTCGCGCGCGATCTCGAGCCGCGCGGCGCTGATGTCCAATCCGACGACGTGCGTGTTCGGTTTGCGCGCCGCCATAAAGAGCGAGAACAAGCCGAACCCGCAACCGAGATCGAGAATCACCCCTTTGTCCGGCAGATACTGTTCGATCTCTTCGAGAAAGCGCAGGTGGATGATCTTGAAGCGAACCAAGGCGTACAAACGGATGAGACCGGAGTACGTGGAGACGATGCGCGCGATGAGGGCGCGTTTGGCTCTGCTGTGGTCGTGTTCGTTTTCGAGGAGGACGAGTTTCATTTCACACCGGCGTGAGGACGGCTTCGATGTCCGCGTCGCTGGCGCGGCGTAGCACCTCGCCGCGGCGCGCGAGCCAGCGCGGCAAGCCAAGTAAACCGGCGATTTGTCCGCGCAGTCGCGCGCGCGCCGCCGCGCCGCGAAGATTGGCGAGGGCGTCGCGGGTAACGCGCCCCTGCGCGGCAAGAATGACGCGCCAATACTTTTTCCACAAGCCGCGCGGATAGTTCTTCGCCAAGACCCAGAGGGTGTTGCGCCCGACGAAGAAACTCGCCGGCGCGCCGCCCCCGGTCGCGCTGACGCGGTGGTAGACGACGGCGCGCGGCGCGTAGGCAACCGCGTATCCCGCCAGCCGCGCGCGCCAGTTCAAATCCACGTCCTCGCAGTAACTCCCCAACGCCTCGTCGAATCCGCCGATTTCGGCAAGCATCGTCTGGCGGTACGCCACCGCCGCGCCGCAGCCGCCGAACACTCCGCGCGCGTCGTCGTACTGTCCGCGATCTTCCTCCCACACGCCGCGATTGCCGGGGATGCCATCTACGCGCACGAAATCACCCGCGCTGTGGAGATGATCGCGCCGATCGAACAAGCGCAACTTGCAGGCGACCATTCCCGCGTGCGGGTCCGCGTCGAGTGCGCGCGCGAGTTCTTCGAGCCAGTGCGGCTCCGCCTCGGTGTCGTTGTTGAGCAGGACGACGACTTGACCGCGCGCGGCACGGATGCCGGCGTTGACTGCCGGCGCAAACCCACGATTCGTATCGAACGCGAGGACGCGCGTCTGGGGGTGCTCGCGCGCAAGAAACTCCCGCGAGCCATCCGTCGAGCCGTTGTCCACGACGATGACTTCGAAATCGCGAAAGGTTTGCACGCGCAACGCGTTCAGGCAGGTGGGGAGAAAGCGGAGTCCGTTCCAGGTGGGGATGATGAGAGAGAACATTTGGGATGGCAGATTCATGCTTTCAGATGGATGCAACTTTTAGGTTGGGCATTGGAGTTTGACTGGCTCATTCGGCAATGGGCTGATTGAAATATTCTTCCAACGCCTCCTGCCATGGCCGGAGCCGGATACCGAGCGTCGTCGCGGCGACGAAATTGGCGAGCGCGCCATTGCGCGGCGGCGTCGAAGCGCGTTTGTAATCGGCGAGGCGGACGCGCGTGATCGGCACGTTCCCCATCCCCGCGAGTTGGAGCACGCGCGCCGCCCACTCGTAACGGGAGGCGACTCCCTCGCCGACGAGATGGTAGATGCCATAGTGACTCGTTTCGACGAGTTCCGCCAGCGCGCGCGCGAGGTCCGGCGCAAAAGTCGGATTGCCGAGTTCGTCCTCGACGACGGCGAGAGTGCCGCGCGCGCGCGCCGATTGGATGATCTTGCGGGGAAAGTTATTCCCGCCGTGCGAGTACAGCCACGCCGTCCGCACGATGTACGCGTGGTCGAGCAGCATCTGGACGATGTGTTCGCCGGCGAGTTTGGACGCGCCGTAGGGATTGATCGCGTGAGGGGGATCGAATTCGAGGTACGGCGAGTCCTTCGTCCCATCGAAGACTTCGTTCGTGCTGATGTAGAGCATCGCCGCGTTGGCGCGCTGGCATGCGAGCGCGATGTTCTGCGTACCGAGTGCGTTGACGCGGTACGCTTCTAGCGGGTTGCGCGCGCAGCCGTCCACGTCGGTCATCGCGGCGGCGTGAATCACCACGTCGGGCAGGAAACTCGCGATGTTGTCAATTTCGTCGCGTCGGGTAATGTCACATTCCGGCAAATCGAGCAGGACGAGGCTGTGTTCGGGATGCAGGACGCGGGCGAGGGCGCGGCCCAACTGTCCGCGTCCGCCGGTGATGGCGATGCGCATAAGGGGTGGCTCAAAACATACTCAATTGCTGTGGAGGCGAATGTTTTGCCTCGGCTTCCTCTTGCAGACTTGCCCGCTCTTGGATGATTTGCGGCACGCGCTTGAAATCCTCTTCCAAGACGCGCTTCAAACTGGGTTGATGCAACGCAGCGGCTGGGTGGTACATCGGCAGGATGACGCGTGCGCCGAATTTTTTCGGCTTGCCATGAATGTCCGAAATCTTCTTGCCCGGGAACCAACGCGCCATCGCAAAGCGGCTGATCGTCAGAATCACTTGGGGTTGGATGAGTTCGATTTGCCGGTCGAGGTACGCTTTGCACGCTTCGAGTTCTTCCGGTTGCGGGTCGCGGTTTTGCGGCGGGCGGCATTTGATCACGTTGCAAATGTACACTTGCTCTCGCTTCATCCCGATCAATGCGAGCAACTCGTCGAGATATTGTCCCGCCGCGCCGACGAAGGGACGCCCTTGGCGGTCTTCGTGAAATCCCGGCGCTTCGCCGATGAACATGATCGCTGCGTTCTCAGGACCCTCGCCCGGCACGGCGTTCGTGCGCCCTTTCGCGAGGTCGCACTTTTGGCAAGCACGGATTTGTTCGTAGAGTTCGGTCAGTTCAGACATACCATCTCCCCCACCGTCTCACTGTCTTGCGCCGCACTCGGGGCAGAACTTGGGCGTGCCTTCGATGGGCTTGCCGCACTCTTTGCAGAACTTGGTTGACTTGACCGGTTTGCCACATTCGGGACAAAATTTGCCGCCCTTCAAGTCCGCGCCGCAGTACGGACAGGTGGCGACGATGGTACTCTTGAATTTGTCGGCGGTCACGTAGGTTGCCTCGCGCGCTTTTTCGCGCGCCTGTTCCACGGCGGCTTCGGTTTGCGCGGCGGAGTACTCTTGCTCCAGATCGGGTGCGCAGTCCTTGCACAACCCGCGCTCGGTGTTCCAGCACACTTCGCGGCACACCCATTTACCGCAGCGGCGGCACTGGACGAAACTCGGCTTGACCTCGTCAATCGCTTGGGCAAACGCCGCGTCGTGCTGTTGTTCCCACACCGCCGAGTGAGCTCTTTCGCCGACGCGCGCCGCCGCGTCGAAGAGACCGCCCAAGACGCTTGCCGCCGTGTCGAGCGCGCCGCTTACCAAGCCGGTCGCTGAGGCTTGAAAATGGCTTTGATAGCCGTTGCCGCAGCGATCGCAAAAGAACTCGAACTGAAAGCCGTTGTCTGTGCTCAAGTCGTTGTAGTTGCGCGTGAATTTGATCAGCGCCATATTTGCCTCCTGAAAATGTGCCGAGTGACGGGTGACAAGAGAGACCTCGCGCGTCACTGTTCATCCGACCGCTGGTGAACCGTTTTGTGGAGTGTGCTTGTCTTGGCAACGAATTCGCCCGCGTTGGGGTTTTGGTGTGCGGTCAGTATATACCAAGTCTTGGTTTTTGTCTACAAAAAAACGGCGCAATCGCACGGCATGTGCAAAGTCGCATCGCTGTCATTCCGAGCGAAGCGAGGAATCT
>DYLA01000063.1 GCA_020722265.1 Anaerolinea sp.
TCACAACGGAATATTTCCATGCTTCTTCGGCGGATTCGTGTCGCGCTTGTTTTGCAGCATCTCCAGCCCCGCGATCAACCGCGCCCGCGTCTGATGCGGCTCGATTACGTCGTCAACGTAACCGCGTCCGGCGGCGATGTACGGATTGGCAAAGTGATCGCGATACTCTTGCGTCAGTTTCTGCTTCATCGCCTCGGGGTCTGCCGCGTTGGCGATCTCCTCGCGGTAGAGAATGTTGACCGCCCCATCGGGACCCATCACCGCAATCTCGGCGGTGGGCCACGCATAGTTGAGGTCGCCGCGAATGTGCTTGCTGCTCATCACGTCGTACGCACCGCCGTACGCTTTGCGCGTGATCACCGTAATCTTCGGCACCGTCGCTTCGCAGTACGCGTACAACAACTTTGCGCCGTGCCGAATGATGCCGCCGTGCTCCTGCCCCACGCCGGGCAAAAAACCGGGCACATCCTCGAACGTGATGATCGGAATGTTGAAGCAATCGCAAAAGCGCACAAAGCGCGCCCCCTTGTCCGATGAGTTGATGTCGAGACAACCCGCCAGCACCATCGGCTGCTGCGCGACGATGCCGACCGCGCGCCCGTTCAAGCGCGCAAAACCGACGATGATGTTTTGCGCGTAATGCTCATGCACCTCCAGAAACTCGCCATCGTCCACGACGAGGCGAATGACCTCTTTCATATCGTACGGCTTGGTCGGCACGTCAGGCACAATCGAGTCGAGCGCTTCTTCCGCGCGCAGCGGGTCATCGGTCGGGCGAACGAGCGGCGGCTCTTCCATGTTATTCTGCGGCAGGTAGGCGAGGAGTTTGCGGATGAGCGCGAGGCCCTGCTCTTCGTTTTCAGCGGCGAAATGCGCGACGCCGCTTTTTTCGTTGTGCACCCTCGCGCCCCCCAGTTCCTCGAACGTTACGTTTTCGTGCGTCACCGTCCTGACCACATCGGGACCCGTGACGAACATATAACTCGTGTCCTTGACCATGATGATGAAATCGGTCATCGCCGGCGAATAGACCGCCCCGCCCGCGCACGGTCCCATCACCGCACTGATCTGCGGAATGACGCCGCTCGCCAGAACATTGCGAAGAAAAATATCGGCGTAACCGCCGAGCGAGACGACGCCTTCCTGGATACGCGCGCCCCCCGAATCGTTCAAGCCGATGAGCGGCGCGCCATTCTTCATCGCGTGGTCCATCACGCGACAGATTTTTTCCGCATGCGCTTCGCCGAGGCTACCGCCGAAGACGGTGAAATCTTGCGAAAAGACGTACACGAGCCGTCCGTTGATCGTGCCATAGCCGGTGACGACGCCATCGCCATAGTACGTCTGACTGTCCGCGCCAAAGCCGGTCGTGCGCTGTGTGACGAACGCGCCCAATTCTTGGAACGAGCCCTCGTCCAGGAGCAAGTCAATGCGCTCGCGCGCGGTCCGTTTGCCTTTGGCGTGCTGCTGTTCGATGCGGCGCTGCCCGCCGCCGAGATATGCCTGCTCGCGGCGCTGCCGCAGTTCGAGAATCTTGGGATCAGTCGCCATCTCATCTTCCTTTCAGCGCCGCGCGCGCGATCACGAGTCGCTGAATCTCGCTCGTCCCTTCATAGATCTCTGTGATCTTGGCATCGCGGAAATACCGCTCGACGGGCAGTTCCTTGCTGTACCCCGCGCCCCCGTGAATCTGAATCGCCTTGGTCGTCACCCACATCGCCGTTTCGCTCGCGAACAGTTTCGCCATCGCCGCCTCGCGCGTGAATTTCTCGTGATTCGTCTTTTTCATCGCGGCATTGTAAATCAACAGCCGCGCCGCTTCGATGCGCATCGCCATATCGGCGAGCATCCACTGAATCGCCTGAAACTCGGCAATCTTTTGCCCAAACGCCTCGCGCTCCTTGGCGTACGCCACACTCGCGGCGTACGCCGCCTCGGCGATGCCGAGCGACTGCGCGGCGATGCCGATGCGCCCCGCGTCGAGTACAGTCATCGCGATCTTAAACCCGTCTCCCTCGTTGCCGATACGGTGAAACGCGGGCAGCCGATAATTCTCGTACGTGCACTCGCACGTCGCGCTCGCGCGGATGCCGAGTTTCGGCTCCTTTTTGCCGCGTGCGAAACCGGGGAGCGTCGTATCCACGATGAAACACGCCGTGCCACGATGCTTCAACTCCGGCTGCGTCGCGGCAAACAGGACGATGTAATCGGCGACGGGACCGCTAGTGACCCACGACTTGCGCCCATTGATGACGTACTCCTCTCCCTGCCGAATCGCGCGCACGCGCATATTGCCAGCATCGCTGCCGGACTGCGGCTCGGTAAGCGAGTACGCGCCAATCTTTTTACCGGACGCGCAGGGTACGAGAAACTTTTGCTTTTGCTCCTCGGTGCCAAATTGGTTGATGCCGTAGCAGTAGAGCGAATTGTTCACGCTCATAATGACGGCATGCGACGCGCACACTTTGGCGATTTCTTCGATAGCGAGGACATAACTCAGCGTATCCAGTCCCGCTCCGCCGTACTCCGGCGGTACCTCGATTCCCATCAAGCCCAGTTCCCCCATCTTCTTGACTGTCTCGTAGGGAAATTCGCCGCTCTCGTCAATCTGCGCCGCAATCGGCGCGATCTCTTTCTGCGCAAACTCACGCGCCAGATCACGAATCGCGCGTTGTTCTTCCGAAAGTTCGAAATCCATTGTGATTCCCCCTCGAATCAAGTTCGAGATTCAAAATGGGCAGCCTAGAACCTTGAACCTCAAACTGTTTCCACTGCCATTGCCACCGCTTCGCCACCGCCGAGACAGAGAGCCGCGATGCCGCGTTTGGCGCCACGCTCCTTGAGCGCGTACAACAACGTGACGAGAATCCGCGCACCGCTCGCGCCGATGGGGTGACCGAGCGCGACCGCGCCGCCGTGCACGTTCACGCGCGCCCAATCCAACCCCAGTTCCTTGCCATCGGCCAGCATTTGCGCGCTGAACGCCTCGTTGATTTCGAACAAGTCAACGTCGCCGAGTTTCCAGCCGGCTTTGTCAAGCGCTTTGCGGACGGCATAGATCGGCGCCCAGAAAATCCGCTTGGGTTCGACACCGGCTTGCGCGTACGCGACGACACGCGCCAGCGGTTTCAATTTTTCGCGCGCGGCAATCTCCTCGCCGACCAACACGACGGCTGCCGCGCCATCGCTGAGCGGCGGCGCGTTCCCAGCCGTGACGGTGCCCCCCGGCTCGAACGCCGGTTTGAGTTTTGCGAGCGCCTCCCGCGACGTGTCCGGGCGCGGGGTTTCGTCCGCGCGGAACATCTCCATTCCCTTTTTCGTCGCCATCGGCACAGGGACGATCTCGTCTTTGAACTTGCCCTCGCGCGCCGCGGCGAGCGCCTTTTGGTGACTCTGGAACGCGAATTCGTCTTGCATCTCACGCGTGATGCCGTACTCGCGGGCGATGAACTCGGCGGCGCGCCCCATATGCCAATTTTCGAACGGACACCACAAGCCGTCGAACACCGTCGCGTCGAGCATTTCGCCGCTGCCCATCCGATAGCCAAAGCGCGCGTTCGGCAGCAGGTAGGGACCGCGATTCATATTCTCCATCCCGCCAGCCGCGATGACCTCCGCGTCGCCCGCGCGAATCATCGCGCTCGCGAGCATCGCGGCTTTGAGACCCGACCCGCACACCTTGCCGATTTGCGTCGCGCAGATCGCGTTGGACAAACCGGCTTTGAGCGCCACCTGACGCGCCGGGGCTTGGCCCAGTCCCGCACCGACGACGTTCCCCATAATCACTTCTTCGATCAAATCGGTCGCGATCCCCGCGCGCTTGACCGCCTCGCCCACCACGACCGCACCGAGTTCAGTCGCGGGCGTGTTTGCCAGCGTACCCTGAAATCGTCCGATGGGCGTGCGCGCACCACTGACGATCAGCACCTCACTTCGTTGTGTGGCCATGTTGACATCTCCCTCGTTTAGTGTGATAGTTTGTGAGTTGGGCAGTGGGCAACCATCCAACCTCCCAACTAATTCCATTTTACCAAAAAACGCGCGGTTTGGCGAATGTCAAGCCGCTGGCACATCCGCGCGGTTCAAGACACGCCGCCATCCGATCAACAACGCTCCGACGAGCCGCAAGCCGCCTCCCACGAATAACAAGACGCGAATGTCGCAGACCGCCGTGAGCGACGTTGCCATCAGCGGACCCAAGAACGCGGCAATGTTGATGAGCGTGTTGTACGCGGCGATATGACTGGCGCGATTCCACTCCGGGCATACCTCCAGCAATCCATTGAAGAACGCTAGCCCGAACGCCGGCACAAAAATGCCGCCCAACAGTGAAGGAAGGATGATCCACTCCGGCGAGGGCGCCCACGCGGTCAGAAACGGATACACCGCCAGCCCGAGCGTCGAAGCGAACAACAGCGGCTGGTTGCCGCGCCGCGCGGCGATGCGTCCCCAAACGGGATAGAAGAGGATGGTCGTCGCGCTGCCAATCATATTGAACAAGCCGACCCACCCCTCTGTCGCGCGGAGGTTGCGAACCCAGTAGATCGAGTACAGTGGAACGGGGAAAAACAAGCCCCAGTGAAAGATGAACGAGACGAAGGTAAAGCGCGCGTACTGCCGACTCGCACGGAACATTCCCAAGAATTCGCTCACGCGGCGCGGCGCACGCGGCGCGGGCATAGCCACTGGCGCTGACTCTGCCGGCAATCGGATCCGCGTGAGATGATACGCGCTGACCATCGAAGCGGCAAAGGCAAGCGTGAACAGGATTTGGTAGTTGATGGGAAGCAGGCAAACCCTATTGCGCCACCGATTGAAAATCGGCGGCTAGACATGTGCGAGCGCGACAGCCAGATTATCGAACGTTTGCGGCAGCAGTTCGGGAATCATTCGCGTTTCGGCAATGACGCCCATAAAGTTTGTGTCGCCGCTCCAGCGCGGGACGATGTGAATGTGCACATGGTCTTCCACCCCCGCGCCCGCCGCGCGGCCCTCGTTCACTCCGACGTTAAAGCCGTGCGGGTTCGACACGCGACGCAGCGCACGGATGCCTTTGGCGACGAGCAGCATCATCTCCTTGAGCGTCTCGCCGTCGAGCGATTCGAGTTGCCCGTTGTGTTCATACGGCGCGACCATCAGATGCCCGTTGGCGTACGGATACAGGTTCAATACGATAAAGGCATGTTCACCGCGCCACACCACCAGATTGTCGCGGTCCTTCGCCCTGTCGTCGCGCGCTTTATCGCAAAAAATGCAACTCCCCGCCTCACCTTTGGGTTCTTTCAAGTACTTCATCCTCCACGGAGTCCACAGTCGCTTCATTGCCTCATTTCCCCCCCGCGCGTGGTTTTGCGCGTAACGTTCGCAAGTGTAACACCAAAGGCGCGGCGAGTCAAGAAATTGTTGAATCGGAGCGCGAGCGATGGTATAATGGCAGCGACCCATGGCGAATGATGAACTATCGGCAGCAGCAATCCAACGAGATCTGGGCACGCGGCGGCTGGGACAGCGCGTCGTGTACTATGAACGCGTCAGTTCGACGAACGATGTCGCCAAGCAATTGGCGCACGCGGGAGAACCAGAGGGGACGCTGGTCATCGCGGACGAGCAGACGGCCGGGCGGGGGCGATGGGGACGCGCGTGGCTGGCGCCCGCGCGCTCGTCGCTACTGATGTCGCTGGTGTTGCGCCCCCCCCTCGCGCCGGCACATTCGCCGCGTGTGACGATGGCGGTCGCGCTCGGCACGTGCGACGCGATCCACGCCGAGACGGGGCTAGAGGCGCGCCTCAAGTGGCACAACGATTTACTCATCGGCGGCAAAAAGTGCGCGGGGATTCTCGCCGAAACCGGCATTCTCGGCGATGAGATCGAGTACATGGTCGTCGGCTTGGGGGTGAACGTCAACTTTGCCGCGTCCGTCGCCGGCATCCCGGGCGACGCGACGACGTTGGCGGACGAACTCGGCGCGCCGTTCCCGCGCGCACGCCTCGCGCGAGCGATTCTGCGCCAAGTCGAGCGGTACTATCTGCGCCTGTGCGCCGGCGAGAACTTGCGCCCGGAGTGGGCGGCGCGCCTCGTGACGCTGGGGCAGCGCGTCCGCGCCCGATCGCCGGCTGGCACCGTCGCCGGCGTCGCGGTGGACGTGGATGACGACGGCGCGCTGCTGGTGTGCCGCGACGATGGCGCGATCGCGCGCTTGGTCGCGGAAGAGGTCACGCTATCCCAATGAAGAAACAGCCTCCCGCAGATTCGATGCGCCACAACCTGCGGGAGGACACCACCACGAAAGGAGTTGGAATGGAGCAAGGTCCAATGAACCTCAGTTACCGTCACTGGTTTTTCATCTCTCTGCTCATCCTCGTCAACATCGTGATCTTTGGCTGTCTACTCCTCGCGATCTTGGGCAAGGTGTATCTGGGGTGATACCTTTCTGCTCGGGTCACTTGGCTGGTTGCAACACCAACACGCCCTCGCGAACCTTGTCGAGCGCGGCGCGGTCAAAATAGAACGGGGCGTACTTGACGTCGCGCCACATCAGCACCATATCGCTGTAATGCTTGTTCAGCGGCAAGCCGGACTGCCCGGTCGTGTGAATCGCGAGCGAGTGGGCGAGATTGGCAAGGTCAATGATCTCGCGCATCGAAGCGACGGTGGAAACTGCGTAGGGGGACGCGCCACGGAAAGAGGTGTTGAAAACGGTGAACACGCCACCGGGCGCGGCAATCGGTCCGGCGTTGAAGAGGCGATCCAGTGGCTGGACGCTGCCAAGCGGATGCGCAAAGGTCGCCGTGTGCACGCGCCCCCACCGCCATTCAGCGGGATTGTCCCCGAACTGGCTCTTGAGCCAATCCACTGCTTCGGCAAAACTCTTTTTCACCAGCGCGTCGCGCCCCGCGCGGCCCCACCACTCGCTCTGCGGTTTTTCCAAAAGGGCGAGCACGGCGCGGCGGCTATAGTCGCCCGCGCCGACGTATGTGCGCAGCAAATCCGCGTCGCCTAATGGGTCGGTGAACATATTCCGCACCAGCCGTTGGTGCACCACCTCGATAATCGTTCCGCCGATTGTTTCGGTCGTCAGATGACCATCCCACGCCTTCACGTATTCGAGTGCGCGCGTCTGCAGCGCACCCTCGGGCGTGAGCGTGGCGAGATACTTTTGGAACTGCACGGCGGGAATCGAATAGACATCGCCTTGAATCGCCTTAAAGTCGTCCAGCGATAGTTTGTCCTTCGACTGGAGCAGGTCAACGATGCGCTGCGCGCGATACGGCGCTGCCCAGTCCGAGGTGATCCAGTACTTGTACGTCGTTGGCACGACGGCGTTGTTGGCGGTCGCGACAAAATGCGTCGGCGGGTTGAAGACGAACGGCAATTCATCGAACGGAATATAGCCCACCCATTCGTACTCGCCGGTGCCCGAGACCGGCACCGTCCCATCCCCCTTAGCGCGAATGGGCACGTTCCCCGGCATCTGATAGCCGATGTTGCCGTCCACATCGGCGTAGACAAAGTTTTGTGACGGCACATCCCACAAGCGGAGTGCGGCGCGAAACTCGTCCCAGTTCCGCGCGCGATTGATCAGCAGCACCGCTTCAAAGAGCCGGCTGCGTTCCTTCGTCGCCGTCCATTGCAGCGCGAGAGGCTGGGTCACCCCCGTCAGCACTGGGGTCATAATCGGACCGTGCCGCGTGATCTGCACCTTGAGCGTCTCCGAGACGACCCCCCTGACCTTGATCGGCTCTTCGACGACTTGGAGGTCCTCCCACTGGTCTTGGAATTTGGCTTGATTCCCCCGAATCTCTTCAATGAATAAATCTTGCACGTCAGGACCGACGTTCGTCACGCCCCACGCGATTCGGTCGTTGTGACCGATGATGACGCCGGGTGCGGCAGGGAAACTAAAGCCAGCGACGTTGTACGGGCAGGCATCGCTCTGCGGAACGCAATGCAAACCGATTTGGTACCAGATCGAAGGCATCTGGATACCGAGATGCGGATCGTTGGCAAGAATCGGTTTGCCGGTCGCGCTCTTGGTGCCGTCCACGACCCAGTCATTCGAGCCGACCCCGGGCTGCCGCAAACCGAGCGCGGCGTCCAGTCGGGCGAGTTCATCCAAAGCGGGATTGCCAATCGAGACGAGCAGAGATTGGAGCGCGGGAGTTGGGATTTGGGATTTGTACTCTTTTGCCTCCGGCGGAATAATGAACGGTCCAGCGGCAGGGTAAGGGGGCAGCAATTCGTTGATCTGCTCCCGCCGCATCTTTTTGGCGAACAGCGCGGCGCGGAACAACTCCGCCTCGTAGTTGCCGCCGAGATTGTACGCCATGACCTTGCCCCAGGCGATTGTGTCCACCGGCTCCCAGGGCGCGGGCTGGAAACCGAGAATGGTGAACTCAAGCGGCAGACTGTCGCGGTGCGTCTCGATGAACGCGTTGACGCCGCGCGCGTAGGCTTCGAGCGGGCGGCGGTCGGACGCGCTCAAAGCGGCGAAATCGGCGCGCGCGGCGCGCGCCAGTCCAATCGTCCGCAAAAAGCGATCGTTCTTGATGGTCGTCGCGCCGAAGATATCGGACAGCGTGCCGTGACCGATGCGGCGGTTGTACTCCATCTGCCACAACCGATCCTGTGCGTGGACGTACCCCTGCGCGAAAAACAAATCGTCCGCGTTTTCCGCGTAGATGTGCGGGACACCCATCGGATCGCGAACGATTTCGACTTGGGCTTGGAGTCCGGCGACGCGCAGCGTGCCGTTGATTTGCGGATGGGATCTGGTGATGAACCAATAACCCCCTGCGCAACCAACGACGACGAGAATGACCAGCGCGACGAGAATGATCGAAAGGATACGCTTGAGACGAAGCATGGCTATTCCTCCTTCATTGGATTTGTGGATTTTATAGCACAGCGCGCGAGGCAAGTCAAGAGGGGGAAGAAGTCCCGCTTGCCAAACTGCCACACGTCGTTTATAATCGCGTTGCCGCCCGAATTGTTCATACCGGCCGTTCCTGTTGCGCCTATGCATCGCCGCTAAACGCACGCGATTCTATTCTACGGAGGATCCCGATGGGGCTTGCTGCCGATGTCATCCCCGCACACACCGAGTACTTGCTGGCGCGCGTGGACAAGAGCGATTTGCCGCGCGAACGCTTGCGCCGACTGGGCGCCGCTACGCTCAAGACCGAAGAACTCATCGCCATCGTCCTGCGCACCGGCACGCGCGGCGAAAACGTGCTGCGTCTCGCTGAACGTTTGCTGGGAGATCACGGGGGCTTGGGCGGACTGGCGCGGCTTTCCCTCGCCGAACTGACGCGCGTGCGCGGCATCGGCCAAGCCAAAGCCATCGAATTACAGGCGGCTTTCGAGTTGGGACGCCGTTTGCAATTCGCCACGCCAGACGAAAGACGCGTCATCCATTCCGCGGCGGACGCGGCGACTTTGCTTTCGGATATGGGGTACTTGGAACAGGAGGTGATGCGAACCGTCCTGCTGGATACGAAGAATCGCGTGGTGGCGACGCCGACGGTGTACAGCGGCTCGCTCCACACCACCGTCGTGCGCGTGACCGAGTTGTTCCGCGAAGCGGTGCGCCAGAATTGCGCGTCCATCATCATCGCGCACAACCATCCCTCCGGCGACCCCACGCCGTCGCCGGAGGACGTGGCGGTCACCCGCGAAATCGTCAAGGCGGGGAAGATTCTGGATATCGAAGTGCTCGATCACCTCGTCATCGGGGCGGGGCTCAAGTTCGTGAGTCTCAAAGAGCGGGGCTTGGGATTCGATTGATTCTATTCGACGATGAGGCGAACGCTGGAGACATACGCGTCGTAATCCCACCCGGACGCGTAGATCATCAGCGACGTAATGAAGAAGGGACGCGGCTCGGCCAGCTCCATCAGGTTGCCGCTCTCGAACGGCACCCAGACATCCTGCGGAACGAGTTCGCCATTCGCGGTGGGATTGTGCGTCACGTTTTGATAGTAGAACCCGTGGACCCATTCCGCCTCGCTGCCGTACTGATCGCGGTATTTTAGCCGCAGGATGATTGGGTACTCGGAACTAAGCATCCCGCCGCCGGACAAACTCTGGTAATGCAAACGAATGTCCGCCGCGAGGCGCAACACCCGATAATCGGAAACCTCGCGGTTAACTTGCTGCACGATGCCGGTGATCGCGCTCGTCTGATTCGAGTTGGTACGCTCGATCTGCACGACGCGCCGATCGCCCAGCGTCGTTTGCGTCACCATCCCGGCCGGAATCGCCGAATCGCTGGCAGACTCACGCAGAACATTCCAACCGCGTACCAGCGGGTCCATAAAATCGCCGTTGACGATGATGTCCTGCGCGAGCGGCAGCGGATCAAGTGGCGCCTCGCCCGCGCGCACGACGGTGCGTTTGCCGCGTCCGACCTGAACCGCGCGTTCGCGCGCGCTCACGGTGGCGGTCCCGTCGCGCACAGTCACCTGCGACAGATCCGCCGTCACTTCGACCGTGTAACTCCCCTCGGTCAGTTTCGTGACGAGATGCGGCGTGGAGACCTGAAAGACGCGCGCGGGGAGTTTCCCATCGCCGCGCGGCATTGGTGTCGCCACGCCGACGCGAATGCGTCCGCGCGTTTGCTCCACGCGCAGCGTGATCGGTTCCACCCCCCAGGGAAATATCGAAACGCGCATCGCGCGCAGGGTGATCTGCGTGCCGGGAAAGAGAATCGCTGTGCTACCATCGAAGAACGTGATGATCCCACGCGAATTCTCATCGGTCTCGATGGCGCTCCCCTCGGCGAGAGGCAAGGACTTGGTCACCGCGAGAGGCGCCGCACCGCCGCTTTCGTGCACCCGCACCGTCCCGCCGATCACTTCGAGGGTGGCTGGCTGCGCTGCCGTCGAATGTTCCAAGTAATACCGCGCCCCTACCGGGACGATGACGCACAAGGCGAGGAACACGCCGAAGGCGCTCAAAATGACCAGCCAGGCGATACGCTCTGGATTCTTATGCATCATCAGTCTAATCAGAAACGAATCTCAAAGCGCCCGAACTCGCCGGTCGCCACGCCCCAGCGCGCCTCCACGTTCTCCACGACCGCCGCGGGCGGACCCACACGCGCGGCATCTAGCAAGCGCTCTAGCGCGTCGCGCGTTCCTTCGGCGACGAATTCTACCGAGCCATCGGCGCGATTGCGAACATAGCCGACGAGCCCCAATTCAGTCCCGCGCCGTTGAGTGAACCATCGAAAGTTCACGCCTTGCACGAGGCCGGTGACAATGCCGGTCAAGCGAACGTTTGTAGACATCGAATCGGTTGACATCTCCGCAGGCACTATTATACCATTTCCAATTCAAGAGACAAATGGCGATGATTACGATTGAACAAGCCCGCGCACACTATCGCGGTGCGGAAAGCGCACACGACTTTGACCACGTCCTCCGGGTCCTCGCGTTGGCGGAACGTCTAGCGCGCGCGGAGGGCGCGGATGTGGAAATTGTCCGCGCCGCGGCGCTGTTGCACGATTGCGCGCGTGCGGACGAAGATGCCACCGGCGGCGATCACGCGCAAATGGCCGCCGACCGCGCGCGCGCGATTCTGCGCGCGTATGGGAGGCCGCCCGCGCGCATCGAAGCCGTCGCCCACGCCATCGCCGCCCATCGCTTTCGCGGCACGACAACGCCCCAGACGCTCGAAGCCCAAGTCCTGTTCGACGCGGATAAACTCGATTCGATTGGTGCGATTGGTGTCGCGCGCGCCTACGCCGTCTCCGGCGCGCTCAATCAGCGGCTGTGGGGCGAGGTTGCCCCGGACGCGGTGGCGACGCGCGCCCAGCGCAACGCGAATCACACCGCCGTCGCCGAATTCGCCGTCAAGTTGAGCCGAGTGCGTGAGCGAATGTTCACCGCCACGGCGCGCCGCCTCGCCGACGAACGGCACGCGTTTATGGTCGAGTTCTTTGCGCGGCTGGAGCGCGAAGTGCGCGGAGAGGCTTAACGTAACCCGGCGTCGTCGTTCGCATCTAAACGATTGATGGACGCTTGGCTCTCTCCGACTTGTCGCAACTTGCTCGCGCATATGTCCGATTATCTCGACGAGACATTGGACGCCGCGCAGGAAGCGAGAATCCAGCAACATCTCGCGACCTGCGCCTACTGCCGCGCGATGGTGGAGACGACTCGCATCACGATCGTGTTGTATCGCGCCGCGCCGATGGTCGCGATGCCGCGTGAGGTTCACGCGCGGCTGGTGCGCGCCCTGGCATTGGAACAGCCGGCAAAACGTTGACGTCCAGGGGCATCTACAAAAACGAGGACTCGAAGCGAGTCCTCGTTTTCGTTAGGGGACATTGCAGCAGGCGGCTTACAGATAGCAGTTCGGAATCCGCAGCCATTGCCCGGCGTAGATCCAGTTCAAGTTGTAGATGCCGTTGTATCGTGCCAGCGTCCAGGGATCAGTACCGAGCCGCGCGGCAATGCGGATCATCGTGTCGCCGTACTGCACACGATACATACAGCGATAGACCGGGCCGGGGATGGGACCGGGAATGGGACAAGGCATCGGGGCGGGAGGCCAAGGTCCTGGGATGTACGGAATCACCAACACCTGCCCCGCGTAGATAAGGTTGGGGTTCCAGATGCCATTGTAGCGCGCCAACGTCCACATACTCACGCCATAGCGCCAAGCAATCCCTGCTAGCGTGTCGCCATAACGGACGACGTAATACGCCGGCCCGGCCGCCGAGGCGGGCGCCGGGCTCGCAGCAGTGAGGACCAGCAAAGCGACGACCATGACGAGAGTTACCGCCAAGAACTTACGCATCTTTCCTCCTTGAGTGATGCCGCGCCTCTGTTCGAAGACACGGGAAACGCAGGCGCCCAACGCGCCCGGGGATTTGTTTGCGTCCATATTATATCGCATATTTTGCTTTTTCTCAATACCCCCAGAAGAAATGCACGGCTGGTGCAAAGTCGCATCGCTGTCATTCCGAGCGAAGCGAGGAATCTCGGTAACGCTA
>DYLA01000064.1 GCA_020722265.1 Anaerolinea sp.
CCAGCGCCTTGGGAATGAGCATTTCCTGTTGGATTTGGGAAGTAGGCAACATGGCGTCATCCCCTTGTTTGGCGAGCGCCAAGAGCACACGGATGGCATAGTCGGTCTTGCGGTTGATGCGGATCATGGTGGTCGGGAAATGCTTATAATAATGGTAAACGATTACTCTTATCGTAAGGGTTATTGCGCCAAAAATACGTCTCTTTCGTCACAAAAATATTATACGATGATTGTCACATTGTGTCAAGCCGACGCGCTCGGTTCGGTTCAAGGGGCAGGTGTCTTTACGCGGCGATTCTCATCGCGACCCGCGCGCAGCCACCTCACTTGATATGGCGAGAGCATCCCATCGAACAACTGTCCCGTACACAAATCGCGCCAGCCCGGCCGCTCCCAAGGCACCCGGCGCGCCTGCGCGGAAACGTTGTGCAGGCACAATACCTCTTCGCCGCGCATCAGCGCGAACACCGCGGGATCGAGATCGAGGACCCGCATTTCGCCGTACGGATCGAACGCGGGAGACGCGGCGCGCCCGCGGAGCAGTTGCGCGAGCCGCGTGAACACCCGGGCGCGTCGTGAGGCTGGCTCGCCCAACTCGCGTTCCAGTGCGGCGCGCGCCAACTTTTCGCGATGGAGCGCGCGCGGCTGCCCCGTCCGCGCGACGCCGGCGCGCCAGTTGCGCGAGCCGAACAAACTGTGAAAGTAAATCGCGGGCACGCCCACCAGCGCGAGCATAATCGCGTGCGCGCAAACGAAACGATCCACTTGCGTGTCGAGCGACTCGGGCGCGTTCGGATCGTTGAGCGCGTCGTAGTAAACGATGTTCAACTCGTACGGGCTGGCGGTACCCTCGGGATTCGCCTTGTGCGAGACCAAGCCGCCGTGTGCGAGCGCGCGCGCGACGAGCGCGTCAATTTCCTCGTCGCGCAAAATGCCGCGCGCAGGATTCAAGCCAACCCCATCGTGCGAGGCGAGAAAGTTAAGGAAGGTAGCCTGCTGGGAAGGCAATTTCAACTCGCTTGCCCAGCGCGAGAGCGTGCGCGCCTCGCCCGTGTGGAACGCGTGCAACACGAGCGGCGGCAACGCAAAGTTGTAAACCAGATGCGCCTCGTTCGTCCCATCGCCAAAGTACGAAACGTTGTCAGCGTGCGGCACGTTCGTTTCGGTGACCAGAATCGTTGACGGCGCGACCACGTCCACCACCGCGCGCAAGAGTTGAATGAGGCGATGGGTTTGCGGTAAATGCAAACACGTCGTCCCCCGCTCTTTCCACAAAAACGCGATGGCGTCCAAGCGAATCCAACTCGCGCCGCGCGCCAGGTAGAACAACAGCGTTTCGACGATCTCGACCAGCACAGCGGGATTACGATAGTTGAGGTCAACCTGATCCGCGCTGAACGTCGTCCACACATTCTTTGCGCCGCTCGGTGTTTCAAATCGTGTGAGCACGGGCAACGTGCGCGGACGAATCACGCGCGAAACATCCGCGCCGTCGGGAACGACGATGAACCAATCGCGATAGCGCGGGTCGTCACGCAAGAACGCTTGAAACCACGCACTCTGCGCCGAGATGTGGTTGATCACCGCATCGAACATCAAACGAAACTGCGCCCCGCCGACGCGCGCGACATCGTCCCAAGTACCCAACGCGGGATGGACGGCGCGATAGTCTATCACCGAGAAGCCATCGTCGGACGAGTACGGATAGAACGGCAACAAGTGAATCGTACTGACCAATTCCGCCAGATGGCGCGCGCAAAAATCGGCGAGCGTTTGCAACGGCGGTTCGTGCGGTGCGCGCACCTGATCGGGGTAGGTGATGAGGAGCGCGTCGCGGTAGGTGAGTGGCTGCTGACCGCTCACTGCTGACCGCCGCGCAAGGATTTGAGATCGGTAATTGGCGATGAGGGATTGCAGACGCGCGAACGTCGCGCGTCCCAGTTCGTCGCCGTAGAGCGCGATGAGGTGATCGAGAATCTTGTTCACACGTGCCGCTCACGTGAGGCTTGAATCGCCAAATCCACAAACACCGCGCTCGACCAACCGAACACGGAGGCGGCGTGTGGCGGTGGATCGCCCGTGTCGGGATGGTAGTACTCGTAAATATCGTTGTGGCGCATCAACAGTTCGAGTGTCTTGGCGCGCAGTTCGCGTGCGAGAGTAGGATAACCCGCGCGTTGCAATCCCTCGATGAACAAATAGTTGATGTTGATCCACGTCGGTCCGCGCCACATTTTGGTTGGATCGCATTTCGGATCGTTGCACGCAACCGTCGGAATCGGATAGCGCGTCCAAAATTCATTTGGATTCGTCAGGTGCGCGACGAGGCGCTCGTTGATGGGGCGCGGCATTCGTCCGGTCAACAAGGGATACAAGTTGAAGGGCGTCAGCACGCGAATCGGTTTGTGATCGCGCGTCGCCCAGAACACATCCGCGTCGGCGTCCCAGAAATGCGCAATGAGTTTTTGCGCCAGTTCATCGGCGCGCGCGCGCCACATCGTTGCGTCATTGTGCAAATTCAGAATCTCGGCGATGCGCGCGAGCGAATCCATCTGCATCACCAAGTATGTGTTCAGTTCCGGCGATTCGACCGGCATACCTTCATCCCACAACGGACTGTCATCAAGCCCCGATGAAAAACCGTGATTGTACTGTGCGATGCCATCGTGGTCGTCATCGTTCTTTTCAAACCACCAACGATTCCAGCGACACAGTGGTTCGTAAATCTCATCGAGAAAATCGCGATTGCCGAGTGTGGCGTACAACTTGAGCGTCGCCCACGCGATCAACGGTGGCTTGGTCACATCCGCTTCGCCTTCCATTCCCGGCAACTTCCAACGCAACACCACCCCTTCATCGTGCACGGCATCCGGAATCATTCCGTCTTCGCGTTGATGATCGAGCACGACACGCAGTTGATTCTCGGCGAGTTTTTGATCCACGTATTGATACGCGAGGGCGTGAAAGAAGGCATCCCATTGCCATACGCCGATGTAATGAATCGCCGATGGCATCATCGCTTCGCGCGTGAGATAGAAACGCGGACTGAGCAAGCCCATTCGCAGAATCCACCACGCGTAATAGTACTGCTCGGCATACTGTTCTGCCACATTCGGCGCGGCGGCGAACCACGCGTGCCAACGTGCCTGAGCGTCGTGCAAAATATCTTCCGCGCACGCGATACTGCGATTGAAACCAAGTCGTGGCGTGATGTTGAGCAAAAACGCGGACTCGTTCGTCGCTTTGAGTTGCAAATTCACGCGTTGATAACCGTTCGCGTCGTTCGTGATCGTATTGGCGATGATCGGCGCGTTCGTTGTGTACGCAATGTTACGATGCGTCGTGCGATGTTCGGGATCGCCTTTGAACTCACCGCCCCGCCGATTCGCGCGCCCATCGCGTGCGTACGCGCGAAACGTGATGCCGCAGTGCGCGGCAGGCAATCTGAGGTAGAGCGTTTCCTCGTCGGCAAACGTGATCCAAAATTCACCGAGGCGCGTGGACAGCACCAGCGCGTGCGGATACGATGTCAAATTGAAGTCGAGCGGTGCGCCGTCCGTGTCGGTGAAAATGAAATCGTCAATGATCGGCGGACGATGCCGATAATCGCCCACCTCTTCGACCCATTTGCTCCAGCGTTCGGCGAGGCGAATGTACAACTTGGCTGCGCGGCGAAAGAGAAGCAGGCGCGAGCCGCGTTCGCTGAACGGAATGCCGCTGAACGGGATGCGATGATTGTCGTTGGCTGAACGCTGAAGACGTGGATCGAGTATTGGGGGCGCGTACTCTTCGAGCGTGATGCGATTTTGTAAAAGCCGCAGAAAGGAGGATGTGGGTGGGAAGGTCATAGTCTTCCTTGATTATGACGGATGATTGCCGACTCCAAGCGTGCAGGTGCGAAATCTTGGCTCAGCATGTCCAGCGTGAGCGCGGCGCTCCAACTGAAATCAGTCGCGCCGCAGCCGCTGCCATCGCGCGGGTCATAGTACTCCCGAAAGCCACTCTGCACGACGAGCGCGAGTGCATCGCGCACAATGGCATCGGCTTGCGCGTCAAAGCCATAGCGCCGCAATCCTTGCGCGATGAGCCAATTCATTTGAATCCAAATGGGACCGCACCAATAGCGGCGCGGCGAGTAGCCGCGTTCGTTTTTGGCGACGCTGGGCAGACGGAACTTGGAATCGGCGTCGGGAGCGTAGGCACGGGGATTTTCGAAATGTTCCGCGACGAGTCGCGCGGCCTGTGCGCTGGTCGCGAGACCTGCCCAGAGGGGTGCGAATGTGGCGTTCGCATTCACGCGAATCGGCGATTGCGCGCGCACGTCGTAATCGAGATACAAGCCGCGCGCCTCGTCCCAGAAGCGTGCGTTGAATCCAGTGCGCGTGCGTGCGAGCCACGCGTCAATCTCGCGCGTGGGTTCACCGAGTTCGATGGCGAGCGCGCGCAAATCTTCGTCGGCGCGATGCAGAACCGAACAGAATAAAACATCTTGAACGAGGAACGGCATTTGCGCAAGCAACGCGCGCGGCTCCCAACGCAAGCGGCGTCCCAGATCAATCAGATGCACAAAGCGTTCGTAATCGAGCACGAGGGGGCGTTCATCTGGCGCGACGTGAATGGTATCGCAGCGTTTGTACGGCGGCATATCGCGTGGCGTGATGCGATCGAGCGCGTCTGCCCACAGCGGCGAGTTGTCCATTCCCGATTCCCAAGGGTGAATGAGGCAGGGCAAGCCCGTGCCATCGGCGTCGCGCGCGGTGTGGAGCCAACGATGCCAGGCCAGGAGTTTTGAAAATTCGGGGTGTGAGATTTGGAATTCGTGGTGCGTGGTGCGGATGGCGCGAATGATCGTGGCGAGAATCGGCGGTTGAGTCAGGGCGGATGAAGGAAACTTGCCCGCGTGGGGTAAATTTTCGGTCTGCCAAAATTCGGGTGGGGGAAAGTAATCGGCTGCACCGGCGGGGTAGATGATGTGTGGCATCATTCCATCACGCCATTGCGCACGCAACAGCGATTGTATTTCGATCCGCGCGCGCGGTAAATCGAAATGTGCGAGTCCCAGCGCGATGAGCGCGGAATCCCAGTTCCACTGATGTGGATATTGGCGCGGCGCGGGTTTGGTAAATTCGCCCATGTCGTTGAGGCGCAGGACGGCTTGTGCACGCGCGCGGAGATCGGTCGAGGTCATAGGAGTAATGAGAGTTGTCGGGAGGCAAATGGTGTCAGCGAATCGTTTCTCCCGTGCTCGCATCCATCCAGCGAATTTTTTCAGGGTCGAAACGCAGCCACACATCGTCATTCGGTGCGACGCGTTCATCGGGCGTGACACTCACTTTGGCGATTTCAGCGCCGACTTGCACCGTCAACAACTTGTGCGAACCGAGCGGCTCGACGACGAGGACGCGCGCGCGGATCGTGTTGGGTTGCGGCGACGATGTGAGGACGAGATTTTCAGGACGGATGCCGAGCAAAATCGGTTGACCGTTTTTCAGGGCGAGTGCGGGGGCGAACGCGGCGGAGGGCGCGATCTGCGCTTCGCCGACGACGGCGACAGGCTTGGCGTCGCTCACGCGGACGACGCCAGGGAGAAAATTCATCGGCGGCGTGCCGATGAATCCGCCGACGAATTTGTTCGCGGGAAAATCGTAAAGCTGCATCGGCGCATCGCATTGGACGATGCGCCCATTCTGCATTACCGCGATACGATCACCCAGCGACAACGCTTCCACTTGATCGTGCGTCACATAAATCGTCGTCGCTTTGATTTCTTGGTGCAAGCGTTTGAGTTCCGCGCGCATTTGCAAGCGCAAGAGCGCATCGAGGTTAGACAGTGGCTCGTCCATCAACAGCACGGCGGCTTGCATCACGATGGCGCGTGCCACGGCGACGCGCTGCCGCTGACCGCCCGAAAGTTGCGCGGGATAGCGCTCAAGAAAATCGGCAAGTTCCAACAAACGCGCGCTCTCTGCCACGCGGCGTTTGATTTCATCGCGCGGGCGGTCCTGCATCTTCAAGCCGAACGCGATGTTATCGAAGACGGTGAGATGCGGAAAGACCGCGTAACTCTGGAATACCATCGCAATCTTGCGGTCGCGCGGCGCGAGATCGGTGACCTCGCGCTCGCCGATGAACACGCGCCCGCCATCTACACGTTCCAATCCCGCGAGACACCGCAAGAGGGTCGTCTTGCCACAGCCGCTGGGACCAAGCAGAACCATAAACTCGCCATCTTTGATTTCGAGTGTGACGTCGTCGGCTGCCACCACTTTGCCAAAAACTTTGCGGACGGACTCAAAACGAATGCTTGCCATAGGATCTCCAGATAGGCGGTCGGCAGGAGGCGGTTGACCATCCCCCCTTCCTGTTGCCTGTTTATTGTGCTCCCCACAGATTCAACAGATACCGCCGGATGATGAAGATGAACACGAGGGCGGGAGCGATCATAAAAAAGCCGCCCGCGTAACGATAGTAAATCGGTGAGTCGTTCAGTTGGGTTAACACTTGCGCGGGGAGCGTACGATTCTGCACCGTAAGAATCGTCGCGGCGAACACCTCATTCCACGAAATCATAAACGTAAAGATTGCCGCCGCCGCCAGTCCAGGCAAGGCGAGCGGCAGTGCGACGCGCCAGAAGGCTTGCAGGCGCGTGCACCCGAGCGTCATCGCCGCTTCTTCCAATTCCTGCGGAACGCCGAAGAACACACTGCGCGTGACTAACACGACGAAGGGCAAGGCCATGGCGGTATGAATCAACACGACGCCGAAGAGCGTATCGTACAAACCCCATTGGATGAAACTGACGGCGAGGGGAATCGAAAGAATCGCGACGGGGAACATCTTGGTCACCAAGAGCGCGATCTGAAACAGGTCGCGGCCGCGAAACTGGAAACGCGCCAGCGCGTACCCAGCAGGCGCGCCAAGCAACAACCCTAACACAATCGTCGCGCAGGCGACGATGACGCTGTGGTTGACCGAACTCCACACGCCCGTCGAGGTGACGAAGAACGTCATCGTGTCCGCCGAGAGATTGAACGGCAACAGCGACTTGGGATACTCGTAGATCGCTTGGCGGCGACTGAACGCGGCGAGCACGATCAAATAGAGCGGCGTCAGTACCCACAACGCGAAGAGCATCGCCGTGCCGTAGAGCAGTCCGCGCGACCACGCCGTGCGCGGCGAAAAGCGAGTTGGTAATTTCATCGCGCGCGCTCCTCCTCGCGCACCTGCAGCACGCGCAAGTAGACGACCGTTGCCAGCAGCGACAAGAGCAAAATGAGAAACGCCATCGCGGCAGCCACCGCTGGGTTGCGATTGCTATAGTACCACGTGTACGCTTCGCCTGCCAAGACGGGCAGAGTTCGCCCTGCCAGCGCAAAGACGACGGCGAATGTTTGGAACGCGAATAGCGTGCGAATGATGAGCGCGGTTTGCAAACTGGGACGCAGGAGCGGCAGGACGACGTACCACGTCCGTTTGAGTGTTCCTGCACCGAACAATTCTGCTGCTTCGAAGAAATCGCGCGGAATCATCTGTAAACCCGCGACGAGAATGACCATCACAATCGCAGTAGCACGCCACGATTCGGCAACGACGACAGCAGCGAAAATTCCCTGCGGATTCTGATACGACAAGAGGAGCAGTGGTTGTTGGATCCATCCGAGAGATTGCAGAATCGAATTCAAGTAGCCCCGCTCGGTGAAAATCGAAAGCCATACCAAGCCCGCCGCCAGATCGGAAATCGCCATCGGAATCGCAAAGACGTACAGGAACAACGTTTGCCCCCGCAAGCGCGCGTGAATCAAGAGCGCCATCGCGAGCGCGAGAACGATTTGCAATGGCACAATCGTCAGCAAGAGCAAGAAGGTGTTGCGGACCGCCTCATTGAACGCGGTATCGCTCGCCATTCGTTGAAACGCGGCGAGCGCGAATTCGCCCGTTTCGGTTTGAAACGCGAGCAGAAACGCTTGACCGATTGGCGCCAGAATCAACAGCGCGAGAAAAGCGACGGAGGGAAAGAGCAAACCAAATGGCAGCGCGCTTTCCAGTTTGAAACGCATGGGGACCTCGAGGGTATCAGGGGAGACAGGTAGCAAGGAGAGGCAATTGGCGCTGACCTGCTACTTGCCACCTGCCTATGGGTCTACCGGCTATTTGACCTGACACGCGCCTGTACTGATTGGATCGGGCAACCAGCACGGGGCTTGGGCGGCATTCATCACCTTTTGCAAGTTCGCACCTTCTTCGGTGAGCACTTTTTGAATGTCTTCCCCCTTGAGGATGATGCGCGTGAACGTATCGAGTTGCACCTTGTTGAACTCGCCACCTTTCGCGCCTAAGCCGATCGGCAGCAGTGCAACGCGCGCGTCCTTCGCCTTCGATTGCTTGACCACGCCATCGGCTTCTAGTTTGATCGCGGCCGGCAAATCGGTAGGCAAGTCCGATTCGAGGACAGGGAAGAAACTCACTTCGCGCAACGTCACGGCTTGCACGCTCGGACGCGTGAGGTACTCGATCAACGCTTCCGCGCCAGCCTTGTTCGGGGTGTTCTTGGCGATGCCCAGTCCCGCTACGACGCTCATATAGTAGCGACCTTTGGGACCAGCAGGCGCAGGCACGGCGATGAACTCATCCGGTTTCTCTTTGAACGCGTTGATCAAGCGCGCCGTGTGATCGAACCCCACCCACACTTCGCCCGAGAGCAATGCTTCTTGCATAAAGTCAACGGTGGTGCATTGCGGATTGACGTACTCCCACAGCGCTTTGAAATCCTTCCACATCTCGACGGCTTCAGAAGTCTTGTACGTTGTCACCAAGCCACCTGTGTAGGAAGGATAGAGGTAACCTTGAATGAAGCGATGCAACAAACTCTTGGGTCCCGCGGGGATGCCCAGTTTCTTTTGCCCCGTGGCTTTCTGGATGTTCGCACCCCACTCGGTCAGTTGCTTGTAGGTGAGCGCGTTTACGTCCGCACCTTGCGGCAAGTACTGCAACGCTTTTTTGTTGACGGCAAGGACGTAGGTCGCCTGCATCCAAGGAACGTAGTACTGTTTGTCGGTGCCCAGTTTTCCCAGCGTAAGAAACTCTTTAACGATGGGACGATCCTGCAACTTTTGCAAGAGCGGGGTGAGGTCTTCCAGCGCGTTCGCTTGGAGGAGCACGGGGAATGTGCCGTGCAACGCGCCAATGACACCAACCGTCACCTTGCCCGCTTTTTGCTCGGCGATGATGCGATCCTGGAACGGACCCTCATCGTCCGCGACGAACTCGACTTTGGCTGCGGTAAAGCCAGCCAGGATGCTCTTGCGCATCTTTTCCGCTTCTTCAACGGGCTTGAGTTGCGTCGAGAGCAAGACGAGCGGTTGGACGGGGGCGACCGTTGGCGCGGCAGTGGGAGGTGCTTGAGTTGGCACGGGTGTGGGCGCGGGCGCGCACGCCGCAACGACGAGCAGGATCATCGCGAAAGACGCGACGAGAAACATTCGCTTGTTCATTTGAATCTCCTCCTAGGGTGCATCAACTTGACACCTGCTCTTGCGGGCGGGTGCAAGGGCCAAGTAGCTGCACAATTTCAATCCAATTCTTTCTCGATCGGCAAGACTTGTTCGGTTAAGGCATCACCTCCCTCGATGCGACGGATGCCGCAGGCCGAAAGCGCTCACCCTACGGCTCATTTGAAATCGAAATCGGTAGACGCGCGAATGATGAGCGCAGGTTGCCAAATGATGTGCGATTCGTTCAATGGTTCGCCCGCGACATGTTTGAGCAACATTTCGACTAGACGTTGCGCCGTGTCGTAGATCGGCTGCTTGAGCGTCGTGAGCGGCGGATCGGTGTGTTCGGCTTCGTCAGTGCCGTCGTATCCTGCTATCGCCAGATCACGACCGACGACGAGACCAACCTCGCGCGCCGCGCGCATCGCGCCGATGGCGGTGAGATCATTGACACCGATGATGGCGGAGGGACGTTGGCGCAGCGCGAGCAAGCGTTGCGCGGCGAGATAGCCACCCGTGCGGGTGAGATCGCCTTCAGCGACGAGCGCGGGATCGAACTTGATGCCGACTTCAGCCAGACCTTGCCGATAGCCTGCCCAGCGTTCCACTTGGAGCGTAAACTTGGCGGGCGCGCCGATGTAGGCGATGCGGCGATGCCCGCGCGCGCCCAAGTGACGCACGAGTTGTGCGAACCCTGTTTGCGAATCCAGTTCGATGTATGGAAAGTCCACGCGCATCCGCGCGTGTCCGTGCGCGACGAAAGGGAAATTATTCTCGGCGAGATATTTGACGCGCCAATCGCGCAAACGCATTCGGCTCAGGACGATGCCATCCACTTGGCGCGCCTGCACCCAGCGGGCGTAGATGCGTTGTTCGGCAGCAGAATCGGGGGGGGCGATGGAGATGAGCAGATCAAGGTTGTGCGCGGTCGCCGTATCGCCCAAGCCGGCGATGAATTCGGAAAAGAACGGATCGGTGAAATGAGGACCGCTGGCAGGGAGGACGTACCCAATCGCATCGGCGCGTTGGCGGCGCAACTGACGCGCGGCGCGACTGGGCACATAGCCCATCGCTCGCGCCGTCCGCGTCACACGCGCGCGCGTTCGGGGCGCCACGTCAGCGTAACCGTCAAGCGCGCGCGAGACAGTGGTGATGGAGAGGCGCAACCGCTTGGCAACGTCGCGAATCGTAACGGTCATTGTTATCTCCCAAAACGTTTTGGGAATCTAAGACCATTATACCCAAAACGTTTTGGAAGTCAAGAGGCACTGTAGGGGGCAATTCTGCCGCGCATCAGCGCGAACACCGCGGGATCGAGATCGAGGACCCGCATTTCGCCGTACGGATCGAACGCGGGAGACGCGGCGCGCCCGCGGAGCAGTTGCGCGAGCCGAACAAACTGTAAAACTAAACTGCCGGCGCGCGACCGTCGCGGCGGGGCAGCGATTCGCGCGGGGGTGGGCGATTGGGTGACCAAACTCTAGCCCAGTGACGCGGTGCGACCCTATTCGAGAACAATGGCGCGCCGGGAATCATTGAACATCTGGGACTTGAGCCCCAAAGGGCTCGATCCCTTCGGGGCTCGGCTTACAATTGCGACGTGCAATTCGGACAGCGCGTCGCTTTGATCGGAATCGTCGAGAGGCAGTACGGACACTCCTTGGTCGTCGGCGCGGTGGGCGCAGCGGGCTTTTCGGTCAACTTGTTGATCCCCTTGACCATCAGGAAGATGACGAAGGCGATGATGAGAAAATCAACGACGCTCTGAAGGAACGCGCCGTACTTGACCACGGCTTTGCCAATCGTAAAAGCCAAGCCACTGAAATCAATGCCGCCCAAGAGCAAGCCGATCAGCGGCATCAACACATCGCCAACCAACGAGGCGACGATCTTGCCAAACGCGCCGCCAATGATCACACCGATCGCCAGATCCATCACGTTGCCGCGCATCGCGAACTTTTTGAATTCCTCGAGCATACCTCCTCCTAATGATTTTTGACCCCGCAATCGAATGTGCTATACTCTTTTCGCCTCGGGCTGACTCGGTCGCGAGGTTTTCTTGCGCCGAATGCTAGCATAATTTATCTACGGCGTCAACGGGGGTTCCAATGCGTCGGCAACTCATCGTCACGCTTTTGATTCTCTGCGCCGCCGGCTGTAGCGCGCCGGATACTGGCACGGGTCGCGTGATACTGCGCGTCGGCTAGTTTCCGAACATCACGCACGCCCCAGGCAGTCATCGGCATCGCCGACGGAACGTTCGCACGCGCGCTCGGCGAGGGCGCAGCGATTGACGCCAAAGTATTCAACGCGGGACCCTCCGCCATCGAAGCGCTGTTCGCCGGGCAACTCGACCTCGCCTACATCGGACCGAATCCGGCGATCAATGGCTATGTCAGGTCCAAAGGCGAAGCGCTCCGCATCATCGCCGGCGCGACCAGACGCGTGCGTGAGCGCTGGGGGTTCTAGTGCGACATCTCCAACTCTAACACCTTCCACAACCGCACGTGCGTCTCCGCCGGTACCTCCTCGCGCGGCGCGAGGCGATACAGCGTGATAGTTTTTTTGAGCGTGTCTACCTGTACACGGCAATCCGGACACTCGGCTAGATGTTTTTCGATTTCGCGGCAGACTGCCTCCTGCACCGCGCCATCGAGATAGTCCGACAAATAGCCACGTAATTCGCCGCAGAGCACTGTATGCTGATGGGTCATGGCTTGGATTTCTCCCCCGCGCGGGCAAAGTACGCCGCCAGTTGATTTCGCAACGCGAGCCGCGCGCGATGCAACCGCGTCTTGACGTTCGGAACGCTGATGCCCAGCACCTCCGCGGTCTCCTGCACCGAGAGCCCTTCGACATCGCGCAGAACAAAGACCATGCGCAGCGACTCGGGCAGCGCGTCCATCGCCGCGTCCATTTGCGCGCGCACCTCGTCGTTCAGCAACGCTTCCTCTGGCATGATGCCCCAATCCGCGACCTCGCGCGGCAGCGCGTTTGCCTCTTCCGATTCCGCCGGCGCATCGAGCGAAAGAGGCGGCGGCTTGCGCGCGCGCAACTTCATCAGAGCCGCGTTCGTCGCGATGCGATAGAGCCAGGTCGAAAAAGTCGCGTCGCCGTGAAAGTCGTTCAGATGCCGAAAGACGCTGAGGAAAGTTTCTTGCAATACATCCTCGGCATCCTGCGGATCGCGCAGCATTTTGAGCGCGAGGTTGTAGACGCGCGATTCGTATCGTTCGACCAGTTGCGCGAATGCGCGCGTATCACCGCGCTGCGCGGCGTGAACCCAGGCAATGTCCGTGTCCATTCTCGCCGCCAATTCTAGCACAATCGCGCGCGCGTGGCAAGCCGCGAGAGTCGCGGGCGTGCGTTACGTTCGTGCGTGACCGCCATCCCGTAGGGGCAGACCTGTG